>CAZRTG010000007.1:0-12078 GCA_964602895.1 uncultured Wenzhouxiangellaceae bacterium
TATGGGTGTCCGGAGTTTTCACGGAGTTTTCATAAGGGTTAGCAACGAAACCAAAACCGCGAGACAATCCGGCTTATGAAAACTCGCGCGTACCGGGCAGAAACGTTTCTGCTTCTCACCTCGGCAGCGGCTGCATTGTCTTTTGCGGTGTGGGATGTGCTGCTGAATAATTTCGTGATCGAATTTGCCGCTTTTACCGGCAGGGAGATTGGCATTCTGCAAAGCCTGCGCGAAGTGCCGGGCTTCCTGGCCTTTACCACGGTATTTGTCCTGCTGGTGATCAAGGAGCAGAATTTCGCACTGGTTTCCTTGCTGCTGCTGGGCCTGGGCGTAGCGCTGACCGGCTATCTGCCTACTGAATACGGCCTGTATTTCACCACCGTGCTGATGTCTACCGGCTTTCATTATTTCTACACCGTGCAGCAGTCTTTGACCTTGCAGTGGTTCGATACGAAGCAAACCCCGCTGGTGTTGGGACGAATATCTGCAGCCACTTCCATTGCCTCGCTGCTGGGTTTTGCACTGGTCTGGCTGTGCATGGAATGGCTGGGCCTGGATTACCTGTTTCTGTATGTACTGGCAGGAGGCGTGGCCGTGTTGGTGGCTGTTTTAGCCTGGCGAATGTTTCCCCGTTATGAACAAACCGTGCCACAACACAAACACCTGTTGATGCGAAAGCGCTATTGGCTGTATTACGGATTGACCTTCCTGAGTGGCGCCCGCAGGCAGATTTTCATGGTGTTTGCCACTTTTCTGATGGTGGAAAAATTTGGCTATTCGGCAGCGGATATTGCGCTGCTTTACCTGTTGAATCACAGCATCAATACCCTGGTGGCACCGCGTATTGGCCGCTTTGTGGCACGTTTTGGAGAGCGTGTGACACTGATCCTGGAATACAGCGGCTTGATCCTGATCTTTACAGCTTACGCATTTGTAGAAGTAGCCTGGATAGCTGCTTTCCTGTTTGTTCTGGACCATGTCCTGTTCGCCATGGCCATTGCAATCCGGAGTTACTTCAAAAAGATTGCAGATCCAAAGGATATGGCCTCTACGGCCAGCGTGGCTTTTACCATCAATCACATCGCAGCAGTCATTATCCCAGCCAGCTTTGGCCTGCTTTGGTTAATTGCGCCGGCTGTTGTTTTTCTGTCCGGTGCGGGGCTGGCCTGCTGTTCACTGATACTGGCATTTTTGGTACCCCGTCACCCACAAGTGGGAAATGAAGCCAGGAAGTTTCGCACTCCAGCGAGGGAACCCGTTTGATGCAGTCCCCGGTTGATTTCAGCCATAAGATGTTGAGCATCGAAGATTTGCGTTTCGACCCGCCGCGACTGACGCTGGATGAGGTGCAAAGGATCGCCAAAGACTTTTATGGTGTTGCCGGAGAGTTTTCAGCGCTGGACGGTGAGCGGGATTTGAACCACAGGCTGCGTTGTTTCGACGGCAAACAGTTTGTGTTGAAAATATCGGGCAGCACCGAGCCCGCTGATGTGGTTGAAATGCAGGTGCAGGCCTTGTGCCATATTGCGCAAAAGGACAGCCAATTGCCCGTGCCGCGTATGGTTGCCAATCTGGAAGGCCGGATGATCAGCCAGGTGCAAAGCACTGCAGGGCAACACGCAGTGCGCTTGTTGAGCTGGCTGCCTGGTCAGCCTTATCAACAGGGTCCGTTTCCTTCGCCAGCAGGCTTGCAGGGTTTGGGCGGTTTTATTGCACGTTTGGGATTGGCGCTGCAAGGTTTTGAGCATCCCGCCAGCCGACATTTCATGCCCTGGAATATAGCCAATGGGCTGGTCTTTTCAAACCAGTTGCGGGATTTGCTACCTGCCGAGCTGGGCAACTGGCTGCCGGCCTGTTTTAAACGGCTGGAATCGGTGGTTTTCCCACAGCTGTTGGCTCAGCGTATGCAGGTGATCCATCAGGATGGCCATGGTGCCAATCTGCTGCGCGGGTCGGAACAGGACGAAACTGTAACTGGCGTCATCGATTTTGGTGACATGATCTTTGGGCCACTGATTTGCGATCTGGCTGCCTGTGTTTCGGACTTTATGGAAGCTGCTGCTGACCCGGTTTCAGCTGCGGTGGAAATTACCCGCGGTTACCACTCCATCCTGCCATTGCAAAACGACGAATTGGACCTGCTGCTGGATCTGGTGATGGTTCGGCAGATCATGGTGTTACAGTTGTTTGAGTTCAGGCGGCGTAACATGGAGTACCCGCCTGACTTTGTCAGCAGGGATCAACTCGGTGTCATTGCCATGTTGCAAAAACTGGCCGGGCTGGACAGACAGAATTTTGCCCAACAACTGAAAGAGGCAGTGAAACATGCGTGAGAAGGGCCCGGCAAGACAGACTTCTACAAATCAGGCATTGTTGCAACGACGCGAACACGTCATGGGTCCCACTTATCATCTGTTTTACCGTGAGCCTGTACATCTGGTAAAAGGCGAGGGTGTCTGGCTGTTTGATGCGGATGGCAAGAAATACCTGGATTGTTATAACAACGTCGCCTCGGTGGGCCACTGTCATCCGCATGTGGTGAATGCCCTGTCGAAACAGGCAGCCACGCTCAATACCCATACCCGCTACCTGCACGAGCACGTGGTGAACTATGCCGAGCGCCTGACGGCTACCTTGCCTGGCGACTTGTCGGTTTGCATGTTTGTTTGTACCGGTACTGAAGCGAACGATCTGGCGTTCCGTATTGCCCGTACAATCAGCGGCCACCAGGGCGCCATCGTCTCCGATCATTCCTATCACGGCAACTCAATTGTGGTAACCGAATTATCGACTGCCGAGTATCCGGTGTCCGAGCAGCCCGAATGGTTGGCAACCGCAGAACCGCCGAATGGCTTTCGCGGCAGTTTTCGTTATGGTGAAGCGGATCTGGGGCCGAAATATGCGACCAAGGTGGGTGAGGCGATCAAGGAATTGGAAGGTCACGGTCAGCAACCGGCCATGTTTATGACCTGCAATATTTTCGATTCCAACGGTGCGCTACCCGCGCCGGAAGGCTATTTCCGTGAAGCCTATGCCCGGGTCAGAGCGGCCGGTGGTTTGTGCGTGGCGGATGAAGTGCAGTCGGGCTTGTGCCGCCTGGGCGATCATGTATGGGGCTTTGAAGATTCGGACGTGGTGCCGGATATCGTGACCATGGGCAAGCCCATCGGCGACGGTCATCCGCTGGCAGCGGTGGTTACCACACCAGCTATAGCACAGGCTTTTGCAGAGAAATTTCACTACTTCAATACCTTTGGCGGCAACCCCGTTTCGGCTGCGGTGGGTCTTGCGGTGCTGGATGTCATAGAGCAGGAAAACATCCTGCAAAACGTGCATAACACCGGTCAATACCTGGCTTCGAATTTGCGCTCTTTGGCACAGCAACACGGATGCATTGGAGACGTGCGTGGCAAAGGCCTGTTCTATGGCCTGGAAATCGTTCGCGAAGCGGGCAGTCTGGAAGCCGATACGGCACGCGCGAATCAAATCGCTGAAGCCATGCGTGACGCCGGAGTACTGCTCAGCACCACCGGGCCTTTCGACAACGTGGTCAAAATCCGCCCGCCCATGGTGTTCTCAAAAGCCAATGCCGATGTGCTGGTTAATGCACTCAACGAGGTGATGGCCAGACTTTGAAAAGCACGCTGGCTGCCGGGCTGGTCTGATATTTGAAGTCAACGCCTGTCTGCAACAATACCTGCGAGAATAAAGCGTTTGGTGTCAGTGGTTTAAAACACAAAAGGCGGCTTCGAAGCCGCCTTTTGTGACACAGTATTGCCTACTGCTTATTGCAGCGTGTTGATATAAGCCACCACGTTGTTAATGGCTTCGTCATCAGGCAGGGTCTGCGCCATGGGCGCCATCTGCTGGCCAAATGAATCCTTGGGATTGGCTCCGCGCACGTGGGATTTGAAATTTTTCAGCTGGGTAACAAGGTAGAAATCATCCTGTCCCGCCAGTCTCGGCGCATTCATGGCAGCTATCCCTTTTCCGTCAGGACCATGGCAGGCGCTGCATATCGCGTACAATTTTTTCCCTGCAGCAACGTCGCCCTGTACGGTAACCGGCGCAGGGACAACCGGTAAAGTCTGGATATAGGCAACAACGTCGGCCACCGCTTTTTCATCGGGAAGGGTCTTGGCCATGGCGGCCATTTGCATGCCCAGCGGATCTTTCGGATCGTTGCCGCGTATGCCCTGCTGGAAATTAATCAGCTGACGTTCGAGGTAGGCTGCGTCCAGGCCGGTCTGTCGGGGTGCGTTCATGACTACGTTGCCCTGACCTTCGGCACCGTGGCAGGCTGCACAGGAACTGTAAAGCGCCTTACCCGCAGCGACGTCACCCGCGGCAAATGTAGACGGGGAAAGGCTGACCATCCCCATCAGTAAAATTGGAATCAGATAAATTTTCATGCGTTACCTCGGTTATTCTGTCTGGAATTGGATGGGGCATGAAAAGTATATCCTAAAAGGGCCTGGAGTTAATGTGGGTTTGCGGTCTGCAGTTGCCTGTGGCCCACGGCATTTACCGCAAAACCAAGCAACGCGAAGAGCGCGACAGCGATCTGGGCCACAACAGATTCTACGGTTGGGTATATTCCCAGCACATTGATTCTGGGGCCTGAAAACAGGGTTGCAGCGACTACGCCCGCTTCCTGCAGCGCAGAAATTCCCTTGCCGGTCAGTACCACAGCAAGTATCGCAACCACAATTGAACTGATGGAAAAGAACTTGCCGATGGGCATCCTGGCACTGGTTTTTAATATAACCCACGTAAGAACACTTAAAACCAGCGCTCCAGCGACCAACCCTGCCAACAAAGCCTGTCCATTGCCTTCTACCCACAGGGCCGAATAAAACAACACGGTCTCAAATACTTCCCGATAAACCGCTACGAATGCCAACGTGAACAGCGCAATTCCTGTGCGTTTCGACATTGCCGATGAAAGTTTGGTTTTGATATACGCCTGCCAACGACCTGCCGAGCTCTTGTGGTGCATCCACAGGCCCACGCCGAGCAAGACCACCGCTGCAAACAAAGAAGATATGCCCTCGGTCATCTCCCGGCTGGCGCCACTGATACTCACAAAATAGGTCGCTACAACCCAGGTCAGCACGCCAGCCGCCAATGCGGCAATCCAGCCAATATGCACATAGGGTAAAGCATCGGTTCGCTCGGCTTTTTTGAGGAACGCCATCATGCCGGCGATGACCAGCAAAGCCTCCAGGCCTTCACGAAGCAGGATGGTGAACGAACCCAGAAAGGTGGACCAGTTGCTGTTGGCCCCGGAGGTGTCCAACTCTTGCTCAACTCGAAGCAAAAGCCGGGAAAGTTCTTTGCCCAGACGCTCAGCCTCAGCGGTATCTCCTTTGGTGAGAGCGCCACGGTATGCCAGCATGCCGTTCTCGACTTCATGCATCATTTTCGAATTCTGTATCAGGAGCCTGGGTTCCAGTGGCTCG
Source organism: uncultured Wenzhouxiangellaceae bacterium (assembly GCA_964602895.1). Classification (GTDB taxonomy): domain Bacteria; phylum Pseudomonadota; class Gammaproteobacteria; order Xanthomonadales; family SZUA-36; genus JAWXBM01. Next base: position 5,463 of record CAZRTG010000007.1, read on the forward strand.
AATCCGTCCAGGTAGGACGACAATGCCAGACGAATTGCCAGGGACTCGTCCCCGCCCCGCATAGCCTCCAGGCTTTCTTGCAGTCGTTCCCGCGCCAGAGCGGTACTGCCGGACGTTTCGCTGAGTACGGCCTGTGGATGGGCACGCAAGTAGGCCAGAACATCGCGGGCTTCATCGGGGCCAACCCTTTGTGCAAGGCTACGCTCGGATTCCGCTGTGAGTTGTGTCAGATCTGTCAGTCCAAACCGACTGGCATCAGCCTGCCATAAGGTTTCTCCCTCGGCACGCATCGCCGGGTCATTGGACAGTGTGCTGACGTAGTAGGCCAGGGCCCAGCGTTCCTGTTCGGAAAGTTGGTCAAAGGGCGGCATCGAGGTTCCGGGCACGCCCAGTGAGGTGGCCTGATAGAGCGCAAGGGGGCTGCGCGAGCTTGCGCGATCCGGGTCGGTAAAGGCAATCGGTGGCGGATCCAATCCGGCTGCCAGGGGTCCATCGCCGGCTCCACTGACACCGTGACAGGAAACGCACTGCTCCTGGTACAAGGTGCTGCCCAGTTGCAGATCCGGGGTGCTCAGTGGCACCGCCGGTATCGGGTAGGCTTGCAGCAACCGGTCAGCAAGTGCCAGAGCCGTCGATGAAATCTCTGCCGGATCAAGTTTTGCATCGACTGCCGCCACCAGATCTTTCGACAGATCCACCAGTTCCTGTCGTTCCGGCGAGGCCGGCAATGCCTTGAGACCATCAGTGGCGCGTCGGGTGAAGTCACGCATTTCGGCGTACTCGATCTCGTTAATAATCTGGCCCGCAGAAACTGCCCCCTCATAGTCAACTGCAATATAATCCAACAACTGCCAGAGTTGCCGCACGGCTGCCTGATAGTCCGCAACCGATGGCTGGGCCAATGCCACAGTCGATAGCAAGCACATCAGTGAGGTGCAGAGAACAAAAGCCGTCTTGCGCAGGTGACTCATAATCAAACCTTAATGAGAATCGTTTACGTAATCCCCTATTAACTCTCATAGCAGCTGCCGAGTCAACTCTTTCTTAAAGGGGACGGGGCAAATTAATTGACGTTTAATTTGCCCCGTCCCCTTTAATTTCAATTAATTTGCCCCGTCCCCTTTAATACTTTGTCCTGCACTCGGGCGGGATAGAGGACAAACAGCAGGCAGAGCACCAGGCCGAACACGGATGCCCAGATGACGTTGACGTAGTTGTCTTCGCCCAGGAACAGGGCCGCCATAGCCGGTCCGGAGGCCAGGCCGACCTTGGAGGCGAAGCCGCCCAATGCGGCCATTTGCCCGGCGCTGTCGAAGCGTGAAACAAGCCCCATCAGGTAAGCGATGGTGAAGGCCCAGGTAATGCCGACCAGGCAGTTGGCGAGGATCCACATCACATTGATGCCGCTGTAGAGCAGTGCGCTGTTACCTGCAATGGTCACAGCCATACCGGCCCAGAGTACTTTCTGGTAACCGATTTTATCCGAAATCAAAACCACCAGGCCTGCGCCGAGCAGCCCAAGCCAGGCTGAAACACCCAGAGTGTTGGTGACAATGGCCCCTTCCTGACCAAAGAACTTGGCCAGACCGATGATGTAGGCGTACAGCGCGTTATTGGAAGCCTGGAACAGGAAAATGGCGATCAGGGTGAGCACCAATGGAAAAACCTTGATCTTCCCGTGCGCCAGCTTTTTCGCGGCGGCTTCCTCTGCATTGACCGGATAGGCTGGCAGAAACGGCAACATGACCAGAGCGGTTGTACTGAAAGCGATCAGAGCCAGGAACAAGGCCTGAGTGCCGAATAGCCCTACCAGACCGGGCAACATCATCACACCCAGTCCACCCAGACCAAACTGAACGAACAACAGGACTCCGAATGTTCTGTCCGGTTGCTCGGTGCGGCTGAAAACCGAATAAGCCGTACCCACCAGCATGCCACCGATAAAGCCGTCCAGGGCACGCAAAGCCAGCATGGTGTCGGCGTGTGTTACGTAAATAGAGGCAAAATCAATGCTGATCATGCCCAGTAAAAGGATCAATGAAGTCCATTGCCAATTGAGCTTTTTGACCAGGAATACGATCAGGAAAGCACCCAGTGCCGCACCATAAATATTGGCAGACACCACCGAGCCAGCTTGCTGGTTGCTGAAGCCCAAAGCGGTTTTCAGGCCATCTACCAGTGCCGGCAGTATGTTCACGTAGAACATGCCGGAAGTGGCCAGGAAAGAGAGAAACACCCGCGCAGCCATGCTGTTTGGGTCGACTTTGGGGAAGCGATCAAAAATCATGGTCGGATTCTCTCAATTGCGTTCACGATCAGGGTTCACGATCAGGGTTTGGCCAAGGGCGATGGCGAGCAATCAACGCCCCCCTGTTCCAGTCGTTGTCTGAGGGGTTCCAGTTCTTTGGCATAGTGCTGCCATTTACCCACCGAACTGGTGTATACCTTTTGCCGTACCTGGGTTGCACTGGCGGTAGTGGATGCGCTGCGGTTGCGATGGTATTCGAGTACCTGATCCTGCCAATCCAGCCCGCAATGCGCCAGCAGACGCCGGGCTTCGCCTTCGGTATCGGCTACCAGACTCTCGTATTGCACGCGGTGTATCACGCCCGGTATGACCGTATCCCAGTGCTGCATCAAACGGTGATAGGCCAGGTAGTATTCGGCCAGATCTTCGAGACTGTATGAAAACGGATAGGCATCGCGAAACAGCTGCTTGTACATGGAATAGCAGCTGTCCATGGGATGGCGCTGCAGGCTGATGATCCTGCTGCCGGGCAAGGCACGGTGAATCAAACCGGCATACAAATAATTGAATGGCAATTTGTCGATAAAGTGCGCTGTATGACCGGTCTGTGGCCGGGTACTTTGGATGTAGTTTCTGCCCAACAGGGGAAAATCAATTTCTCTTGAAGCGGCCACAAATTCCTGGCGGTCGGGTTTACGATTACCCGACGAATCAGCCAGCCTGGTGCGTGTCAGCTTGGTCAGTTCGATACCGAAATGGCCCAACTCGCCGGCAGCGTGGACATCCGGGTGCGAGCCCAGAATACGCTCTAACAGCGTGGTGCCCGAACGGGGCAGGCCGATGATAAAGAAAGCTTCCTGGCTGCTTTTCTGCTGCTCCCGATCAGTGTTCTGTTGGGGGTCCTGTTTGGAAAAGAACGCTGCATCAAAGTGCTGAATGATGCCGTCGATGATTTCGACATCAGTGGCTACCCGGTAGGTCATGCCCGCCTTGCGCACGTCGGCGCCATGTTTCAGCCAGGCGAACGATTCGGGGTATTCACCCAGGTCCTCCAACTCTTTGGCCAATGCGTAACAGAAGGAAGTTTGCCCGGCCGGGCTCAATGGCAGGTTGGAAAAAGTAACCTTCAACTCGTCCACATGGTTGTTATCGGGCAGGGCTTTGCGCAATGAAGAGCGCATGGCCGCTGCTTCGTGATCGGTGGGCTGTAGCCTGAGTACGGTGTTGAGGGTGCTTTCTGCCTGGTCGATTTCACCCAGAAAACGATGTGAAGTGGCCAGATTGAACAGGAATTCCACCTCATTGGGCTGCGCTTCGACAGCTCGCTGGTAATGTTGTGTGCGGAACGATGCGCATCGACCCGCGACAGCAACATGCCCAATTCGTTGTGTTGCTGTGGAGTCAGGTCAGTTACCGCTTCAATACGTTCAATAGAATAGCGGGCTGCGGCAGTTTTACCGCATTCCAGCTGGCAACGCGCCTGCAATATCAACCAGTTGATGTTGTCGGGTGACAGCGCAACAGCCTGTTGAGCCAACTCCAATGCTCTGGCGGGATTATTGACCCGCAGAAAAAATTCAGCAGACACGACCCAGCCGGGTTCGAATTCCGGGTGTTGCCCGGTCAGCTGTTCACACAGTTTTACAGCGGTTTGGAAATCGTGCTGATCCATCAAGCGGTAGATTCGCGCTACCAGTCCGGTTTTGTTTTCGCCGTTGTTCATATGGGGCAGTCTATATGAAGAAAAACCGGGCTGAGCCCGGTTTTTCCTCGCTGTGCTTTCTGTTCCTCGCGGGGAGCCCGACAAGGGATCAGAACCAATAGCGGAATGAAACACCCACCGTCCGCGGTTGCGCGATAAAGGTTTTCTGACCGTTGCCGAAGAAATAATCCTCAGGGCGGGATTGCAGATAGCCCTCCTTGAACTCAGCCGTGCTGCCTTCTTCGTTGAAGGCATTTTTGATGTACAGGCGCAAAGCCCAGCTATCGGCCAACAGCATGGTTGAGAAATTCCACAAGGAGAACGAGTCCAGCGTCAGATTCCAGTCCGGCGAATTGAGCACCGAGTTCTCGGTTTCATCCTGCCAGTACATCGAACCGCGGTTTTCCCAGGTCAGCCCATTGTTCAAGGCATAGGAATGCGTGAGTGACAGGTTCACCGCGTTCTCGGGTGTGCCGGGCAACTGGTTGCCAGCGCTGGCTTCCAGGCGTTGCGCCGGAGCGTCCGGGTTTCCAATGGGTACATACAGATCTTCATCCAGCTTGGCATCGACGTAGGAATAACCACCGTAGAATTTCAAGGTATCCGTAATGGCCCAGGTCAACTCGGCATCCAGGCCTTTGGATGAGGCTTCAGAGCCATTGACCACTGCATAAAATGCACCTTCAGGCGTAGCCGTATTGAGTTGTGGATCCGTCCAGTCGATGTAGAAGGCCGAGACGGTATAGCTCAACCTGTCAGTTGAGCCTTTCAGACCGATTTCGAAGTTATCCACCGAGTCGCTTTTGAACGTGGAATAGGACGGATCATTGCAATAGCGCACGCAATCGGGGGTCCATACCGGCGATGCGTTGGTGCCGCCACGGCGGTAACCCTGGGAGAACGTGCCATAAAGCATTTGATTGTCCGTGATATGAAAAGCGATATTGCCTTTGAACAGGAAATCGCTGTCTTTTTCGGTATTGGTTTCAACTGCCGGATAACCGAAATCAAACACGCTGCCCATCCAGATAGGTAAAGCCGTCATGGATGTCACGGTATTCTCGTTGTCAAACCAACGGGCACCAACGGTAACGTCCATTTTTTCAGTGGGATGGAAGGTCAACTCGCCAAACGCTGCGAAATCCTTGAAACTCTTGTCATAATTCCACAGGAATGTGTCGTTACTGGGGCCATAGTATTCATTGGCCCAGCCACTGACATCGCGCCATTCCTGAAAGCCCGGAAGGGTGGTGCGCTGGGTGGAGTCGCCGGATTGATCCATGTAATACAGGCCGGCGACCCAGTCAATGGCGCCGTCGGTATTGGATACCAGGCGGAACTCCTGCACGATGGCATCTTCAGATGCCGTGCGATAGGCGGTCATGGCGGGGCGACGATAGCCACCGTAGCCGTAGTAATAAAGCCATGAATGCCCGGGTGCCCAGGCGATATCCTGGGCGGCGCTGAAGCCGGTATTGTCGGTGGCGCTGTCGAAGCTGCGATCATAGTAGGAAGTGCTGGAACTGAGGGTGGCAAAACCCATATCGTAATCCAGTTCCAAAGCCGCCATTTTGGCTTCATTGGATGCTGGCTCCAGCACTACTGCACCCAGTTCATACTTACCGTAAGGCTCGCCGTAGCCATTATCTGCCGTAGTCATCTGCCGACGGCCACCAAAATCGCCTTCCTGGAACTGGTAGCTCAGTTGTGCCTCGAACCTGTCATTGGGTGTCCAACCCAGCGCGGCACGACCAAAATTGACTTCAACCGTGTCGGCATCCTTTTTGTTGTAATAGACCGGGCCGCCATCGAGCACATCGCCACCTTCGGCCAATGGAACGCCATTGCTATCGGTCTGGTAGGCATTCACATAGTCAATGACACCGGCGTTGTCGACCCGGCCACCGCTGGCACGGAAGGCCAGCGTGTCGCCCATGGGAATATTCACCATGAAATCGCCGTTCCAGTTGTTACCGCTGGAGCCATCGGTGGTGCTCAGATCCAGTCCCACGTTGGCTTCAAATTGGCTGGCATCCGGCTTGTTCATGATATAGCGCACGGTGCCGCCCAAAGAACCGGAACCGTACAGGGTAGCCTGTGGTCCCCGCAGGACTTCCACGCGTTGGATATCACGCAGCACAAAGTTGGCGTACATCGGGGTATCACCGACATAGACAGAAACTGTAGGTGCCGAAAGATAGTTACGATCGGTGCTGTTGGGGTCGATGTTGATGCCGCGAATCATGATATTGGCATTGGTCTCGGAAGCACGACCGCCACCGTCCGCAATGGTTACACCAGGAACATCACGCATCAGTTCGGTAGCATCAAGGATGCCGGCCTGGTTGATAAAATCCCCGCTGATGGCAGAAATATTGAACGGTACATCCTGCAAAGACATGGAGCGGCGTGTGGCCGTCACGATGACTTCTTCCATCATGAATTCGCCGCCGGATTGCCTGGCTTGGTCCTGGGCCATGGCTGCCGGTATGCACAGGCTGGAAATCAGCGCGGCATGAATGGCAGTGCTCAATACCGTATTACCGGTAGTTTTCCTGTGGGTGGTCCCTGTACCGTTGGTAAGAGTCGTGGGGTTTTGGGTCTGTGTCTGGTTCTTGCGAGCAGAATTCATGTCCTGGCTCCATTTTTGGATTGAGTTTCTCAAA
>CAZRTG010000007.1:12178-38546 GCA_964602895.1 uncultured Wenzhouxiangellaceae bacterium
CCTGTTCCTGGCCACAAACGGGTAACTTCAAGGCTCCCAATTTTTTGAATGCGCCCGGCCCGGCACCAGCCTGGTACACCGGATAGGAAACATCGGCATCACGAAAACTTTTCAGGGTTTGAACCACACCATGCATACCCCTTTCACGCGTGCGTCTGACGTATTCAAAATCCAGCTCGGTGATGATGATTTCGCGTGTCGACGGAGATTGATGAATCACGTTGCCATCCGGTCCCACCACAATGGATTGACCGTTCCCCAGGCGGCCGGCGATGTTGATGTTGACGAAATAAACCTGATTGAAAGCTGCATTGGCCTTGGCCATGGCCAATTCCACGTGCCGGTCTATGGTGTTGGTCAGGGTCGGTACGATGATGGCTTCGGCGCCCATCCAGGCCAGCTGCCGGGTCATTTCCGGATGCCACATGTCGTAGCAAATCATCAGCCCGATCTTGCCCACACCCGGTACTTCGAAGACCACGAAATTGTCGCCACGTGTGACGCCTTTTTCATAGGGCAGGAACGGATAACGCTTGGAGTAACGTGCAACCACTTTACCCGCCGGATTGATCACCGGCGCGGTGTTGAAAACCTTGCCTTCGCGTCTTTCAAAAATTGAACCGGGAATCAGCCAGACATCATTGCGGCGCGCTGCTTCACGGAAGCAGTTTTCCACTTCGCCCGGCAGTTCGACCGCCAGTTCGGTACTGGCACCAAAAGTGCAAAGTTCCGGCAGAACGACCATCTGGATAAAGGGAAAACGCTTTTTGACCTGATCGATTTCCTGTTCGATGGTCGACAGGTTGTCTTCGGAGCTGAGTTCAAGTTGCAGACCGGCTATGGCCAGGTGGCTCATGATGATGACCTTTTGAGCTGAAAATTGGGAGACAGCCTGTTCGGCCGCAGTGGATTCAAGCTTAGGTGCGGGTGGCGCCTGTAGATAGAACCAGATGTGATGGGGAAATGAGTCCAGTTGACAACAAAGCCCGGGCTTCAAGCACCGAGAATGCCCGAATCCACCAGCAAAAGGTTGCCCGGACGCCACCAGTTGATGCGATTCCCGTTTATTGTGACCAATAGTTTGCTGACTTCACCGTAACCCCAGTTTTCCCATTGTCGACAGTACAGATCATCTTCCAGCCACCACCGGCCTTTATCGCAATCTTCATTGGCATGTCCGGCCCGGCCGGTCATGCTGCCGTCTTTGTGCAGCTCGATGGTGCAAGGGTCACCATAAAATGTTTTGTAGTAGATGGTCGCGTCGGGCAGGAGATCTGCCAGTTGATCACCGCTCATGATGTCCGTCCCGTCATCTGCCAGCTTTTCGATGCGATCACCGGACAGTTCACGTATCAATTCCGACAGTTGCCGCACGCCTTCACGGATTTGTTCCTCCGGGATACTGGTTACACCCATGCGAAAGAAATTCCGCGGCTGGCGGCGGGTGCCGTAGTAATGTGAATCAGGCTCGATCAATATGCCACGTCGTGCTGCTTCGTCGACCAGGGCTTCAGCCCTGGTAAAACCCGGACATTCCACCCACAGGGCCGTTCCTCCGGAGGTAGGCAAAGTTATTTGTGCGCCACGGTAATAATGGTTAAGGGCCTGGCGCAGAGCATCCCAGCGTTGTCCCAATACCCGGTGCAAACGTGCCATGGAAGCATCGTAGTGCCCCAGAGACAGAAACAGCGCAGCGGTACGTTGGGTTAACAGGCTGGGCCGACCGATCACCATCTGGCGCAATTTTCGTGCTTCGCGGATCAGTTCGGGAGCTGCCACGATAAAACCGATGCGCAGTCCTGGCGACAGCATTTTGGGTAAGCCCGATACATAGATCACCCGCCTGTCCTGGTCCATGCTCTGATCCATGCTGTACAAGGCAGGTTGTGGTTGTCCCAGGTAATTTTGCTCGTGCTCAAAATCATCTTCGATGATGACCTGGTCGTGCTGCCTGGCTTGCTTCAACAGGGCCAGGCGTCGCTGGCGGTGCATGGTTACAGCGGTAGGAACCTGATGGCTGGGTGTAGCGTAAACCACCTGCGCCGAGCGTAATGCGGCGGTGATTACCATGCCATTCTCATCCACCGGCTGGTACAGCACTTCGGCTTCGGACTGTTGCAGCAATTGCCTCATCTGCGGGTTGCCCGGGTCTTCCATGGCAGTCCTGACACCCGGCCCGGTAAGCAGCCGGGTCAACAAATACAATGAGTTCTGTTCACCACTGGTAATCAGTATCTGGTCGGCATTGGCACTGATACCACGGTGCGGCAGCATTTTGGTACGGATTTCTTCAATCAGCGCCGGATCATCGGCGGAGCCTTCTGTAACCGACCCATCGCTGACCACACGGCTGCCCAGTGCCAGACGACTGGCTTCACGCCACTGTGCGGTGGGATACAGCGAGGTATCGAAGTAGCCATCAATAAAAGGAAAAGGGTGGCGCCGCCAATGGGCCGGCACCTGAAATTGTGGCGGGGCCTGCAGTTTCAGGCGAATGCGTCGCCGCCAGGAGCTGTCCATCTCGGTATCAGCAGAGGGGGCGCCGAAATAGCCGACACGGCCTTCCAATACGGATTTGCTGACATAAAGGCCGCTGCGTTCGCGGCTTTCGATGAAGCGCTCCTGCAACAGCTGTTCACAGGCCAGTACCACCGTATTGCGGGCTACGCCCAGTTGCTCGGCCAGTTTTCGCGAAGAAGGCAGCCTGGTGCCGGGCGGAATAACGCCTTGCAAAATGGCGTCGACCAGCTTCTGGCGAATCTGTGCCTGCAAATTGAGCGGGCTGGCCGGGTCCAGGTAAATCAGTGATTCAGTCATTCACCAAATCCAATATCGTTTTTTTGGCTTTGAACATTCTTTAAACAGACTCCCGTTACTCGTTCCAGAGCAACAGCACACTACCAGACATTTTGCCCGGTATTTTTACTGTGCTTTATTCAACAGACAACTTTATCAATATTCAGAGCTGCAGAACTTCGCCAGACCCAATCGTCCGACCCCGCAGTCGTGTTAATCTTGGACCCGCACAAGGGTCAGGAGTTTTTGCATGACACGCATGGTTTCATTGGCTGTTTTCCTCGGTTTGGTGGTGCTTGCAGCCTGGCTGGGTTCGCAGTTTCCTGCCGGTGAGTATTACGCCCTGTTGAACAAGCCCGGCTGGGCTCCGCCCGCCTGGTTGTTTGGACCTGTCTGGTCCATCCTCTATGTAATGATGGCCATTGCCATGTGGAAAGTGTGGGAAAGCAGGCATCCAGCGCGCCTGGGCGCACTGGCCTGGTGGTTGATACAACTGGGCCTGAACGCAGCCTGGACCTGGCTGTTTTTTGGCCTCACCCGTATCGGCTGGGCCATGGCAGAAATGGCCCTGCTGACCGGTGTGGTGGTTCTGTGTATCAAGGCTTTCTCGTTGCTATCAAAACCGGCCGCATGGTTGATGCTGCCTTATCTGCTGTGGCTGGTTTTTGCCCTGGCCCTGAACTTCAGCATCTGGAGCCTGAACGGAGGTGGCATTCACTTCTGAGCTGTTACGAAGCTTTCTTAGGAGGCGTAATAAACATTCAGCTTGTTGCCATCCAGATCACGGAAATAAGCCGCATAGAAATTATCACCGCGTGGGCCAGCCGGGCCTTCATCCCTGGCACCCAATGCAATGGCTTTGTCATAGACCGCATGCACTTTTTCTTTCGAATCAACCGCGAACGCGGTCATGCAACCATTGCCTACAGTGGCAGGTTTGCCGTCATAGGGTTTGCCCACTGCAAAACCGGGTTTGTCCATAGCGGTTCCCCAGGCGACGTACTTGCCTTCTGCTTCCATGGTGCGTTTGGCGCCCAACATGCCCAGTACCTCATCGTAAAAGGCGACTGCCCTGGATAAATCGTTCGAACCGACCATCAGGTAACCAATCATGGATGTGCTCCTTGTTTCAGCTGATAAAACTGCGATTCAAATCTCAGTCGAGCGAAATGACTTTACCGTCTTTCATCACAAATTCGACTTTCCGTAAAACATTGATATCTTGCAGCGGATTGCCAGCAACGGCAATGATATCCGCATATTTACCCACGCTGATGCTGCCAAGATGCTCGCTTTGTTGCAGCAATTCCGCTGCATTCAGCGTGGCAGAGCGAATGGCCTCCAGTTCCGGCATGCCGGCTTCAACCATATAGGCAAACTCTTGCGCATTCTCGCCGTGTGGGCCCACGCCCATGTCGGTACCAAAAGCAATCCTGACTCCAGCCTTCCAGGCTTTGGCAAAGGTGTCCTGGATTTGCGGGCCGACTGCAGCCGCTTTGGGCCGCACCACCTCCGGGAAATAGCCGTCGATTCCGGCTTTATCCGCTACGAAACGGCCGGCCGTAATGGTGGGTACGTACCAGGTACCTTTCTGCTTCATCAACTGGATGGTTTCCTCGTCCATGAACGTGCCGTGTTCGATGGATGTCACTCCGGCCAAAACCGCGCGTTTCAGGCCTTCGGCGCCATGCGCGTGGGCTGCCACACCCATGCCGTAATCGGTGGCAGCAGCGACGATGGCGTCAAGCTCCGCTTGGGTGAATTGTGGGTTCAGCCCATTCCTGGCCAACGAGAGCACGCCACCTGTGGCGGTCACCTTGATCCAGTCAGCGCCATCCTTGTAGCGCTGGCGCACGGCCTTGCGCGCATCGTCAGCGCTGTTGATGACGCCATCAGCCGGGCCAGGATCGCCCATCAGGTCGTGACGGAATCCGTTGGTAGGATCGGCGTGTCCGCCGGTAGTTGCAATGCTGCGGGCGGAAGTAAATACCCTTGGCCCCACGGTTTGGCCGCTGTTGATGGAATTGCGCAGCGCAATTGAAGAATTATAGGCATCACCGAGGTTGCGCACAGTGGTGAAGCCGGCCCGCAGGGTGATGCCGGCATAATAGGCAGAGCTTAAGGCGTAGTCGGCTTCGTTCTGCTGAAAGCGTTTGATGTAGCTGTTGGGCGCTGACTGGCCACCCAGGTGCACGTGCATGTCCATCAACCCGGGCAGGCAGGTTTCAAGTTCGATGCGCCGGGCATCCGAGGGAGCCTTGATCTCGCTACCCACCGCCTCGATAAGGTTTCCATTTATCAGCACTTGTTGCTGTTTGAGTAATTTTCCGGCTTCAACATCCAGCAGCTGCGCACACTCGAGCAACACGGGGTTGGCCTGTGCGGAAATCGTTAGGGCGCTGGTAATCAGCAGGGTAATCAAAGAATGCGTGTATTTCATACCTACCTCGGTGCCTGTGTGACTTTGAATCCGGTTTTTCTCAACGGTTAATCATCCACCCGACATCAATTGCGCCAGTCGTCCGGTCAGGATGGCCAGGTAATTACCCAGTGCATAACCGATCATGGCCATCAGTATGGATGCCGGTACCAGCGATGCCCGGTGATGCGCTGCAACGATGGGTGCCGAAGCAGCGCCACCGATATTGGCAGCAGAAGCGATGGCCACGGTGTGTATATCCACCCGGAACAGCCAGGCACCCAGCAGAATGAAAGCACCGTGGATGAATATCCATACATACGCCATGGCAATAAAGGCACCTACCGTTTGCATATTGAGCTGGCTGAAATCCATGGTTGCGCCAATTCGGGCCACGTAAACATAGATGATGGCCATGGCGATGGGTTGTGCCGCTGGTAAAGTCCGAGCCGGTGTTGCAGAGGCAATCAGTGCCAGTGTCGTTACCAGTAATATCAGCCAGGTACCGGCACTGATGATGGTGGCTCCGCCCGCTGATATTTCCGGGAGCGCCACGGATAGTCGCATGGAAACCCAGGTAACACTGATTGCCAGCAAGGCCAGGGCCAAAAACTGCGTCATGCCAGGAGCCTGTTCGGAATCGTCCATGGCGGCCGCGGCCTTGTCCATCATGGCCAACCGATCCGGAGAAACCCTGGCCCAGGCATTGAACCTCTTCGCAAAGGCCTTCGAGCCCAGCAGTATGGGTAGCCAGATCAGATAAATCATCTGATCGGCAGCCGCTGCCATGGTCAGGTGGCTGGCATCACCATCCAGCGCCGCATGGGCAGCGGTCATATTGCCGGTGCCGCCGATCCAACTGCCGGCCAGCGTACCGAACGCTTTCCAGCTGTCTGCGGGCAGTGGAAAGTGCAGTGGAAATGATGCCGGTGTAATGAGCATCTGACCCAAAACAGAGGCCAGCACGCCACCTATCACCACACCGATGCTGCCCAGCAACATGACATATACACCCTTACCCATGATGCGCACCGCACCGAGAATATCCACCTTGAGCAACATCAGGACGATGAAAATGGGCAAGCCGTATTCACGCAGGAAATCGTAGGCGGGATTGCTGAAAGGAATCAGACCGCTGTTGGAAAGCACTACGGGTGAGGCGTAAATGAACAGCAGCGGGGGTAAGAAATTGAAGATGCGTGCCTGGGTTTTCTGCTCCACCCAGAACCAGAAGCTGACCACGGCAATCAGCACGGCCATGACGCCTGCGGGTGAGTTGATCAGGGCGGGCTCCATGGGGTTTCTACCTGGCCTCCGGCTTTTGTTGCGCGTGCAACAGATTACATGCTGTAACCACTTCCTCCAACATACGCGGGGTGGCACGGGAAATCTTGTCGGCAGACAAGCGGTATAAACGCTGATCTTTCACCGCCTGTAGCCTGGGCCATGCCAGCCAGGCCGCCAAAGGGTCAGGCTGGCCCTCAACGACAGCCGCAAACAGGACGGCCGGGTTGCGCACCAGAACGGCCTCCAGGCTGATCTGGGGCGCCAACACAGGTTCATCAGCGAACACATTTTCGCCGCCACACAAGGCCAGGCTTTGTGAGATCAAATGCTGGCCGTTGAGGGTAAACAAAGGGCGTTCCGCTACCTGGTAGAAATAAGTTACCTTTTCCGCACCGGTGCCTGATCGTGCGATCTCCTGCAATAGTGCCCGGCTTTGTTCAGCCGCCACTCGCCCGGCTTGCGCCTGTCCACCAGCAGCACCCATTTGTTCCAGGGTGCTGGCGATTTCTTCAGGCCGGCGTATTTCGACAATCCAGAGCTTCAAACCGAGCTCTTGCAGGCGGGCAATGGCCCTGGCCGGGTTACCGCTTTGCCAGGCAATCACCAGATCGGGTTTCAGGCTGATGATGCGTTCGAGATCCAGACGGAATGCATCACCAACACGCGGCAGTTCTGTAGCCTGCGCCGGGTAGTTGCTGAATTCCACGGTGGCTACGACGCGTTCACCGACGCCTGCGGCAAATGCCAGCTCGGCCAAATGCGGTGACAGGGTGATGATGGTGTCGGCGGCTTGTTGCAGGATCAGTTCCGAGCCATCGGCTTGCTGCAAGCGGATGCTCTCGGCCTGAGCGGTTACTGGCTGGCCAGCCAGCAACAGCGGCAACAGAATCAGGGCCGACAAACGATGCAAAAATCTCACTGTCAAGCTGGATTGGCCAGGGTCATCAGCTTGCGGGACATCCAAATCAGGGCCGCATCAGGTAATTACGTCGATCAGCAGCAGCAGTGCCAGCGCGGTCATCCATACGCCCAGCACCCGCCAGATCAGGTCCATGGATTGCCGTAAACAGGCCATGGGCCCACCCATTTGATCGGCCAACTGGTCGGCATAACCATCATTCATCACATGGCCGCTGAAGACGATCTGCTGCGCTGCGGTGAGCAGGAAACCGAGGCTGCCTTCGAACAGGCCATGGCCTTGTTCATCGTGGTATTTTTTCCAGGCAATGAAAACAGAGTCAAAGTCGGTAGCAATGGCCAGAGAAAGGGTCATCAGTTGCGCCACCGGCCATTCCAACACCTGACGGGTGCGTATGAAATATAACTTTTGTACGCTGCTGAGACCGCACTTCTCGGTGCTGAGCCAATCAACAATGCGGTAAAGGAATGCGCCGATGATACCCAGCAGGGCAAACCAGAAAATAACACCGAACCAGCGCCGCAGGGATTCGGTAAAGACGGCATTGACGGTCAGTCTCAGGCATTCGGCGGTATCGTCCGGTGGTTCACGTCGCAACAACTCCGTCAGGCCCTGTTTACGGCTGTTTTCATCACTGCTCTGAATGATATCGGACACCTGGATGTCCAGATCTTGTCGTCCAAAGCTGTAGACCAGCACAGCGATGCCAAGCAGGAACACGCCAATATGCCCGAACAGACCCAGGAACAACTGGTTCAACGCAGCCAGAGCGGCCAGGGGAACAAACAGGATGATTACGAAGCCGGTGTACTCGTTCCACGCCGGGAGCTTGCCAAACCATTCATCGGCTTTGAGGAGCCACTGGCCCAACCACTGGTGTTTGCGCAACTGTCCCAGCTCGCGCACAAAGTGGCACAAGGCAAAAGCAAGCAAAATGGCAATGATGGTCATTCGTTACAGGTCCCCACCGCAAAGTTTACACGCAGCTATTGATTCATCAGCCAATTCTAACAGAGGTTCCGCGGGGGAGATCGATCGGGTTAGCCCGTAGATGGCTCCAGGGCCTGATTCAGTCAGGGTTTATCCTGCGCTTCACGAGCCAACTGCTCCAGGTCACCACCACATTGTGTCCGATACCAGTCAGCAATCAAACGGAAGGCAATGGAAACCGGTGGTGGCAGAAAAACTTCCCTGGCAGCAATGGCTGCTTCCAATTCAGCATAGCTGTACCAACGCAGCTCTTCCAGTTCATCCGAAACTTCGCTTTTCCGGTCTTCGGCTTCAGCATAAAAGCCGCACATGGATGAAGATGGGAAGGGCCAGGGTTGTGACGATACATAGCGAATATCCCGCAATCGTATGCGCGATTCTTCAAAAACTTCACGCACC
This sequence comes from uncultured Wenzhouxiangellaceae bacterium, assembly GCA_964602895.1. Classification (GTDB taxonomy): domain Bacteria; phylum Pseudomonadota; class Gammaproteobacteria; order Xanthomonadales; family SZUA-36; genus JAWXBM01. The sequence goes on from CAZRTG010000007.1 coordinate 20,989, forward strand.
ACCGCGTCTTCCAGGCTCTCGCCGGGCTCAACAAAACCTGCCAGGGTGGAAAAACGTTTGGCTGGCCAGTTGGCATTGCGGCCCAACAAACAGGCATCACCGTGGGTGACCAATACGATGATGGCCGGGTCTATACGTGGAAAAGACTGGCGGGCACATTCTTCGTTGCTGCAAACCAGCTTGTGGCCAGCGGCGAGCAAGCGGTTGGGGTGGCCACACACACCACAGAATACGTGTCGATGCTGCCAATAGTGCAGTGCTTTGGCATAGGCCAGTACTCCGGCGTGCTTGGCATCCATGTCCACCGAGGCGCGGCGCAAATCGACAAACCGTGCTTTTGGGTGTAATTGAAGGATTTCATCGCGTTGCTGGTTGGTTATGGAAACCGCAAAGAAATGGCGTTTGCCATCAGTGCCCAGCAGTGTGGGGGGTTGGATCGTGTCCAGCGAGCTGAGCTCTCCAGGACGCAAATAGACTGCGATCTGGCCCTCCGGTTTTTGCTCGATCAGGCTGCGACTATGCCACAGGGGCACGAACCGGGCGGTGGCTGAATGCAGCATGCTGTTGACCCATGCGGCGTTGTCACGGAATTCGACCAACCGGTCCAGCCTGACTGAGGTAAAACGATTGAGGTGCGACAGCGTGAATTGATCAATGCTGGCGCTGAAATCAACTGCCATCGTGTTTTACACAGAAAAAGATGAACCGCAGCCACAGGTGGTGGCGGCATTTGGATTACGAATCACAAATTGCGCACCTTGCAGGTTTTCAGTGTAGTCGACTTCGGCGCCTGCCAGGTACTGCATGCTCAATGGGTCGACCAGCAGCGTGACACCGTCACGGTCAATCGCAAAGTCGTCTGCAGTCCGGGTTTCATCAAACGTAAAGCCGTACTGGAAGCCGGAACAGCCACCGCCGCTGATGTAAACCCTGAGTTTCAACTCAGGATTGGCTTCTTCGGTGATCAGCTGCTTGACCTTGCGTGCCGCAGTGTCGGTAAATCCCATGGCTGGCTGGTTTTGAATAATCGTGTTGTCCATGCTGAGTAGGTTAATCCAATTTGACTGTAGATGCCTAATCAATATGGCGTTGAGAGAGTTTGAATTCAACGTCTTGTGCTGTTGCCCGGGTTTTGGCTAACGCGAAGTGGGTTCATCCACAATAGCAGCAGGCAATGGCGCCAAATCAACGGGCAGCATCAGTTCGGACCAATTGAAATTGCGTCCCAGGGTCTTGCTGGAACCCTTGGGCTTGAGCGAAACCTGCACGCGTTCGGGCAGAAAATCGGCAGGAATGGTCAGGTAGCCATCCAGTTGCTGGAAATACTTGAAGCTGAATTCCGGTCGTGCAGCATTGTCACCACTGAGATCTTTCCACTTCAGGGTAACCGGCAGGTTGTCGCGGGTGCCTTCCAGTTCTATGCTGGCAGTACCGCTGGTTACGGCCGAGCGGCGCAGGTTCTGGGTCAGGGTCAAAACAAACCGAAAGACCTGGGTGGAAGCGGTGGGCTGCAGCTCCAGTTGATAAACGGCCAGGCCTTCCTGCGAACCGCTGGTGCCTGCCAGGCGCTGGTAAAATTCCACTTCACCCTGCAAGCGTTGCATTTCAGCCTGACGGTTGCTTTCTTCCTCGCGCAGTAAATTATTGGCCTGGCGCAGCACGTCTACCTGTCGTTCGGCCATTTTCTGCCTTACACGACTGCTTTCTACCCGGTGGCCCAATTCCTTGACCTCGGCACGCAAGGCGCGGATGCGTACTTTTTTGGCTTCGAGCTCCGGTTCGGCCCAACGCAAGGTGATGGCGTGCACGGTGTAGAGCACCGCCAGCGACAGCAGGATTTTGAACACCCGCTTCCAGTGCTTGTTTCCAGGTCGCGGTTTGGGGGTTTGTTCAGTGCTCATGAGAGGTCAGATGCAAACTCCGATTCTGAAAAACGCAGACGACAAAAAAGCGGCCTAAGCCGCTTAGTCTTCGCCGATTTTTCTTGCTGTTATGTTTTATTATTATTTTATGCTTTTAATAGCAGACCCCAAAACTGGTTGCATTTTATACGCGCTTGGGCACAGTGAGTCAAGCTGGTCATATCGTCGTTTGTCGGAGACAATGGCAGGATGCTCTGGTTAAAAGCTTTTCATATCATTTTCATGGTGACCTGGTTTGCCGGTCTGTTTTATTTGCCGCGTCTTTTCGTGTATCACGCAATGACAGAAGAAGCGGCCGTACGCGAAGCCTATCGCGTGATGGAACGACGCCTGCTGGTGATGATGCATATTGGTGCAGTGTTGACCGGCCTGTTTGGAGTTCTGTTGCTGGTGCAGCGGCCAGCCCTGTTGTCATCCGGCTGGATGCAGCTCAAGCTGTTGCTGGTACTGAGTCTGGCAGGCTTTCACTTCTGGTGCATGAGCCTGGTCGATGCATTCGCCCGCGATGAAGTAAAGCACAGCCACAAGTGGTTCCGCTGGTTCAATGAATTTCCTACATTGATACTGATCGCAACGGTTATTCTGGCTGTTGTCAAGCCGTTCTGAGAGCGGATTCAATCGTGCCGGATTTCGCTCCTGTAAGTTCTGAAAACGCTGACATAATCGCGTGAGTCATCGGCAATCACCAGAAACTCGGGATTCAGCAGGGAATCTTTCAGGTTGTACAGCAAGGGCGAACCATCCAGCTTTACCACCTTGCCTCCGGCCGCCAACACCACTGCGTGCGCTGCGGCTGTGTCCCATTCGGAAGTAGGCCCCAGCCGGGGATAGAAATCAGCCTTGCCCTCTGCCAACACGCAGAATTTCAATGAGCTGCCCATGCTGATCAGCTCATATTCACCCAATTGTTGCAGATAGTGTTGCAGTTGCGGGTTGGCATGCGACCGGCTGCCGACCACGACCAGTGGATCCCTGCCGGGTTTTCTCACACTGATCGGGCTGGCCTGGCCTTCCGCACTGAGGCGCATGGCGCCCAGGCCTCTGGCGCCGCTGAAGCTCTCGCCACTGACGGGTATATGCACCACACCCAGCACCGGCTCATGCTGGCGGACAAGGGCAATGTTGACGGTGAATTCGCCATTGCGCTTGATGAATTCCTTGGTGCCATCCAGTGGATCGATCAGCCAGTATTCTTCCCAGCCGGAGCGGATAGCGAAATCGATGGCAGCACCTTCTTCGGACAGACATGGCAGGCCAGGTGTCAGCTTGAGCAAAGCATTGCTGATGATGTAGTGACTGGCCAGGTCTGCCTGGGTTAACGGTGAATCGTCTGCCTTGTGCGTGACTTCAATACCTTGCCGGTAAATATCCATGATGGCATGGCCGGCGTGTTGGCCGATTTCGATTACCTGATCCAACAGCGCTTGATCCAGCTCCAGCCCCGAGCCCGGTTTTATTTTCTGGTTTATTTTCTGGTCTGTTTTCTGGCTCATGATGACTCCCTGGACCTGAATGATTTCTCGGCGGCAAGGAAGTCGCGCGCAATGTACATGGCTGCGATGCTGCGGCCTTCGGTGCAATCGTCCCGTTCTGTAATGGGCAACAGATCGTGGATGGACCAGGGCACAACCTCCAGTTCTTCCGGCTCGTCGCCCTCGAGTTTCTCCGGGTACAGATCGCGTGCCAGCACCACCCGGGTGACGTGGGTCATGTAGCCTGGCGCCAGGCTCAAACGGGTCAGAATCCGGAGATCGCGTGCGCCATAGCCGATTTCCTCTTTCAGTTCGCGTTGTGCGCCTTCGAGTATGCTTTCACCCGGCTCCAGCCGGCCTTTGGGCAGGCCAATCTCGTAGTGATTCAGGCCCACCGCGTATTCACGCACCAGCAGAACCGTATCATCGTCCAGCATGGGTACGATGATCACGGCGCCCAGCCCCCTGGATTTCATACGCTCGTAAGTGCGACGGGTGCCATTGGAAAATTTCAGATCAATTTGTTCGACCTGAAACATTTTGCTGGGATCACTCAATCGTGTTTCAAGAATTTGCGGCAAAGGCCGTTCAGATTCGTTCATTCCGGCTTCACTGCGGTTGGGTTTGTTGTTCATGATTTGACACTGCCAGCCAGCCGGGCCAATAACTGGCCATGCAGCTCCGGACCTGCCGCCAGCACCGAGCGGGATTGCAAGCCAATGGGCTGGCCCTCAAGGTCGGTGAATACACCACCAGCCGTTTCAACAATAACCACCAGCGCAGCGATGTCCAGTATGTTCACATCGGATTCGATGACCGCATCGATCTGACCGGCAGCCAGACGGTGGTAATGGTAGTAATCGCCGTAGCCGCGCGTTCGATTGGCTTTGGCCAGAATATTACCCAGTGCTTGCCAGCCGGCTGAGCCGGCCAGAGTTTGGATATTGCCGGTGGAGATGGCAGCCTTGTCTATCTCGCTGACTTTGCTCAAGCGGGCGACTTTTCCATTGACCATGGCATCACCACCCCGCACGGCCCAGGCCATTTCATCGTGTGCCGGTGCCGAAGAAACGCCGAGCACCAGTTCACCGCGGTGCATCAGTGCGATCTGGGTAGAAAACATACCGTAGCCGGCGACAAAGCTTTTGGTGCCGTCGATGGGATCAACCAGCCACAAATACTCGGCATCTGCATTGCTCCTGCCGGTTTCTTCGCCAAAAAACCCATGCTCCGGAAAAGCATCCAGCAGCGTGTTGCGAATAATGGCCTCAGCTTCACGATCCGCTACCGTGACCGGTGTTTGATCGGCCTTGATCTCCACGCTGAAATTGCCTCGATAATAATGGCGGATCAATTCGGCAGATCGTTCTGCTGCTTGCAGCGCCGTCTTGAGGGCTTGCTGGAGAAATTCTTGCATGGTGGTTTCCATCGTGGCTTGTGCTCATGGCATGATATCAAACCCGGTTGTGCAAATGCCCCCAAGGCTGTGGGTAAACCGGCCGGAGACACCTGCCAGAGGCAAATGAATGCGGATCCATCGCGTACACACTTTCGAAAAGCTCGCTCCTGACCACCAGGTGGTGCTGGATGCCGCCAGTTCGCATTATCTGGTGAGGGTGCTGCGCGTGGTGGTTGATCAGCCGCTGGTTTTGTTCAATGGGGATGGCCACGATTATGCAGCATCGGTAGAGAAAGCCAATAAATCCGGCATGGTGGCCAAAATCACCACGCGCTTGCCGGCCAGGGCCGAATCACCTTTGCATACCACGCTGGTGCAGTCGCTGGCCCGCGGTGAGCGTACGGATTACGCTCTGCAAAAAGCCACAGAACTGGGCGTGACGGTGTTTCAACCGATCGAGTCGGCACGTACCGAAGTACGCCTGAAACCGGAAAAGTTGCAGGCGCGAATGGCACATTGGCAGAATGTGATCATTTCAGCCTGTGAGCAAAGTGGCCGCGCCTGCCTGCCCGAACTCAGACCCCCCACAGATCTGTCAAGCTGGGCGGAATCCGAACCCGAACCCGGTGGTATGAGGCTGGTGTTGGCGCCTGGCAATGATTTGCCATTGGCCCGTCTTGAACTACCGGTAGCTGTACAGATTGTGGTTGGACCCGAAGGCGGTTTTGAAGACCAGGAACTGGATTTATTGCAGCGTCGTGGTGTTCAGTCCGTCAGTCTGGGGCCACGAATATTACGCACCGAGACCGCCGGGCCTGCTGCCCTGGCCATCATGCAGGCCATGGCCGGAGATTTTCGTTGAGTTTCGATCGGCGAATGGTTAATTGACCTGGGTAATGGGCAGTGCACCGTAGGCTACGTGGGTGACCAGGTGGGTCAAACGCTCCAGGTCCGGAATAACCGCGTGTTGACCATCCACCATCACGTGGCAGAACACACCCAGTGACTTGTTTTCATCACCGGTGTTGGCCAGCTGGTCTGGCAAAACGGTTATCAGTTTGGGAATGTCGCTCACCAGAAATCCCAGATAAGACACTCGGGCAGATTCAGTCAGGGATTTCACCACCATGATGCGGTTGCGTTGCTTCACGGCAGCAGGCGTAGTGCCCTGGATCAGGGCCGAATAGCTGAATACCGGAATCTGCCGGTTTTCCCAATCGATCTGTCCCAGGAACCACTCCGGTGTTGCCGTAATGGGCTCGGGCTCCTGGTACTCCACCACTTCCGCCACCACCTGGGTGGGCAACAGCAATGCGGTATCCTCCAGTGGTGCCAGCATGCAGTGTACGGATGGCATTTTGCCTGCGGTGCCATTCAGGCCCTTGCTGGAGGCAAATTCTTCACTGAGGCTGGGCGCACGTGAGCTGTGAGCCACTCTGCTTTTGTCGGCCTGACCCCGGAAATCACCCCGAAAATCACGTTTGACAGTGGATGTAGGCATGTTCATTCAGACCTCTTCTGTTTCAAATCCATTTTCAACATTTCGCTTACCTTGGCGACCAGTTCAGCCTCCTGGTAGGGCTTGGTCATGTAGTCATTGGCGCCTGCATCGCGAGCGCGCTTGCGGTGTTTCTGCCCGGCCCGGGAGGTGATCATCACAATCGGCACATGGCGCAGTCGTGAGTCGGCACGTACATGCTCGGCCAACTCATAACCGTCCATGCGCGGCATTTCGATATCCAGCAACATCAGGTCGGGTATTCTGTCGTGCAGGTTTTCGATTGCATCCAGTCCATCCTGTGCGGTCATGACTTCCACTGCGTGATTCTCCAATACCCTGGAAGTGACCTTACGCATGGTGATCGAGTCATCTACCACCATAACCAGCGGTCGACGGGCTTTTTCTACCGGTTTGGGCGCCTCAACGACCGGAGCAGCAGCCTGCGACAGTCCCCGGCGTATCAGCGGACCAATGTCCAGTATCAGCACCACGCGGCCATCGGCGCTGATGGTGGCCCCCAGAATGCCTGGAATACTGCTGATCTGCGGTCCGACAGGTTTCATCACCACTTCCTGGTGGCCTTGTAATTCGGACACGCGGAATGCTGCCTTGTGCTCACCGGACCGGATCATCAGCAAGGAAATGTTGCCGGCTTGCTGCGGTGCCGATTGCGACCCCAACAAGGGCTCCAGTTCCAGCACCGGGTAGTTTTCACCGGCAAATTCGTATTCCGGCGATTCAGAGCGGATCAGCTTGAGGTATTCAGCTGGCATGATGCGTGCCACACCGCTGACGCTGTTCAGAGGTACAAAATAGCTTTGTTCACCTACGGTCACGCCGATAGCCTGTGTAACCGCCAGGCTGAAGGGAATGCGAATGGTAAAACAGGTGCCCTGTCCGCTTTCGCTGGCGATATCCATGGAGCCGCCAATCTGTTTGATCTCGCTGTTGACCACATCCATGCCGACGCCACGACCGGCCAGGCCGGTGACAGTGGTTGCCGTGGAAAAGCCACTTTCCATGATGAATTCAATCAGGGCCTGATCCGAAATATCATCGTTTTTCTTCATCAAGCCACGCTCGATGGCACGCTTGCGAACCGCGGCCAGGTTTACACCGCTGCCGTCATCTTCAACGCGCAGCACGAACTCGGTGGCTTCGGCTTCAACCGTAACAATGATCTCGCCTTCCTCAGGCTTGCCCGCTTTAAGGCGCTCGCGTGGTGCTTCGATTCCGTGTACCACGGCATTGCGCAGCATGTGTTCCAGCGGCGCGGTGATGCGCTCCAGCACGTTACGATCCAGCTGGTCACTGCTGCCGGCCATGCGCAACTGCAGGCGTGCACGCTTGCCGGTCTCGGCAGCGGCGGCACGAACCACCCGGCGCAAGCGCGGTGCGGCGCTGCCGAAGGGCGTCATGCGGGTTTGCATCAGGCCGTCCTGCAGATCGGTGCTGACCCGTGATTGCTGTACCAAAAGGGTCTCGGCCTGACGTACCGACTCTCCCAGCATTTCCTGCAGGTTGAGCAGGTCGCTGATGGACTCATTGATGGCCCGCGACAACTGCTGCATGTTGGAGAATCGATCCAGTTCCAGCGGATCAAAGTCGGTGGTGCCCTTGGCTGAGGCGTTCTGGTAGCGCGACAGCATCTGCGCTTCGGATTCGCCATCCATCTTGCGCAATTGCTCTTTCAAACGGCCGATGGTTTGTTCCACCTCTTTGAGGTTGAAACGCACGGTACCCAGTTGCTGTTCCAGGCGGGCGCGGTAGATACTGATTTCGCCGGCATAGTTGACCAGCGAATCCATCAATTCTGCTGCCACCCGAATATGTTGTTGACTACCGGCTTCGTCACCGCCTTCACTGACGGTCGGGTCAGGAACATCACGGAAATTGCGTCGGCGCGCGTCGTTCCGTGCCTCGGTGTCGGCAGCTGTCCGGGCTTTTTGAGCTGCCGCTGCTGCGGCCAATTCCGCTGTCAGATCCGTCGTTGCCGCTTCGCTGGCTTGAGGTTTTTCGGCTACCGTTGCCGCAGCTGGTTCAAGTGAGGTTTCCACTTCAATCGCGGCCACCGCTTGGGCTGCTGCGGTCGTATTTACAGAATCTGCAGCAGCCTGGCCGGATTGATGCGCCATGATTTCTGGTCGGACGGACTTTGGCTTGCTGATCATCGTTGCCGCTTCAACGACGGCTGGTTCAACCGCAGGCTGAGCCAGGGGCTTGCTTTCGGCTTTACGTACCTTGGTCGGGCTGAGGCCGGACAGAGCCCGGACTTTCTGATCAAACCGTGCCAGCGCGGGAGCCGCATCCGGCATTTGCCGGGCAAGCAGTTGCTCCACACAGACCGTCAAACTGTCGCAGCCTTCTTCCAGTGCCTGTACCGCAGCAACTGTAGCTTGCAGGCGATTACCGGCGATCCGTTCCAGCAGCGACTCCATGGAATGACTGAGATCGCCCAGTCCTTCCAGGCCGGCCATACGTGCGCCACCCTTGAAAGTGTGGATTTCCCGTTGCAGGTTCTGCACCAGTTTCAGGTCGGTGAGCCGGTCGCGCCAGCTGTTGAGCGTGGTATCACAACGTTCCAGAACTTCGTTGGCCTCCTCAAGGAATATGGCCAGAATGGTGGCATCCAGTGCCGCCAGTTCCGGGTCGATTGCTGCAGCGGCATCCGGCTCGGGTGCAGCAGCATATTCGGTACTGTCCTGCACAGCCTGATCAAATTGATCGGCATCGTCCGCACCCAAGTCCGGGTCTTCTGTAACGGCCGCCCTGGCCTGCCGCAAATCCTGCAAATCAGCCAGTAGCTGGCTATCTTCCAGTGGGTAGCTGGTGGCATGGCCTTCTTCGAGAATGAACAGACGCTGCAGGAAGCGGTGCAAACAGGTTTGCAGGGTTGGGATGGCATCGCGTCCCGGTACGGTACCTTGTGCCTGCTGGCGTTCCAGATAGTGTTCCAGCGAGCGAGCTACATCCGCTTCCTGACCCAAAGGTGACATGGCCAGGGTACTGGCCAGGGTATGTATGGCTCGTACCAGGTCCGCGCCGACCTCGCTGACATCGCCTTTGACCAGCCGCGTGGTGAATTCGTTGAGGCTTTCGCTGTATTGGCGAATTTCCTGAACCATCAGGGCGGCCAGTTCGGCGTCTGCGGCAACGGGTACGGTAGCTACTTGCTGCGGAACGGGCGACTCGATTGCTGCCCTTGCGTCGTTTACTTCGTCAGTTTCGTCCTGGGCAGCGGCTTCCGGACTGCCTGCCACTGCATCGGCCAGGAATGCAGCAGGCAATAATTGCTGCAACTCTTCCAGCCTGGCGCCGGAGCCCCGTGACAGTTCCCGGGCAAAGTTGCCAAAAGCCTTCACGCTTTCCGCATCCAGCTTACTGTGCTGTTGCAACAGGCGGGCTTTCAATTCAGGCAAAGCCCTGGCTGCAAGGCTGATGCAGCCCAGCAGGTTGCGATCAGGTTGCAGTTTGTTTTCAGCGAGCTTGTTGAGTAATTCTTCGATGCGCCAGGCGAAGTCGCCGACCTCCATGGCGCCCACCATACGACCACTGCCCTTGAGCGTGTGGAACCCACGGCGAACCTCGATTTGCAGTTTGTTGTTGGCTGGATCAGCCAGCCAGGCGGGCATATCGGTGTCGAACTGGCGCAAAACGCTGTCGAACTCTTCCAGGAACACTTCCTGCATAAGCGGGTCGATGGCAGACACCGGGTCTGCCCTGGCGACCTCGGCTTGCCTGGCGCCAAGCGGCAGGTCAGCTTGCTTGCGGGGTTGTTCGGGCAGCTGGATGATTGTGCTGTGCAGCGACTCGCCGCTGGCACTGGCTTCCGGCACACCGTCCAGCCTTTCGTGCATGATTTCCAGGTAGCGCATGCTATTGGCCTGTTCATCACGACAACCCTCGAGGTATAACTCCAGTGCGGCCAGCGCGTCGGTCAGCGCATTCAGCCGGGCTTCTTCCGGGGTTCCGCCCTTGCTCATGGTGTGCATGCCGGCGTTCAGTGCCCGACACAGTTTATCGGTCAGCTCACTGACTTCTGCCTGGCCAACCAGTTGCAACGCGCCACTGATGCTGGTCATGGTTGCGCCCAGATCCGCCTGATCATCACCGGCCAGGCGTAAATGCACGATATCCTTGGCCTGCTGCAGACTGATCACGCATTCGTCCAACAGGTGATTCACGATCTGTCGTTGTTCGTGTGCCGACAAATCGATATAGCCGGTGCTGGCCTCGGTATCGACGGGTTCCCCCAGCAGGCGAATGTGCGATTCCAGTATCGACTCAACTTCGATCAGCTTGCGCGCCAGACGCAACAGGGGTGAATCCAGCTCGTCATTGCGGGTGTCTTTGGTGGCTTCCAGCCCAGGCAGCAAATCCTCCACAGCACGTGCAGCTACCGGCAGATTCAACAGGTGCAGGGTGTCAGCCAGTTGCTGCAGCGAGGCCATGCTGGATTCACGCTGCTCGGCTTCGATACGACCGGTACGCAACTCCATGTCCAGCGTATCTTTGACCTGTGCCATTTCCTCTCGCACAGCCACACCAATGGACTGGAACAGGGCAGCATCGCGCCCGGTGACTGCACCTTTGGCACGCAGCAGCGCCTCGCGATCGGGAATCAGTTCCTCCAGCTTGAAGCGCTTGCGCAAATTGTCCATGGCCGGACTGCCGGATTTGGCTTGTGCAGCCATAAACAGCAGTGCGCGGGACAGGGCGGTCAGGGCATCATCCGGAGGCGCATCTTCACCGTTCTCGGCCAGTGACTTGAGGTTCAGGTCGAGCCGTGCAAACAGGCGGCGCAGGGACAGGTCATTTTCAATCGCGGCATCACGAAAGCCGGTGATGGTCAACTCGGCTATCCACCACAGGCGCCGCAATGCGTGCCGGCCAACCCGGTGGTGTATGGTCTGGCAAACGGCAATCAGTGGGTTGAGCAGGTCATGCCTGGATTGTTCTTTAAGCCAGCCTAGCAAGGCTGTCTGGTATTGGCTGCGCAGCCTTCGCGAAAAAACCTGGAATTCATTGCGGGTAATGGCGTTGGCTTCGCTGCCGCCCAACTCGGGAATCATCACATCCAGGTTGGGTGCAAACAGGCTGCCTTCGGAGAGCAGGGTTTCGTCGTAGGTGGCGCGCAGTTCATTCAGCGTTGGCAACAGCAAGATGGGCAAATCGTCGTGCCCGGCCTGCAGTCGATCCAGATAGGATGGCAAGACGATGATTGCATCGGTCAGTGCCGCCAGGGAATCACCCAGGCTGGCGTCACCGCTGTGCAGCATGTGGCCACCGACGGCAATCATCTCGTCGGTCAACATGCTGGCACCGTGTTGCCCCATGGTCTGAAAAGTGAGGTTCAGCTGTTCCAGCCTGTCCTGTACGGTTTTCAGTGCATCCCGTTGTTGCGGATCCTCGGCATAATCCTCAAGGTTGTCGCGAATGACTTCCAGCACTTCATCGAGATCCTGCCGTATCCAGCGGACGGCTACACTGGCATTGGTGCTTTCCAACATCATCCCTGATTCATCCTTCTGTGCTCCCGGTGCAGACGGTCAAACGCCGCCTACACGTTCTCCCGCAGAGGCAATTTGAAGTCAGCAACGGATTCACGCAGTTGCCGTACCAGATTGGCCAGTGTGCCCATGGACCGTGCCGTGTTATGGGTGCCCTCCGAGGTTTGGATGGAAATATCACGAATCTCCTTCATTTGCTCGGCGACCGCAGTGGCTGTTTTGGATTGCTCCTGCGACACCTTGGAGTTCTCGGCAATCAGCCTCGCCAGATCATTGGAAACCGATTCAATCCGGCCCAGTGCCTCGCCCGCATCCTCGGCTTTCTTGGCGCCGCTGACCACTTCCGAAGTGGTGGATTCCATCGATACCACGGCTTCTGCCGTATCGGTCTGAATGTTCTGTACCAGCATTTCAATGCGCCGTGTGGCATTGGATGCGCGTTCCGCCAGCCGCTGCACCTCATCGGCCACGACGGCAAAGCCGCGTCCGGCACCGCCGGCCGAAGCCGACTGGATGGCCGCATTCAGAGCCAGGATATTGGTTTGCTCGGCAATGCCATTGATCAGTTCAACGATATCGCCGATTTCCTGTGAGGATTCACCCAGGCGTTTGATGCGCTTGGAGGTTTTTTGAATCTGGTCGCGAATGGTGTCCATACCACTGATGGTTTGCTGCACCATGCGAGCGCCGTTGTTGGCAATTTCTACCGAACGCTCGGCTACTTCACTGGATTCACTGGAACGTTCGGCCATGATATCCAGCTTCTGCGCCATGTCATTGACCGTTTCTGTTACGGCGCGGATGTGCTCGGCCTGGCGGCCTGACGCTTCTGCCAGCTTGCTGGTGGTGCTCATGGTTTCCTGGGCCGATTCAGCTACCGTCTGGGCCGTCATATTGATGCCAGTAACCAGTCCACGCAGCTGTTCCACGGCAAAATTTACCGAGTCGGCGATTGCACCGGTCATATCGTCGGTAACGGTCGCATGCACTGTCAAATCGCCATCGGCGAGGGATTCCATTTCATCCAGCAGGCGCATGATGGCTTGCTGGTTGCGTTGGTTCTGGTAACCCGCTTCTGCGGCGCGACGGCGTTCGGCAGTGAGAAAGGAGCGCACCAGCCAGGTGATCAAAGCCAGCATCAGCACCAACGCCACTGAACCGGACCACAATGAGGGCCAGATGCGCGTATCCGACTGTTTTTGAACCGCTTCGGACAACAGTTTGGCCTGGTTGAACATGTCCTTGCTGTCGAGAAATATGCCATCGGCTGCGGCCCGCACTTCGATCAGGTCAGCCGAAGCGGACAGGATGTAATCAATTTGGGGCTGCGCCGTCTGGAACAACTCGCGTACCTGGGTCAGATCTTTGAGTGCTTCGGCATTGCGTACCTGGGTCACTCCCACGACCTTGCTGCCGCGCAACAGCGAGTCGAGCATGGTTTGAAAGGATTTGACTTCGCGTGAGAAGTTTTCGGTTGCTGCTGCACTGTTTCCGCCGCGCAACATGTCTTTCAAATGCCGCAGTATGCGATCGGACAATACCAATTGCCGGCTGGCAACAAAAATCTGATCGCTGGGCGCACCGGATTGAGTCAGGGTACGCACGGCTTCATCGGTCAGGTTCTGTATTTTGGGCAATACATCCATGAACGCGGTACTGGCCTTGGCCAGTTCCAGTATCAGCTGCTCGCGCTCTATGATGGTGTGCGAATTGTGATCCATGCGTTGCCAGGTGGCGCTGAGCGAATCCAGTGGACTGGCCACTGCGCCAGGCAGGGGCGGTAATGCGCTGGTTTCTTCACCCTCTTTCAATGACGCCATGGCGTAGGAGATGTCATTGCGGGCATCCCCCAATTCAAAAAAGGCCATGAACACGCCCTCTGCAGCTTCTGCTGCCGACTTGGCCATTTGCTGCGACAACACCTGCACATTGGTGGAATGCCCGATCCAGGCTTGTTGATTGCGGCTGTCACGGGTAATCAGATAGAAGGTGACGGCAATAAATGCCAGCAGTAGCACTAACAGGCCTACCATCAGGTACATGCTCTTGGAACGTTGCTGCACCGGCTCGGCCGTATCGGTCCTTGCGGTATGGCCATGGCTTCGCTCCAACTTGAGGAAGTAGCCTTTCTGCGTACCTGCCTGTGCCTTCTTGTTCATCAGTTTAGATTGCGGCACCATTTAAAAACTCCTGCGAGTTAAAAAGTCTGTCCAACTCCAACTCGTGCCATTCTTCTTTGCCCACCTGGTGCTTTCTGTGTACCAGGTCCCCCAGCGATGATTTGCCGGATAACTCCGAATCGCTGGCCTCACCCTCAATAAAATGTCTCTGACCAAATACCTCGTCGATCAGCAGGCCCACGGGCGCTTTTTGCAAACTGGTAGAAAGCAATCGGCTGTGAGCTGTGACGACCGTTGGCGTTCCACTGAGGAACCAGGCCAGGTCGATAATCGTCATCAAAGAACCGCGCACATTGGCCAATCCCAGTATCCAGGGCTTGGCACCGGGAACCGGTGTGGCGGTCAGTGGAGTCAGAATTTCCTGTATGCGATCGATATTGCACGCCAGGCGGAAATCGCCCAAACGGAACGTAACCCCACTCCACTCATGAGAGAGTTTGTTGCTGCTGCTACTGCCTGGCTGGAAAATCTCTCCGCGCCGGGCGTAATCCTGTAGCTTGAGAAAAGCCGCTTTGTTGGTGTTGGTGGTCATTTGTCCCTTCACTTTCCCTGTTCACGGACCTGGAACCCTTGATTCAGTGGCCTGTAACAGCCCAATCGAACGCGATCCCACTTCCACTCTGACTGTTACAGGCCACTGGAGGCGTGCTGCGTAACAGCTCCCAGTAATTCTTCTTTGGTAAAAGGTTTGGTCAGGTACAGATCTGATCCCACTACACGCCCACGCGCCTGGTCAAACAAACCATCTTTACTGGTGAGCATGACGACGGGTGTGGAACGGTACCGTGAATTGTTCTTGATGATGGCACAGGTTTGGTAGCCATCCAGGCGCGGCATCATGATGTCGACGAAAATCAGATCCGGATTATGACGGGCGACTTTGGACAGGGCTTCAAAACCGTTTTCTGCAGTGACCACTTCGTGACCTTCAGTGGCCAACATGGTTTCGGCAGAACGACGTATGGTGGCGCTGTCATCGACAACGAGAATACGCAGGCCCGACGAGGCTGATTTGCCGTTGAGTTTGGCAGAACTGCCATTGTTGTGTTCTTTGCTCATAAATCCATCCCTGGTTTCCCATGCCGTGCTTTACACCGGACCTGGTGTCGCTGTGGCCTTTCCTGGCCACTCCCTTTCCGAACACTTCCCCACCCTGGTTGCCAATTGACTTTTACTGACCGCTTTATTGGCCACCGCAGCGACCCTTTTGGGGCCACTTCTATCGGCGGGGAAACTATACTACCACTTTCTTTGACAGAATCCAGTAGTTACAACAGCTTATGAATAAATGCTGACAACGGGCCTTGCGGGCTGTTGATGCGGTTATACAGCGCTTATCACTGGCACACGGAGGGCTTACTGTCGATAATAAGGTCGGTCTACAAATTTCCGCAACCAAGGATGAACACATGGCAGTCAAGCAGTCCAATGCAGGACGCGCACTCCACACCGGTGTGGTGATGGATCCCATTGCTGATATCAAGAGCTATAAAGATTCCACTTTTGCCATGATGCTGGAAGCACAGCGGCGCGGCCATGTGCTGTGGTATATGGAGCAATCCGACCTGAGCGTGGTTGAAGGCGTTGCCATGGCCAATATGCGGCGGGTGGAAGTGCGTGATCAGGAGCAGGACTGGTTCACCCTGGGCGACATTGAGAAGCGTGAACTGGGGACATTGGATATCCTGCTGATGCGCAAGGATCCGCCCTTCGATATGGCCTATGTGTACACCACCTATATTCTGGATCTGGCCGAGCGCGCCGGTGTCCTGGTGGTGAACCGGCCACAGGCATTGCGTGATGCCAATGAAAAGTGTTTCATCACAATGTTCCCCCAATGCTGTGTACCCACCCATATCACACAGAGTTCGGCGGATATCCGTGCATTCATCAATACGCATGGCCTGGCCATTGTCAAACCACTGGGTGGCATGGGGGGGGACTCCATATTCCAGGCGCGGCCTGATGACCCCAACCTCAATGTCATACTGGAAACCATAACCCGGGACGATAGCGAGATGGTGATGGTGCAGACTTATATTCCGGAAATTGTTGCGGGTGACAAACGCATCCTGATGGTTGATGGTGTGGCGGAGGATTACGCGCTGGCACGCATTCCGGGCGCGGGTGATTTTCGCGGCAATCTGGCCAAGGGTGGCCGTGGCGAAGGCATACCGTTGAATGACCGGGACCGCTGGATCTGCGAGCAGGTCGGCCCCGAATTAAGCCGCCGCGGTATTTTATTTGCAGGCCTGGATGTGATCGGTGACTATCTGACTGAAATCAACGTCACCAGCCCAACCTGCATACGCGAACTGGACGCTCAGTATGGCCTCAATATCGCGGGGTCATTGTTTGATGTGCTGGAATCCCGCGTGAATAAAAAAGCTGCATGAAATACGCTCGTTCAGGCCGACGACCCTGGCACGAGGATCGCTTTATGCTGTTCCTGGTGTTGGCGCTCGGCATACATGCCGTGCTGCTGATCGGCGTGCATTTTGATATCGACCTGAACCCGGCACCACGCCTGGCTGACACGCTGGATGTGGTGCTGGTGCGCTGGCGATCAGAGAAAGAACCCGACAAGGCTGATTTCCTGGCCCAGGCCAATCAACAGGGTGGTGGTGAGTCCAATGAGATGAAGCGCCCGTCACGACCGGTCAGTGGCGAAATGCCCATGCAGGATACAGCCAAGGATCCGTTGCAAAGCGAGCAGGCAATACCGCAGACCACCACACCGGAACGTGCAGTCATCGCGGTGGAAGCCCAACAGGCTGCACCAGTGGAATTGAACCTGATGGAGCAACCGGACAGTCCGATGCCCAGTGCGGCCCGATTGATGCAGCAGAGCAGGACCATGGCCAGCCTGCAGCCACAGGTCAGTCGTGAGCAGCAAGGTGAGTCCAAATTGCCACGCCGTAAAGTCATCTCGGCCAACACCAAGCAATACGAGTTTGCCAGTTACATGAGTGCCTGGGTGGCGAAAGTGGAGCGCGTCGGAAACCTCAACTACCCGCTGGAGTTGCGAGAGAAAAAACTGCATGGCAACCTGGTTCTTTCAGTGGGTGTTTACCCCGATGGTTCCATCGAAAGCATTGACATCAGGCGCAGTTCAGGTATCGAAGCGGTCGACAAAGCGGCGGTGAATATCGTCACGCTGGCCGCGCCTTACTCACCTTTGCCGGATAATATTCGTGAAAAAGTGG
This sequence comes from uncultured Wenzhouxiangellaceae bacterium, assembly GCA_964602895.1. Classification (GTDB taxonomy): domain Bacteria; phylum Pseudomonadota; class Gammaproteobacteria; order Xanthomonadales; family SZUA-36; genus JAWXBM01. The sequence continues at coordinate 38,179 of CAZRTG010000007.1, forward strand.
ATATCCTGCACATCACCCGCACCTGGCGATTTGGTTCGCGGTTTGGTGCAGACTGAACCCCAACTTCAATCCCAACCTCAACTCTCGGTGTTAGCGAGTTTCAGCTCAACCGTATTGCCATCCGGGTCCTGAATGTAGACCGAGCGACCGAAGCCATTGGCTCCGTAGCGTCTGGCGAATTCACTACTGGATACGTTCCGGCTGTTCAACCAGTCCAGCAACAGCTGTTCGTCCACCGCATCAATTTCCAGGCAGAAATGATCCAGATTATGACCGGTCCTGGCCGGAGCGGGTCCGCCACTGCGGCCCAGTTCGCCGTTTACATCAACCAGGTCAATCAGGGAGTTTCCGGCGCGTAACTGGATCAG
>CAZRTG010000007.1:38646-41355 GCA_964602895.1 uncultured Wenzhouxiangellaceae bacterium
GCCATGCGTGTGTGCAGGCCATTGCGCACCTGGCGACGCACCAGCGACTGGGGGCCGTCCGCAACTGCAGAGGCAATTTCCACCCCGCGATTCATCGGTCCGGGGTGTAAAACCCGCGCGCCGGGCGAGGCGAGTGTCATGCGCTCTTCGGTCAGGCCCCAGGCCTTGTGATAATCCTCAGCAGCCGGAATGGCCAGTCCAACAATGCGCTCTTTTTGTATGCGCAACATCATCACCACATCAGCGCCGCTCAATGCCTCATCAAAATTTTCAAAGACCCTGGCGTTTTTGGCCAACTGCTGTCGCGGCAGAAAGTCCGCCGGCCCGGCCAGCCGCAATTCGCCCACACCCAGGCGGGGTAAAAGCGCCAGGCAGGATCGCGCCACGCGGGAGTGTTTGATATCACCTGCCAGTACTATTTTGAGTTTGCTCAAATCGCCAAAATGCTGTTTCAGGGTTACGGCGTCCAGTAAAGCCTGGGTGGGATGTGCGCCGGTGCCGTCACCGGCATTGATGACGTGCGTGCCTGCCAGGGCCCGATCTGCCAGTTGCTGCGCCGTACCTTCGACCTCATGGCGTATCACCAGAAAATCAGGATGCATGGCCTGTAAGGCGTCATACGTGTCTTCCAGGGATTCGCCTTTTTCCACCGAACTGCCCTGTGCGGCGATATTCACCACCTGAATGCCCAGCCGCAAAGCGGCTGTTTCAAAAGAGACCCGGGTGCGCGTACTGGGCTCGCAAAAAAGGTTGATCAGCAGTTGCCCCGTCAGGCGGCCGTGGTATTGCTGTGGTTGCCCGGCAATCGCCAGGGCCAGATCAATCAATCGGTTCAGCTGCGCATCGGTGCAGGTATCGGTATGGGTAAAGTGTTTGAGGCGTTCTGACATGGTGGTTCTGGTGCCTTGTGTTCAGGGTCCCGCTGAAACCGGATTCGCAGGCAGTGATTGTAACCAGTTTTGCAATATCAGTTGAGCGGCAACGGAATCCAGCTGTTTGGCATCCTTGCGCCGGGCGTGGCCGCTGGCACGTAATTCGACAAAGCGCTGTTCAGCTGCCTGTGAACTGAAACGCTCGTCATAAAAGATGCATGGCCGGGCGTAACGCTGCTGCAGCTGGGCGCCAAAACGGCGTGCCAGGCGGGACATTTCGGTTTCGTTACCGTCAAGGTCCAGGGGCAGTCCGACCAGGAACTGGCCGGGTTTCCATTCATTGATCAAGCGCGTGATGGCGGCCCAATCCGGAGGCTGACCGCTGTTTTGGCCATTGCTGATGGTTTCCAGGCTGCTGGCGGTACGGGTCGTAGCCTGGCCTATGGCTGTACCGATGCGGCGCAGGCCATAATCAAAGCAAAGAATGTAGCCTTGCGGAATGGGGTCTTGAGTCGTGGCTTCAGTTATGCCCTTCTCCAGGGGTTCAGGCATGCCCACCGGCGCCGTGCAACCGGTCTATCTTGATGCCCAGACGATCCAGCGCGCCTTCAAAGCGACTCGGAAACGGCATATCGAACACAATGTCGGTATCTGCGGCTACTGACAGCCAGGCGTTTTCACGCAACTCGCCTTCCAGTTGACCACCGCCCCACCCGGCATAACCCAGTGCAACAACGAACTTTTCCGGCCCGTTACCGTTGGCGATGGCTGCCAATACATCACGCGAGGTGGTGACCATGATTTCGGAAGAAACCGCCATGCTGGATTCAAACCCTTCCATCGGCGAGTGCAGTACAAAACCACGGTCTGGCGCTACCGGGCCTCCTTCCAGCACCGGCAAGGTGCGGATGGTATCGTTTTCACAATCGATATGCAGCTGGGCCAGTATCTCGCCCAGTGAAAACTCGGATTGACGGTTGATGGTAATACCGATCGCACCTTCTTCATTATGCTGGCACAGCAATGTGACACTGCCGGCAAAGTTGTTGTCCGTCATGTTCGGCATGGCGATCAACATTTGCTGATCAAGATAACCGCTGATGATCTTGGTTTTTTCCATGTTCATGTGCTCCAGATTGGGCTGAAGACGGTGACTTTTCAAGCCTGCCGTACCAAAAAAACAGTTCTCTGACCAAAGCGTGCAGCATTTGCTTGCTACAATATCACTCCTTCTGAAGTCGGCAAAAGCCCGCCAACCCTGGTTTGAACAACTCTTGAACAAGAAAACCGATAGTTTGACCCCCGCTAGCTTACAGGCCGCTTTGCAGGAAAGTCGGGCCAGGCCGGTACGCAGTTTTGTGCTGCGTGGTGGACGCCTGACCGATGGCCAGCAGCGAGCCATGGATGAGCTACTGCCGCGTTACAGCGTTGGCACGGCTGAAGGCCACGTGGATTTTGCCGAACTGTTTGGCAATCGACACCCCGTCATACTTGAAATCGGCTTTGGCAACGGCGATGCCACCTGGCAGATGGCACAAAAGCATCCTGCGGAAAACTTCATTGGTGTGGAAGTTCACCCACCCGGTGTAGGGCATTTATTGCTTAAACTGGAAGAACATCGCATCCATAATGTACGCATCGCTTGTGAAGACGGTGTGGAATTTCTGCGCGACCGGATCGCTGCCAACAGCCTGGAAGGTTTTCGCCTGTATTTCCCCGATCCGTGGCCGAAGAAACGCCACCACAAGCGCCGCATTGTACAACCGGCATTTGTACGTCTGCTGGCAGAAAAGATGATTGCAGGTGGTATCGTTCACCTGGCCACCGATTGGCAGAA
>CAZRTG010000008.1:0-38582 GCA_964602895.1 uncultured Wenzhouxiangellaceae bacterium
CGGAAATTCCGCTAAACCGCTGGATGATTGATTTGGTCGCACTGCAAACGACTATCGGCCAACTTTCAGACCCGAAGACAAAGCCCGCCTGAAGGCGTAGACTCGTATTACTCTACCGATAATTGACTTGGGTAGTGATTTGGTTGTTTTTGAGGTTGCACTTTGTAGGTTATATGTTATTTTAGTTTTAATATTATGATGCATTTAAAGATAATTCTGTAAGTTAACTCCGAGGACAGTTCATGTATCCCGCTCCCTTTAAATACCACCGGGCGCAGTCTGTTGACGATGCTGTGGCGATGTTGACAGAAATCGGCGAGGGCTCGCGTGTGCTGGCCGGTGGCCAGTCACTGCTGCCCATTCTGAAACTGCGATTTGACGAGCCCACCGATCTGGTCGACATTGGCCGCATTCCCGGTCTGGGCGAAATAGATGCCAGTGGTGACGAAATCACCATCGGCGCGCTGGTTACGCACCGGAAAATCGGGGCTTCATCTTTGGCTGCGGCCATCCCGATATTGGCCGATTGCGCCAATGGCATCGCCGATAACCAGGTACGCACCCGGGGTACCATAGGTGGTTCGCTTTCCTCGGGTGACCCGAATTGCGACTGGCCGGCCTTGCTGCATACGCTGGACGCCCGCATCGTCACCCAGGGTCCAGATGGCAGTCGCACGCTGGATATCAACGGCTTTGTCTCAGATCTTTATCAGACCCTGCTGAAGCCGGGTGAAATCGTAACAGCGATCCGCTTTCGTAAGCCCGGCGCCGGTAGTGGCGGTGCCTATTGCGGATTCAAACGCTGTTCACCGTCCTATCCTACGGCTTCGCTGGGTGTGCAATTGACCTTGCAAAATGGTCAGGTCAGTTCGGTACGGGTAGCGGCTGGCTCGCTCGGCTTCGTGCCGGTACGGTTGGGAGAAGCCGAAGCGGTTCTCAAGGGGCAAACGGTAGATGCTGCCTGCATTGAGCGCGCAGCCGAAGCAGCCGCAGCCTCCGTCGATCCGCTGGACGACACACGCGGTACACCTGAATTCAAACGGCGCGTGACTGCGGTCATGACTGCCAGGGCCATTGGGGTCGCATTACGGCGCGCCAACGGCGAAACCGTCAAGAACAAACACGAGTACTACTGATATGAATGGCAAAGTAACCATTTCAGTCACTGTCAACGATCAGCGTTTTGAACATGAAGTCGAACCGCGTCAGTTGCTGGTGCAGTTCATCCGCGAACAACTGGCTCTCACCGGCACGCACATCGGTTGCGACACCTCATACTGTGGCGCGTGTACCGTGCTGTTTAACGGTGAACCGGTCAAGTCCTGCACCATGCTTGCGGTACAGGCCGACGGTGGCAAGATCACCACGGTGGAAGGCCTGGTCCAGAACGGCAAGTTGCACCCGCTGCAGGAGGCATTTTCAGAGCACCACGGTTTGCAATGCGGCTACTGCACGCCAGGTATGTTGATGTCATCCAAGTATTTGCTGGATACGAACCCCAACCCGAGTGATGAAGAAATTCGCAAGGGTATTCAGGGCAACCTGTGTCGCTGCACCGGCTATACCAATATCTTCAAAGCCATCGCGGCTGCAGCAAACAAAATGCAAGGAGAATCTTAGTTGGCTTACAACTTCAGCGGGGACTTCACGGTAAAAACGTCACGCAAGGATGCCTTCGTCATCCTTTCGGAAACATCCCGGTTCGCTCCGTTGATGCCAACTTACAAGTCACATACCCTGCGCGATGACGGTTCGGCCGATGTCGAGGTTAGCGTAGGGGTTGGCAAGGTGCGCGGCACCGGCAAAGTCAACCTGTTGTTGGAAGAAAGCAAGGAGCCCGAAAGTGCGCGTTATCTGGGCAAAGGCGAGGTGATGGGCGGTGCCTTCAACCTCAAAGCCGGTTTCGATCTCGAGGAACTCGGCCCTGAACGCACCCGGGTTAAATGGGATGGCGAACTGGCCATTTTCGGTAAGCTGGTATCGCTGGCTGGCGGTCTGGTCAAACCGGTAGCCGAACGTGACATCAACAAGATGATTGAAGCACTGCAGATCGCGCTCGGAGGTGCAGAGGTGCCACCGGTCGCGGCAGTGGAAACAGCAAAGGTGGGCGTATTTGCCCGCTTTATCGCCTGGCTGAAGGGCTTGTTCGGGGGGCGGTAGCACCTCGCAAACTGGAATTAAGGAAGGAAGGAAAAATGGCTTGGGTTGGAAAATCGCTGCGGCGTAAAGAAGATGAACGCCTGGTCCGTGGCAACGGATACTTCGTTGATGACGATGTTTCAGAGGATCTGTTGCACCTCTACATCCTGCGATCGCCTTATGCGCACGCTCGCATCAAGAGCATAGACACCACGGCGGCCGAGGCTCTGCCGGGTGTGGCTTGCGTTTTAACCGGTGATGAAGTCAAGTCCCTGTGCGATCCTTTCATGCAATTGGGCCCGGACGCAGCCAGCCAGATTATCGATCTGCCTCTGGCCACCGATACGGCGAAATACCAGGGTCACCCGGTCGCAGCGGTAGCTGCCACATCGGCTGCCATAGCCATGGACGCCGGTCTGATGATCGACGTTGACTACGATATGCTTGAAGCCGTTGTCGATACAGAAGAGGCACTTGAAGACCGGGTCATCATACATTCCGAAGCCGGCACCAATCGCACCTGGCACGGTGTCTGGGACTGCGGTGACGTAGACCAGGCCTTTGCCGATGCCAAACACGTGGTCAAGATCGATCGTTTGCATTTTCATCGCTTTTCCTGCACGCCGCTGGAAACCAACGGTTGTGTGGCTGAGTGGAATCGGCGTGGTGAACTGGATATCCGGTGTAACAATTCTTTCGTTGGTTTTGCCGTTCAGTTGCTGGCTCCCGCATTGCGGATACCGACTTCGAAAATCCGCATGCATACCGACGATGTGGGTGGAAGTTTCGGCAGCAAGATCGGTAATTACCCTTATTTTGCGATCGCCGCGCTGGCTTCGCGCAAGGCGGGCGGACGCAAGGTCAAATGGTCCGAGTCCCGCTCCGAAAACAATCTTTCCGCAGGTCATGGCAACGAACGCACATTTCGTGATACCGAAGTCGCGCTGGATGCTAATGGCGTCATTACCGGTATCCGTTCGCGGCACATTGACGACTGCGGTGCGTTTCCCCGCTACGAGCCCTTGGGCTGTGTGATCTGGTCACAAGTGCTGCCGGCAACTTTTGGTGTGCGAAACGTGCGCATCGATTTTTCACAGGCCATTACAAACAAGTGCCCAACCATGCCCAACCGGGGCTATTCGCGCATGCAGCACTTATGGTTCATGGAGCGGGTGATCGACATCTGCGGTCACGAACTCGGCATTCCGGCAGACGAGATTCGCTTGCGCAACTATATCCGCGAGTTTCCTTACGAAACGCCAAACGGTTGTGTCTACGATTCGGGCGACTACCCGAAGATGCTGGAGCTCGCCAAGGAACTGATTGGCTGGGACGACTGGAAGCAAAAAATAGCTGAGGCTCGTGCCGAGGGTCGCTGGATTGGCATGGGTATTGGTACCACACTGGACTCGGGCACCAACAATTTTGGTCAGGCCCAGATCATGAATCCACACCTGCCATTCTCCGGCAATTCGGAAGTGTGCAACATCAACATTGATTTTGACGGTTCCGTAGTGGTAACGCTTGGCACCGGGCCGTCAGGCCAGGGCCACGAGACTGCGACATCGCAGGTAGTAGCCGATGAGTTGAACATTGATCCGTCGATGGTCACCGTACGCACTGGCTTTGATACGGCCTGGAATTCATTCGCCGGGGCTTCCGGAAGCTACGCCAGCCAGTTTGCCGTCACCGGCCTATCGGCTGTTCACGGTGCCTGCCAGAAGCTCAAGGCGGAAATGCGGCAACTGGCAAGCCATCTGCTGGAATCTCCGGAAGAAATTCTGGAATTCGGTATGGGTGAGCAGGGTCCTCAACTGGCAATTCCGGGAACTGACAAAGCGGTCAATTACTGGTTTATGAGCAACGTGGTAAACAGCAATAACTCTATATTGCAAGGCGCACTTGCCGATGTCACGCTGAACGTAAGACATGTGTACCGTCCGCCGTTCCCGGTGATCGACCTCGAGAAGAAATTCGGTAACCTGACGCTGACCTACGCCGCGCAGCTGCATATTGCAGTGGTTGAGGTGGATAAGGAAATGGGCAAACCAAACGTGCTGGCCTATGCTGCAGTCGACGATTGCGGCACAGTGATCAACCCGCAGATCGTGGCAGGCCAGGTGCATGGCGCGACCTCGCACGGGCTGGGAGCTGCTTTGATGGAGTCGATGGATTATGACGCGGGCGGCAACCTCCTGACCACGACTTTCAGTGACTACATTCCGATCACTTCGGTGAACACACCCCCGATCAAATATGGCCATATTGAAACACCTTCACCCTTCAGCTACAACGGTGCCAAGGGTATGGGAGAGGGCGGTGGTGCGCCGTTGCACACCATTTCGGCTGCCTTGCAGGATGCCTTGCACAGCGAGGGTTATATCGTCACCGAAACAAACCACTCCGCACCCAAGCTGTTCAAGCGTCTGGCCAATCCCAACCGGGCAGAGATCGTCAGCCTGACTTCGCGATAATTAAGAATGCTCTGAATAAATCAGAGTTTCCTTAAGCAGTGTAAAAAAGAGGCCCGCTTTCGGCGGGCCTTTTTTATTCCGGGTTGTGTTGCCAGTTTGTGTTGATTACTGGCACATCCCTGTGCCGGGGAACCTCCGGGTTATTTATCCCAGAGGCTTCTCAGGTCTTCTAGGTCAGGTCTTACTGTCCCTGTTTACGCAGATTCTGTACTGAGAACTGCTGTGGCTGGTTACCTTCATCTGTTACCTGGCTCTTGAACTGCAAGGTTGTGCAGTGCGATGCCTGTATGTCGATCACAACCGCAAAGTCATCCAGTGCCACCCCTCTGCCTTTGTTGATTGGCAGATGGTGGTCGGAATGCGCCTTGCCGATCGGGAACCATTTCCACATATCGCCCTTGCGATCGTAAGTTACCAGCGAGGCCATGGTCATGGTCTGCGAATCGAGGTTGATGACTCGGCGGCCGATCGGGTGGTTCGGGTCTTTAGGCGTTCCGATCAATGTAAAGCTCTTGCGTAATTGATAGGTTACCTTGGGGAAACAGCCACCCTGGCCTTCGACATCGATGAACTGGTAGCCATCCGGATCATTTTTTGGCACATCTGCCAGTTCCATGTCATTGTGATAGTAGAACGGCATGAGCAGGTTGCGTGTGCCACCATACTCCCAGGTGTAATCTCCCACACGGCCGTTGTAGCCTTCAAAGTCCTCGATCATCAGGTCGCTGCCCAGGAAGGCATCGGTTATCTGACCCGCAGCCAGGCGGCGCACGCGGCGTTGGAAGCCGACATAGAGCCAGGCATCGTCACGTTTGGTATCGTTTCCGTAGCGGTGAATCAGGATCTGCGTGTTGGCCAGGTCAAATGGTTCCTTGACCAGCCCGTAAATACCGCGGTAGATTCCACCCGGGTTGTTCTCGTACGCAGGTTTCGGATCGAAGGTAACCCGGTGTGAGTAATTGAGGAAATGCCACTCGAAAATCAGTGTGCGTTCCACCTTGCCGGTAGTGGTGTTGCGGAAAGTCCACCAGAACGGATAGATGGTTTCGCTATCACCGGAATTGAACCCATATTGGTAATTCCAGACGAGTTTCTGACCGGCCAGCGGGTCGTCTGCTTGAGGCTCCTGTGGAAATGCACGTCCGGCAATGAAGTTGTTCAAGGTCCCGTCTTCGTTCACGGTCACATCGGCCGCATACTGGCGGGTGGCTTCCTCGTAGTCTTCACTGAGCGGGAAGTCCGTGGTTTCTGCCGTTCGAATCGTCACCCAACCGTCCTTGACAAACTTGTACAGCGCTTCGTCCATGATGGCCTGGAACTGGTCGGCGTTGCTCTGGTCGACGACCATGCCCGGCGTGTAACCCTCAAAAGTGGGGGTCCAGTCCTTGTAAGGGTGGAATGACTTTTCCAGGTCCCCCTCGGTAAAGGGTTCTGCTGCAACCGTTTGCGAAAGCCCGAACAGGCCGACGACTAATAAACTTAATATTCCTTGCTTCATGTTGAGCTCCTGTTAGAACCGATACCGGAGTGTCAGTTGATATTCATCTTCATTAATGGCCATACCAATCGGTCCCGCACGGAAGCGTCCGACTGGTTCGAAACCAGCTACCCCCAGGCTGCTGTATGGTGAGCCGCAAAGAGGTGAGCCTGCCCCGGCGAGAGGCGGCGCGCAAGTGTAAGGCGGGTAGGGATTCGCAGCCCGGTTGTCATCGAATTGCAACGGCCCGTCACCGAACTTCATGTTAATGCCAGCGGTCAGTTGCCAGTTGTTGTCGATTTTCCAATCCAACGAGGGTGCAAAAGTGCCACTCCCGGCCTCAACATCATAGGCCATGATGATCTGTGGTGTCAGTCGGTCGTTCAGATAGCCACCCTGGATCAAAAAGGTCATGGTGTAATTGTCTTTCCAGTCGACCATGCCGACCGGGGTCAATGTGGGGACGCCCTGCTTGTTGACGTTCTGCAGTTGATGGTCCAGTAAATGCTGACCAAAAATCTGGAATGAAAGCAGGAAGGCCCGGCGTTTGTTGAGGAACGGTATAAAAGTCGGCCGGTCAATACCAACCACCCAGCGGAGCACGTCCGATTCGGAGAACAACCGCTCTTCCAGCGTGTTCACAAACTCCTCACCGGATGTATGGGAAACTTCGACGCGGATGGCCGACTTCAGCGGTTCAACGTAAAAGTCAGCGGACCCACCGATCATCGTCAAACGGGGAAAATCGATGTCGAACGACAGCGCATACGGGTGAAATTGCGACTCAACTTCAGGCGTGAAGGGATTGTCACTTGGAATACCTCCTCTGAGCACCGGCAGCTGCGAGGTATAGCGCAGTGCATTCAGCGAGAAGCCGACGCCCTTGATGACACCCTCAAGCCGCACACCGAAATCCTGTCCGTCACTGAAATCCGGCACATTGGCTTGCCGTATGCCAAGTGAACCTGTCGGGAAGTCTACGGAAAGCCCTGCCTCAGGGAAGTTCCAAAGTGTACACCCATTGTCCCAGCAGTTTTTCATGGCACGGAAGAAATTGCCTGCGCCCAGCATGACATAGGGCTCACCGCCCTGGCCCAGATTGCTGGGGCGGAAGTCTTCAAATTTCCAGATGGCCTGTAAATTCAGGTCCGTGAATGGCCCGGTAGCGCCCATCCGGTACTCCATATTGAAGATGCCCATGGGTATACGGATGTCTTCGAGTTCGTCATAGATATTATGGCGTGAATAATCGACCGGGTTGATGACGTCAAGGACGCGAAACAGGTCGGTTCTGCCCCAAACGACCTGTTGACGGCCGATGCGGAAACCCAGTTCATTGCCACTATCGTAAGTAATTGTCGCATTCAGATAGATTTCCCTGAGGAAGTCCAGGTCATCGTTGAACTCGGGAAACCGCAGATCGTTCAAGCTGTCGTTCATGTAGTCCTTGATGCAACCACGGCTGTCGATGTCACACGGACGTGTCGGGTAGGGCAACACGACGCCGCCATCGTTGAAGTTATGTGCATCCTCGCCAACCATGCCCAAACCCATATTCGGATTGCCAGGGCCGCCGATATATCCTCCCGGCACACCGGGAAGGGGTATGGCACCGGTCAGATAGGGTGGTGGGAAAAGACCCGCATACTCAGGATGGGTCGAATTCGGGAACGGCGGTGTGTTGGGGTTACCGGTGGCCAGGATGCCAAAGAAAGCCTGGTTGCCTGGAGCCGGAAAACTCAATGACCGGCCGGAGTTCCTGCCGAAGGTATCGTCGTTGAGGTCGTAAACGGCGTCATAGCTGCCGCGGAATGTGCCGTGCAAGGAGAGCTCTGAAAACAAGCCGGTACCAGTCCAGGCTTTGGACAACTCCAACTGCACCGTAGTTCGGGATTTGGTCAGCCCGACGCCATGTTCGCGGAAATAGGTGGCGTTTTCGACGAAACCGCGAAACTCGGTATCTTGCGCGAATGCGATCGGTGAAAACAGCAACATTGCAGCGAGACACGCGGGAACAGACAGCGTGACGGTGAACAAACATTTTCTGTGTAGTTTCACTTCGAACCCTCCTGGTGAGCTTGTCGGGTAATAAAATCAGGGGTAAAGAGTTTCAGCCACGATGGCACCATGAAAATGGCGGCCATGGCGTTGAGTGCCAACATCACGATCAGCAGCAATGCTGCGTCGGCCTGGAATTTCAAGTCGGATACGAAGACCCACATCATGACACTGCAGATCAAGACGGCCGCGGTAAAACCGATGGCCTGGCCGGTCGTTTCCAGGGCGGTATTAATGGCATCGTCAAGCGTCGCTCCATCGTAGTATTCCGCGCGCACACGATCCATCAGGTAAATGGAGTAATCGATACCCACACCGATACCAACCGCGATGATCGGCACCGTATTGATATTGATGCCGATTCCGGCGAGCCCCATATAGGCATAGGTTAGGGCCGTGGCAAACGACATGGCTACCAGCATGATCAAACCGGCATGAAAAGATGTATAGAAGCCTGCAGCGGACAGGAAAATCAGGGCAAAGACCAGCGGAATGATAATGAGGTTGGTCTCGAATGCGGCGTCATTGATCGCAGCGTTGACTCCGATGGTGCCACCCGCCAGTTTCAGCGTGAACCCCTCAATGGTGGGCTCCACCTTGTCTTTCCATTGCTGAACCATTTCGATGGCACGGCGTATGGTCTCGCCCTGATGGTCTTTGTAGTAGAAAACGATATTTGCGTTGGTCTCGTCCACATCAAGGTATTCGAGCAAAGCACCCTGGATCGGGCTGGACATCATGTATAAGAACATCAGTCCGCCGACCAGGCGCGCATCATCCGGTATGGCAGCCCAGCGCGGATCGTTGTAGTGCGTGATCCGGTTGACGGCACGGATCAGGTCCGGCAAGCCCCGGGTTCCGCCCAGTTCCGGATCGGTCAGCATGTGTGCCTGCAGGTCCGCCAGCGCCTTGATGACTTCAGGGCGTTTGAGGCCACCCGGCTCATCGGTATGACCAATAATGTACAGCTCTTCGGAACCGGGGAAGGCATCGTTGATCATTGCCGAGGAGACATTGTAATCATGGTCTTCGTACAGCAATGGACTGCCCGGCTCGGTTTCGCCAATGGTCACTTTGGAAGCAGCCAACAGCGCGACGACGAACAGGGCCGCACAGACTGTTAGAACGGTCACTGGTGCCCGGGGCAATGCCATTTTCTGTGCAATCACCTTGAACAGTTTGCCCATGGCGCTTTTGCCTGCAGGGCGTATCTTGGGTGTGGGCAACAATTGCAGCACGCACGGCACCGCGATGATGACGGTAACGACGACTGACAGGGCCCAAAGACAGGCATACACGGCCAGTTTGTCGTTGATCGGTACCGAACCGATGGAAATCAGCAGCAGGCCAATCGCATCGGAAACAATGCCGAGGCAACCGGGCCGGAACAGGTTGGTAAACGCCAGATGAGCTGCCTGAGGACCATCATGTCCTTCCGAGATTTCCAAGTAGTAACGTTCGACGATCTGGATACCATGCGACATGGCCCGGGCCGAGATCAGAAACGGGATGACCAGCATCAACGGGTCCAGGTTGTAGCCCAGCAATGACAGAGTGCCCAACCCCCAGATCGAGGTAACAATGATGCCGATAATCGGCAGCACAATGCCGTACATGCTGCGGAAATGTATGATCAGAAGCCCCAGCATGATTGCAACGGTCAACAGGAAAATGGTGATGATCTGATCTGCGTTACTCGAAACCCAGCCCACCAGCACGGGTTGCCCGGTGGCATAAATGGTGACGCCCTCGGCGGCTTCTGCCTCGCGGATCGACTGCAACTGCAGAAATACCGTTTCATAATCCATGGCACCCTCAACCAGAGTGCCGCGTATCAGCGCAGACTTCAGATCGGGCGATACCAGCAGCCCAAAGACGCCGGGGTCGGCCAGCACGTCGTCCCGGATCCCGTCCAGTTCGGCCGCAGTGTAGCCGCCTTTCAGCGGATCGTAGTAGGTAGACGATTTAACCGTTCCCTCGCCACTGAGCCAGACTTTGCGCACATTTCGGTGAGTCAGGCTGGTGACCAGGTTGTGATTGATACCATGCAAGCCGTCGACGGCTTGCGTTATCCGGTGAATCCGGTCCAGTGTCTCGTTGGTGAAAATCGTCCCTTCATCGACGGCAACCGCAACGATGACGTTGTTTGCGCCGCCAAAGGTATCGCGAATTTCATTGTGCAACTGGATGTAGGGATGGTCTTGAGGCAGCAGGTCGGCAAAGTCGGACACGATGCGCACGTCCGTCACCCGCAGGGCGAACCCAAGGGTGAGGACAGCAATGATCAGCAGCACGCTGCGGGGGTATTTCCAGACGATCTCAACGAACCGGTACAGGCCAGCACTGAACTTACTCATCGGAGATACCCCCGTTGCCCGGTAACGTAATCGCGGTCAAAGCACCACCGCCGGCCACGACGTAATCATTGTTTCCGAGTGCAGTGACGCCGCGTAAATAGGATCGCGACAGGGTGGTATCGGCCAGTTCGGTCCAGCGCGCATCACCCATGCGGTAATACAGAACCAGGGTGTTGTCTCCCACCGCAACCAGTGTATTGCCAAAACCGGTGATGCCATACAGCGGTGTCGTGAAGCCGTTCTCGATCAGTTGCCAGCTTTCGGCACCATCGTTTGTTTGCCAAATGGTTCCACTCAGGCCAACCACCCAGCCGTTGTCCGGGCTGCTGAAGTAAGCGCTTTGTGGATAGAAACTGTCCGGCAGATCGTCGGCGCGAGTCCAGGTTTCACCCGCGTCGTCAGTCAGCAACACCGTACCAAACTCACCGGTGATTACTCCATGGTCCTGGTCGATAAACTGTACCGTGGTCAGATACAGGTCTTCCTCCAGGGACCACTCTTCCCAACTGGCTCCTGCATCTGTTGAGTGAAGGATGGTGCTGTAGCCGGCAACGACCCAGAGTACATTATTGTAATCACAGGCCAGAGCCTGGGGTTCGGTCGATTCAGGAAGCTCCTGTCGTAGCCATTCACCGTCCGGTTGTAAAGTCCAGATGCCAGCCGTTTTTTCAACCGCATGAAAAACCCCATCGGGGCAGACAGCAACATCTACCAGGAAAGGCTTGCCTGCCAGCACAGTACGTTGCCAGTCAGCACCCCGATCCTGTGATTGCACCACAACACCCATTCCCCCGACGACCATCACGCTGTCCTGATGACGTGCGGCTGCCTGGAACAGGTCGGATCGATGAATCGGACGTGCCAATTCGGCATTCACTCCGGAAAGGTCGAGTCTGGCCTCGCATCCAACCAGAGCCATTGTCAGTGTTGCAAGAAAAAAGCAGCTTTTAAACTCACGCGATTTAAGGTGTAGCCTGTGCATTACCGTTGTACCAGTCAGTGTCTTCAAGTTATTGTAGTCATCGGCCACTGTGAATGGCTAATATTGATGAAATTATTATTGTTAACACGGATGTGCTCACCCCCAGGCAATAGGAAGCGTCAAAAATATCTTAAAAATAATGATGAACATAAGACCTAGGTCAATTAAGTTTCAGAATTAAGGTGTTTAAAATGTATCTATTGCATTTGCAGGTCCGCCAATGATTTTCGAAGTCGGAGCCGGATCAGCGAATGTACTTGAATTTTCAATATTGCCGGAACGTGGCGCACTGTGCCAACTTGACGGGGATGTTTGAATGTGGAGTAATGAATCTAGGCTGCGGACTGGAGAAAGGCAGTGTCTTTATCAAATGCTAATGAGTACTTTACACCCAGCAGTAACGAGCAGGTTCTCGAACTCCTGGACCGATATGGCGATGGTGCTTTAATTGTTGCCGGAGGCAGTTTCGTGCACGGTCTGGAGGCCCGTGGCCTGTTGCTCGGAATCGAAGCCCTGATCGATCTCCGGAATCTCCAACTCAAGGAGATTTCCTCGGAATCTGACGGCCTGACCATTGGCGCCATGGTCTCATTCACCCAACTGCAACAGCTGGAGGAGGTACAAACCTCCGCCGCGTTGGGGGCGGTGTGGGATGCGCTTCAGTATCCACCATTGCAAATCAAGAATGTAGCGACCGTGGGCGGCAACATCGCCGCAGCCTGTCCTTACTTTGACTTGCCGACGGCTCTTCTGGCGCTGGATGCCGAAGTCAGGGTGCAGGCACCGGGCGGGCCACGCACGCTGAGCTTGCCGGACATGTTGGTCGGACTGTTCCAGAATGCACTCGAAGCCAATGAATTCGTCGCCGCTTTGTTTCTGCCGCGGCAACCCGCCCGAACGGCCAGCGCATTCATCAAGTTGGAAACCAATGCGAATGACCTGGCGATTGTGAATGTCGCCGTGCGCATCAGCCTGGACTCGGCAGGAGTCTGCCAGCAGGCACGTGTCGTCATTGGCGGCGGGGTTGCAGAAACTCCGGTACGCGCCCTGGCAACAGAAAACCTGCTGCAGGGTGCGACCCTGTCGGCTGAAGTTTTGCAACAGGCTGCTGCTGCAGTTCACACGGATGTGCAACCCATGTCGGACCATCGGGCCTCAGCGGCATACCGGTCGGCAATGGCACAAACTCTTACCCAGCGCGCCCTCCGGCGAGCGCTGGATCGTCTTTGATCTGCGGGAATAGGAATATGCAAAAACTGGTCAATCTTGAAATCAACGGCAGCCACCAGGAAATTGCCGTCGAACCCTACGAAACCCTGCTGCAGGTTCTGCGCAAGGACTCTCATCTGAAAGGGACAAAACGCGGCTGTGATTCCGGTGGTTGTGGCTGTTGTACGGTACATGTGGATGACAAGGCCGTTTATTCGTGCATGGTATTTGCCAATTCACTGGAAGGCCGCAAAGTGACCACCATCGAAGGCCTGTCCGAGGGCAGTGAACTGCACCCTCTGCAACAGGCCTTTGTCGAACAGGGGGCCGTGCAATGTGGTTATTGCACCTGCGGCATGATCATGTCCGCAAAGGAGCTTCTGGCGCGGGACGAACCGCTTGATGAGGCACAAATTCGGCAAGGAATCGCCGGTAATCTCTGTCGTTGCACGGGCTATACCAAGATCGTCGACGCTATCAAGAAGGCGGGCGAAAGCCGCTGACCCTCAGGAGGGGAGCAACACTATGACGAAAACAACTGTAGTTGGTCAGAGCATTTTACGGCCGGACGCCTTTGACAAGGTCCGGGGAGGTAAAGGCTTTCCAGTCAATGTAACTCTGCCCGGCATGCTTTATGGCAAGCTGTTACGCAGCCCTTATGCGCACGCACGCATCATCAGTATCGACGCGTCCGCAGCCGAGGCGCTGCCCGGGGTAAAAGCCGTGCTGCTGCCAAAAGACGTACCGCAGATCAAATTCTGCCCGGTATATTTTGTGCCAACCATGGCGGCCAGCATGGTCCAGGACTTGATGATCATGACCGATACGGTACGTTACGCGGGCCAACCCGTAGCTGCGGTAGCCGCCATCAGCGAGGAGATCGCCCGGCAGGCGCTGGAACTGATCGACGTCGAATACGAAGAGCTGCCGGCGGTATTTACACCTGAAGCCGCCATGAGCGAGGGTGCACCGCAGCTGCACGAAGACGCCGCAAACAACATTGCCAAAAACCCCGTCTTTGAATTCGGCGACCTGGAAGCAGGATTTGCCGAGGCCGATCACATTTTTGAAGGCACTTACAAAACGCAACGCGTCCACACGTGCTATATGGAACCCCGGGTGTGTGTGGTGGACAGCGATGCCGACGGTCGGTTGACTGTACATTCTTCGACGCAGACTGTGTTCGGAACACGGGAAAAACTCGCGTTTGTGCTGGGTATACCGGAGAGCATGGTGACGGTTATGAAACCGCCTTATATCGGCGGCGGCTTCGGCGGCAAACTCGACCTGGGTTACATCGAACCGGTGGCGGCCCTGTTGAGTATGAAAACGAGACGGCCGGTACGCATCGAGCAGACCCGTTATGAGGACTTCATCACCACCACGCGTAACCCGATTGAGGTGTACCTGAAGACCGGAGTCAAGTCAGACGGCACCTTCACGGCTCGTTATGCGCGCAGCACTTTGGACTGCGGTGCACACGCAACGCACGGTGCCGAGGTGATCATGGTGCATGGCATGTTCGGTATTTTGTTGCCATACCGGTGCGCCAACCGGACCTGGGAAGGTCGTGTCATCTACACCAATAATATGATTGGTGGCGGGTATCGGGGTTATGGCTCACCGCAGGGATCCTTTGCGGTCGAGTCACAAATCGACGAAATTTGCGAGGAGTTGAAGCTGGATCCGATCGAGTTCCGCCTGAAGAACGCACACCGGGAAGGTGACCCGCATCCCTTTAACCCGGAATTCACTCTTAACACCTACCGTTATGAGGATTGCCTGAAACAGGCCGCAGAGCGCATCAATTTCTCAGGGCGGACTGCTGCAGGTAGCTCGGAAGGTGTTGTCAAGCGGGGTATTGGCCTGGGCGCACAAGCCCTTTGGGTGAGCGGCTGCATGGGTTTTCCGGATATTTACGAGCACAGTGGTGCGATCATCACGCTCAATCCGGACGGTACCGCCAACCTGGCCAACGGCACGATCGACATGGGCTCGGGCCAGATCACGGCACTTTGTCAGATAGCGGCTGAAGAAATAGGTTTGCGCGCCGACCAGGTGCGAATGACCAGCGCCGACACCAATACGGTACCTTTTGATGCGCCCAGTCACGCCAGCCGGGTAACCTACTCTGCCGGTACAGCAGTCAAAGCTGCTGCGGCAAACGTGAAGAAGCGCATACTTGAAGTCGCTTCCATCATGCTGGAAGTCAGTGACGAGGATCTGGAAATCCGGGACGGTCACGTGCAAGTCAAGGGCACCGATCGTAAGTTGACCATTTCCGAAGTTGCAAGTCGAGCGGAAAGCCCGTTTGTGCAGATGACCGCGGAAGGCCCCAAGCCCACCACCGTCGGTGAAAAAGGGACCATTATGGGTTTCTCCAGTATGGCACCACCCTCCAACCCGGCGCCATGCTCGGTCGAGTTCGTCGAGGTTGAGGTTGATACCGAAACCGGCGAGGTGAAGATACTGCGCGTCGTATTCGCACACGATATCGGTAAGGTAATCCATCCTTTGAGTGCACAAGGCCAGGTGGAAGGTGGATTTCAGCAAGGCATGGGTCAGGCACTGATGGAGCATATCCAGTTCGACCAGGAGACAGGCGCCTGCCTGACGTCTGATTTCCTCGACTACAAGATGCCCACTGCCGTTGAAATGGATTTTCCAATCGAAAGTATTTTCATCGAATCGGATGAACCGACCGGACCCTATGGCGCCAAGAGTCTGTCCGAGCCCTGTGTGACTGTGCCGTTGCCCGCAATTGCCAATGCCATTTACAATGCGGTGGGCGTACGCATTCGGGAACTTCCGATCACGCCGGAAAAAATCCTCGCCGGACTCGGCAAACTCTAAGGCTGATTGGATGAAAATTGAAAAACGATTTCAGATTGACGCGCCCCGGGACAAAGTCTGGGAATTTCTGAGCTCTCCGGAGAAAGTGGGTGAGTGCTTTCCCGGTTGCGAGGAAGTCACAGCGCTGGGTGATAACAAGTACAAAGCGGCAATCCGTGTCGAGATCGGTCCGATAAAGACAGTTTTCAATGTAAATTTTGAAGAAACTGAAAACCGGCCGAAGGAGTTCATGGCCTATACCAGCACGGGCGAGGAAACCCACCGCGCCAGCCGGTTGAAGGCCGTGAGCACCTTGACTCTGTCAGAGATCGATAAATCCCGGACGCAGGTTGTGTACACGTCGGAACTTTCGATCGTGGGCCGGCTGGGCAAGTTCGGGGCTGGTATGATGAAGAAAAAAGCCGATGCCATGGGCGACGAGTTCGCCCAGGAAATGATTCAGCGGATTGTCGGTCCCGGCGCTGCACCTCCTCCTGTGGTACCGGCAGCGACGGGTCTGAGTGGCCGACAGAAGGCATTCGCTGTAGCATTGGTCGGTGGCCTGATCATTTTACTGGCCTGGTATTTGTTACGTTGAGAAAACGCCCGCGATTCAGCTCGTTGGCGGGCTGATGAAAGGAGTTTTTTGTGGCACGTGTAGAAATTGTTAACCCGAATACAACCGATGATCCGGTGATTCGGGAGATCTTCAACTGGGTAACCGAGATGGAAGGTGCGGTTCCCAACCACTTTCTTGTGGAACTGAATTTCCCGGAATACCTTAAGGCCAAGCTGGGCTCGACCAAGATCCTGTGGCAGATGGGTGAGCTGACGCTGCCTGAAATCCAGCACGTTGGCATACTGGTCTCGAAAGCCAATGGCTGTCCGTATTGTACGGCTGCGTTCTGCACCATACTGAATTATGGCCTGGACACGGCCGAAGACTATGTGCAGACGCTGCTGCAGTCAGGTGTTGATGCGGTAACCGGGGAAAGATTGAAAACCATACTTGAGTTTGCGCTCAAGGTTAACGCGGATGCGAAATCCATATCCGATGATGACGTCGCTGGTTTGCGAGCCGTAGGCCTGGGCGATAAGGGTATCGTTCAGTTGATTCACCTGGTGAGCGATTTTGCCTCCTATAACCGCCTCAACCTGGCGCTGGCGACCGAATACGACTATCGGGATACGTGGCGTGTTAGCGCTTTTGGCTGGGATCCTGAGGCGGGCGAACCGGCTGGTGATAACACCCGCGGCGTCAAGTAACGTTTCCATGAGCAGTTCCCGCGAAGTCCAAGTCATGACCTGGGCCGCCGCCCGGTCGGGCGTGGATATCGCCTCACGCAGTGATCGGATTGCCAGCGAAGTTCCCATTGCGCTGACTTACAATCGCGTCTCTCATGTTGTGATGATGGCAACTCCTGCCGATCTCGAAGATTTTGCACTTGGCTTTTCACTGTCTGAAGGGCTGATTGGCAGTGTCGAAGACCTCGTTGGTACCCGCGTCATCCCGCGCGAAGGTGGCATCGAGGTGGCAATGATCATTTCAGACGATTGGTTTGACCGGCTCAGCACGCAGCGACGCAACCTGGTCGGCCGCACCGGCTGTGGGCTGTGTGGTGCAGAAAACATCCAGCAGGCCTTGCGCTACCCGACACCCGTCACAGCGTCGATCCGGGTCAGCCACCAGGCACTGCAGCAAGCCATTGATACATTGAATCGGCATCAGCCTCTGCAGGGTGAAACCGGAGCAACGCATGCTGCCGCCTGGTGTGATCTGACGGGCAAAGTGTTGCGGGTAAGGGAAGACGTCGGCCGTCACAATGCCCTCGATAAACTGATTGGCAGCCTTTTCTCTGATGCTGACTTCAACCCCTGCGACGGTTTTGTTTTTGTCTCCAGCAGGGCCAGTTACGAAATGATCTACAAAACTGCGGTAACCGGCATTGAACTGCTGATGGCGGTTTCCGCGCCCACCACCCTGGCGGTGGACTTTGCCCTGCGAGCGGGCGTTACGCTGGTGGGCTTTGCACGCCCCGGGCGGCACAACGTATACACCTTCCCGGAACGAATCACGGATCAGCCGTGAACAGCGCTACCCGGCCCGTAATTTTCTACGGCTGGTGGAACGTGGCGGCCAGTTTCATCGGGCTGTCGCTCAGTTATGCGATGTTCACGGTGTTTTCGTTTGGCACTTTTGTCGGGCCGCTCAGCGCTGAATTCGGTTGGGCACGGGGCCCGATGTCGCTGGCCCTGACCATCGCCAATGTCGCGGTGGTGATTGCCTCACCCTTGCTGGGTGGGCTGATTGACCGCATCGGCGCTCGCCGCGTCATGATGGTGTCGGTAATGCTTTTGGGCTTGTGTGTCATGTCGATGAGCTGGCTTACCGGCGATATCCGTCAGTATTACCTGATGCACGTCCTGATTCCGTTATTGGGGGCGGGTACGCTGCCTTTGGCTTATTCCCGCATCATTGTCTCGTGGTTCGTGAAGCGACGCGGCCTGGCGCTGGGCGTGGCATTATCCGGCTTCGGTGTTGGCGCAGCGCTGGTGCCAACACTGGCTTCGTGGATGATCGGGTGGTGGGGCTGGCGTGAGGCCTACCAGGTATTCGGCGGCGCGGTGTTGCTGATTTCGCTGCCGCTGACGTATTTCGTGTTGCGTGAAAAGCCGGCCATTATGGGTTTGCTGCCCGATGGTGCGCCGCATCCGGTGCTTACCTTACCCGTTGAGGGCCCGGCGGCGGTCGCCATGGGCGCCGCCCCTGCGGCGGATGGCTTGAATTTGTCACAGGCCATGCGCACCCGGTCGTTCTGGTTTCTGGTGGTTTCCGTTATGCTGATCGGGGTAGGCATTACCAGTATTCTCGCGCACCTGGTTCCCATGCTGATCGATCGGGGGGTCGCTCCGGCGACGGCTGTGCTGGCCATGAGCATGCTCGGCCTGGGCCTGATTTTCGGGCGTATCCTGTCAGGCTGGCTGATGGACCGCTTTTTCGCACCCTATGTTGCAGCCGGTTTTCAGTTGGGTATGATTCTGGGTTTGGTGATCCTGGCGCTGGATTTCTCCGGCCCGTTGGCATTCCTGGCCGGCCTTTCGGTAGGGTTGGCAACCGGCTCGGAGATCAGCGAAATCTCCTATCTGGTCGCGCGCTATTTCGGCCTTAAGGCCTTTGGCTTGCTCAACGGCATCATGTTCGCTTCTTTTCAGGTTGGTTCGGGAATCGGTGCGTACGGGATGGGTGTCTGGTATGATAGAGCTGGCGACTACATTGGTGCATTGTGGCTGATCACAGGACTGGTTACGATCAGTACTATCCTGATTGCATTGCTCGGGCCGTACCCGACTTTGGGTGGTCCACCACAAGAAGACTGATCAACTGTTTTCAGGCTCACGGCCTGTTTGAACCCATTACTAACAACGGAGCGTTGCCATGGCCGATACACAATCCCACATAAATCCGCTTCGCGGCCGATTCAATGCCTGGTTGCTGGCCAAGTTTGAAGATGATTTCCACGAAGAGGTGGGTCCACGTAAATCACGGCATATAGGTGAACTCAGCGGCACGGTGGTCGAAATCGGTGCCGGTAATGGGGTGAATTTTCGCTACTATCCCCGCGGAACCCGGGTCATTGTGTTCGAACCAAATCCGTTCATGCACAAGCGCCTGCACACTGCCGGACAGGCGCACGGGCTCGATTATGAACTCAGGGCAGCCAGTGCGGAGCAGCTTGATCTGCCCGACGAATCGGTGGACGCGGCAGTCTGTACGCTGGTGTTGTGTACCGTTCCGGACCCGGCACGGGTAGTCGCCGAAATCCGTCGCGTATTGAAGCCCGGCGGCAAATTCTTCTTCATCGAACACGTTGCTGCAGAGCAGGGGACGACCTTGCGCAAGGTGCAGAATCTTTTGGTGCGCCCCTGGCGCTGGTTATTCGAGGGCTGCCACACCAACCGGGAGACGGCGCGCCTGCTTTCGGAAGCCGGGTTCAGTCAGGTGGAGATCGAGCAATTCAAATCGGAGAAAATGCCACCCGTCATCGTACCGCAGATCGCCGGTGTGGCTATCAAATAGCCCCAAAACCCGTGAGTGCCTGGCAGGCAATGTGAACGCCTGGCAGGCAATCCAACTCTGGTGCGAGGCCAGAAGCTGTTACAGGCCACTATTTCATGAAACCGCCTCGGCAAACAGTTTTTTGACCTGCTCAATGGTGAATGCATCGGCCAGTTCCGGCGTGCCGCACTGAAACGGAGGCTGGGGTGCATATTCCATGGTGAGTTGGATGGTTTTGGCGGCCTGTTCGCCGTCAATTTCTGCCACCAGAGCCAGGCCGAAATCGATGCCCGCCGTCACGCCACCACCGGTAGCCCGGTTGCGATCGATCACCCAACGCTGCTTGACCGGATCGGCGCCGAATTGCGGCAGCATGTCCAGCGCCAACCAGTGGGTGGTTGCACGATAGCCTTGCAACAGGCCGGCCGCCCCCAAAACCAGTGCGCCGGTGCAAACGCTGGTTACCCAGCCTGCGGCTGCTCCCCGTTCAGCCAAAAAGCCGGTCACCTCTTTATCCTGCATGACCGCGAAGGTGCCGGCAGTACCGCCCGGCGCGAACAGGATGTCGGGCGCGGCGAATGAGCCGCTGAAGGTATGCGTGGGAAGCAATGACATACCGGTGTCAGTCGGCACCGGATCGGTGGTTTTCCAGACGATTTGTATGTTGCTGCCCGGCCACATGCTCCAGGCCTGCAGCGGGCCCATCAGGTCCAGCGGGGTCATGCCCGGGTAGACCAACATCGATATCTTCATATGATTCTCCTGGCGCACGTCTTTATCGCAGTCGTAGCAATATTTTTGGAAACTCTGATTAATTCAGAGCCTCCTTTATTTATACTCGACGTTGGCTCGATAAGCGAGTATCAACAAAGCTGCAATTCAAGAAAGGCTCTGATAATTCATCCATGAACCCCGAGGATAAAAGCCATGCCTGTGACGAGTACCCATTCGGCCGGTCAGGACACGCTCACTGCCAGCGGCCTGCCGCTGTTTTTTGAGGTCGGGAACTTCAACGGACTGGGTTGTGCCTTGCCGGACCATCGCGGTGGCCAGGCAGTACGGGTATGGGCGCGCTCACTGACGGTGATGCAAAAAGAGGCAGTCGTCTACGCGGCACACAGCGGCAAGGCATGGCGGCTGGCCAGTGATGAGGGCCCGTACCTGCAAGGACATGATGTGGGACCGTGCCCACTGGCGTTTCTGACCACCGGCATGATCTCTTCCTACATGAACGAAATCAGTGCCGCACTGGCACGCGCTGGTGTGACCGTGCGTAGCCTGGAACTGGTCCAGGACAACCACTACACAATGGAGGGATCGGCACTGGCCGGTACCATGGCGGGCAGTGCCTTGCCGGTGGCGCTCGAAATACGCATAGCCAGCGACGCCGGTATTGCCGAACTTGACCAACTACTGGCACAGGCGGTACGGGCTGCACCGGCCGACAGCTTGTTGCGCGGGGCTCAACGATCGCTGTTCACGCTGACCCATAACGGGGTGTCGATTGCACCTGCCCGTGCCGCGACCCTGGACATGGCCCCACCAGCGGCCCCACGTGCGGTGCTGGGACGCATCCGGCCGCTGGCAGGCGGCGACCCTGGCTGGGTGAGCAAACTATCCGGGGTTGCCACCGGCGGCGAGAGCGTAGGTTTGCAGAATGAGCAGAAACGTACGGTACATTTGCGTGCGACCTGCCGCCTGCGTGCAGACGGTGTGAAAGAAATTGTGCAGGAAATGGACTGCCCGCAGGGCTCGACGTTCCGATTCCTCAGTGACGAGTCACCGGAATTTGGCGGCGGCTCGCGCGCCCCGGACGCTGCCAGTTACCTGTCTACCGGCATCGCGTTCTGTTTCATGACCCAGTTGGGCCGTTATGCCAGGATCAGGAAAAAAGACCTGCGCAGCTACGACATAATTCAGGACACCCGTCTTTCAGCGGGTCATTTTTCAGGGGGCCATTTTTCCGGAAACAATACCTCCGATGGCCCTGACCGTTCCGGCAGCTTTGACCCGGTGGAAACCCACTTATACCTGGACAGCGGTGAAGACGACGGGTTTGCCCGAGCCTGTCTCGATATGGGTGAACAGACCTGCTATCTGCATGCCTTGTGCCGGACGCCCTTGCGCACCCGTCTCAGTGTGCGGTGCCTGGCCTGAACACACACCCTGAACACGTACCCTGAACACACACCCGGAGTGGCAGTTGTGCCCGGGCTACTGTTACGCTAAGCAATTGATAAACTGGCCTGATTCAATAAACTATGAGGCCGGTCAAGCAGAAGGAACTTCCACCATGCAGGACGATATCAGGGCCAGGACAGAGCCAGGTTCCAATGACCTTGAAAGCATACTTAAGCACAGGTTCCCGATCCGCTAAATGAAACACAAAGAATTACCCAATTTTCCGAGTGATTTTCAGCAGGAGAGCCTGAGGCTGATCAACAGCTTTCTGGAGATCAAGTCATCGGCTTTTTTTCTGGTAGGCCCCAATATGCGGCACCGTGGGCTGGTTACCCATAACCTGGCCAGAGAGGATCACCGGCTATACCAGAACCACTACATGCATCTGGATCCGCTGAACCCCAGTCTGCATGAGGACAGCAATGAATCCATCATCCACATGGACTCGATCATGAGTCCGCAGATGGTCGAGCAACTGGCCTATTACCAGGACTTCCTGAAGCCCATCAACTACCGTTATGTCGTCGATATGTTTTTTCGCTCGGGCGGCAAGGTCATCGCAGTCATCACCATGCTTCGCGATGAAGACCAGGGTGATTTTAACGCCAGCGAACTGGCTGTATTGAGAAAGTTGCAACCGTTTCTGGAATACACATTGAAATCCGTGTACTTGCCCGAGCGCATCGCGGAACGGAAGACCATTGAACAAAAGTATGAGCTCACAGCGCGTGAGTTGGATGTTCTTGAATTGATATTGTCCGGCGCCAGCAACAAAGCGATCGCGAAGAATCTGATGCTCGGGCTACCCACTGTTAAAACCCATTTGCAGCACATGTATCGAAAAACCGGTGTCAGCACCCGCACCCGGCTGGTCACCCAGGTGATGGCCGATCTCAAACGGCTCCCCTGAACCCCCTTTGGCCGCCGTGGCTAATTCCGGCTACCATCCTTTTGGTTGATATAACCCTGGCGTTCTTTATCGTAGCCTAAGCTCAATATGGAAAGTGCTGCGCATCGATAACTCATGCGCGCATAATCTTGCCATGATCAGCGGGGTGGCCTATCAAATCGTTTGTCAAATCATGAACATCGACCTGAGCAACAAAGTAGCCCTGGTTACCGGGGCGGCACAGGGTATCGGTGCTGCCATAGCCAGGACTTTGGCTGCAGCAGGAGCCACGGTGGTCATCACAGACCTGGAAGCGCTATCGGAATTGGCCGGGGTGGTGCTGTCGGATATATTGGCTGAGGGTGGTAAAGCCGAGTTCATGATTCTGGATGTGAGTGCCGAGCAACACTGGCAATCGGTGATGGATCATGTCAAACGGCGGCATGGCGGACTGGACATCCTGGTAAACAATGCGGGCGTTGTGTTGGTCAAGCCGGTCGAGGATATCTCATTGGAGGAGATGCGCTGGATCTCCGGGGTGAACATCGAGGGCGTTTTCCTTGGAGTCAAATATGCGCTGCCGGTGATGAAGGCCAAAGCTGCAGCCAACCCGGCGGGTGCTTCTATTATCAATATGTCATCGGCCATGGGTATCAAAGGCTATCCGTTTGGTTCCCTTTACAGCATGAGCAAGGGTGCGATCCGTTTGTTCAGCAAGTCGGTTGCACTGGAGTTCGCAGAACTCAAATACAATATCCGGGTCAACTCGGTGCATCCGGGATTGGTAGATACTGCAATGGTTGATTACGAAAGTGACAGGCTTTCACAGCTCGGCGCCATGGGCACTTCGACACAGCAGGAAATGAGAGAGGCGTTCAAGGAGATGAATCCCCTGGGACGAATGGGAACACCGCAGGAACTGGCCAATGCGGTATTATTTTTGGCATCCGACCTGAGTTCTTTCGTGACTGCATCGGAAATGACCGTAGATGGTGGGGAAACCGCGCGTTAGCACTGCTGTTCCAGTAGTCGCGCCGGCAAGGAAATAACAACTATTTGGGAGTGTGTTATGAATATGAATAACTTAAGGCAGTTGCTGACAATTGTCACCATTCTGGCATTTGCGGCCTCGGCACAGGCTCAGTCGTCTCTTCTGGAGGAAGTCATAGTAACCGCCCAGAAACGCGAGCAGAGTATGCAGGATGTCGGCGTTTCCGTGACGGCATTCACTGGCGATCAGATCAGGAAGCTGGGTTTCACCAACTCGACCGATGTGGTCGCCCAGACACCTAACCTGAGTTTCGGTACACCGACTGCCGAGGGTAACAATGCTTCATTGACCATTCGTGGCGTGGGCCTGTCCGATTTCAACGACAACAACGAAGGTCCGGTGGCCGTCTACGTCGATGATGTTTATCTCAGTGCATTGTCCGGTGTTACCTTCCAGTTAATGGACCTTGAGCGTGTTGAGGTTCTGAGGGGCCCACAGGGCACACTCTATGGCCGTAACACCACGGGTGGCCTGGTGCACTTTGTCAGCGCCAAACCCACGGAAGAAACTGAAGGCTATGTTGATTTGACCTTCGCGGAAAACAGCCAGTTCAAATTTGAGGGTGCTTTGAGTGGCTCTTTGGGCGAAACGGTCCAGGCACGTCTTTCTTACGCTCACAATGAATACGATGGCTATGTCAAGAATCGCGGCCCCGGCCTCAATGATCCCAACGATACGGACAACAACGCCGGGAGGCTGCAGGTTGCGTGGCAGGCAACCGAAAACTTCGACCTGCTGTTCAACGTTCACGGGTCGAAGAACGACGCCAACATGGGTGCCTGGCAGCATGAGGCAACCTATTCGCCAGACGGTGGGATAACGTCACTGCCGCTGCCAGAAGATCTTGATTTCTACGGTACCTGCGCGGGATGCGATGCGTTCGGATACCGTGATACCGACAATGATCCCTGGGCCGGGGATTATGATCGGGACGGCGTATTGGTGATCGAAAACACGGGCGGATCGATTAACGCACAATGGAATGGTCAGAACATCAACTTCCCTTCCATTACCGCCTTTGAAAATTTTGAGCGGTACTATGAAGAAGATACCGATATCTCACCCTATAAAATTGTTCACAACACCTACAGTGCGGACATAGACCAGTTCACCCAGGAGTTCCGTCTCAGTGGTGAAAGCCAGGGTCTCCAATGGCTTACCGGTTTCTATTACTACGACCAGGAAGTGGACGGCGGATTTCAAATCGACGCCAGCGGTATCGACTATATCATCGGCGACGCCAACTATGTCCAGAAAACGGATTCATGGTCCTTGTTCGGACAGCTTGAGTACGCCATGGCAGAGCGCTGGACAGTCATCGCCGGTTTGCGTTACACCGATGAAAGCCGGAAACTCGATTACCTGAGTAAAGAGCTGAACGGTTTGCTGCCGCCTGATGAAAACACCATGTACGATTACAATGAGAAGATCAGCCACGACAACGTGACCGGCAAGTTGGAACTGGATTGGCAAGCCAATGACAGCACCTTGGTTTACGGTTCTGTATCACTGGGCACCAAGTCGGCGGGTTTCAATACCGGCGTACTCGACGACACAGGTGTTTTCGGCATGACGGTAAGAAGCGATGTCCCCTACGATGAAGAAAATCTGACCAGTTATGAAATAGGTTTCAAGACGGATCTGTTCAATAATACATCCCGTCTGAACGCCTCGGCCTTTTACTATGATTATTCGGACTTCCAGGCCTTTGCTTTCGTCAATCTGAATCAGGTGATTTTCAATACAGATGCGACCATTAAAGGTATGGAGTTGGAGTTTATAACAGCTCCTGTTGAGGGTCTGTTCCTGTCGCTCGGCGCCGGTTATCTGGATACGAAGGCCAAGGACATCCCGTTGAATGATGGTTCCGGAATTGTGCGGAATCGCGAAATGACCTTGGCGCCAGAATGGTCCGTCAATGGCGTGGCGCGCTATGAATGGCCGGCATTTTCAGGTTACCTGGCCGCTCAGGTGGATTTCAGTTACCAGGACCAAACATATTTCGACATCCAGAATCACCCGGCTTCATCGCAGGGCAGTTACAGTGTCTGGAACGCCCGCGCATCCTACAGCGGTTCGGAAGACAAATGGATGGTGACTGCATTCGTCAACAACCTGTTTGAAGAAGAATACCGTATCTACTCGTTTGACGTGACCAACCTGTTCGGTTTCAACCAGGTGGCTTACGGGAAACCGCGTTGGGCGGGCGTGAGTTTCCGGTATAACTTCTAACTGAGTGATAGTATCTCCCGTTGCAATGGCCGCCGGATTCACCGGCGGCCATTATTTCCGGGCACCGGGAGCTGGAACATGAGACCTTTCGACGACAAACTTTCCACGACATTCCTGATCTCGATGGTTTACCCGCTGGGGCCTGCGGCGATCATCCTCAGTCCCATGCTGGTTGGCGGTGTGATCGACGGCTTTGGCTTCAGCGAGCAGCAGGCGGGCTATATCGCAGCGGTTGAAGGACTGGGGTTGGTGCTGGCCTCGCTGGGAGCTGCACTGTGGATTCGCAGGGTTTCCTGGCTGAAAATGCTGGCTACCGCGCTGATCGCAACAGCGCTACTCAATGTAGTCAGCGCCAATCTGAACGACTTTGTGCCCCTGTTGGTGGTTCGTTTCTGCACCGGATTTACCGGTGGATCGATTTTTGCTCTGACGGTTGCTGCGTTGGGGGATAACCGGCACCCAGACCGGGCCTTCGGCATCGCCCAGGTCGTACAGGGCGCCATGATGTTTCTCGCCTTTGCCGGAGCTCCCTATATTCTCAAGCACTGGACTGTCAGTGGTCTGTTCTACATGCTGGCAGGTGCTTCATTGCTGATGCTGCTGGCCTTGCCGCGCTATCCGTCCGCAGGTGCCGTAAGAGTGGCACCCAGTGGTACCGGGATTACCAGTCCCAACTACACCCGCTTGATCTGGATCGGTTTGATTGCCAGTTTTCTGTTCTTCGTCAGCATCTTCGGTTTCTGGGCCTATCTTGAACGCATCGGTCAGGCCGCAGGCCTGTCGATCGAGACCATCGGTCTGGCGTTGGGCGCATCGCAATTCGCCGCCATCGTGGGAGCAGGCATTGCAGCCCTTGCCAGTAACCGCTATGGTCGGACTACCCCACTGGCATTGGCCCTGGTGGGGCAATTGTTGGTGCTTTGGTTGCTGGTCGGGCAGTTCACCTCGGTTACGTTCTATCTGGGTGCCGGCCTGTTCCAGGCGCTGTTTGTAATGGCCAATTCGTATCAGCTTGGCGTGATTTCCAAGATCGATATCCGCGGTAACTTCCTGGTGCTGGTAACCGGATTCCAGGGTCTGGGTGCCGCAGTCGGTCCCGGTATTGCAGCCACTCTGATCGACAACGGCAATTACAGCCAGATCAACCAAATGGCTGCGATGTTTTGTCTGGTTAGCATTTTGATGTTCTTTTTCATTATCCATCGAACCCGACATCTCGGCAGCCCGCTGGCAACCGAGCTGACGCCGCAGCCGCAGATTGAGTAACACAGTACGCGTTAACCTAGAGGTAAATATGAAAGACTCCCCTTCGAAGACTCCCGGCCCGATTGCACCCTACATGGCCATTGGCCTGTCTACCGTGGCGCACGGCATTGCGGAGCGGCGGCATATCCGCCACAACCTGGAAAACATTGAGGACGCCATTCATGCGGCGGTCTCCATCGTCGGTATCAATATGCCGGTCAAGCTCATTGCACTGGCCGAAGGCGCACTGACCGGCTTTACTGATGAAATATTCGATTTGCCGCACAAGCTGTCTGCCGACGAACTGTTCATCGATGTGCCGGGCCCGGAATCCGAGTTTCTCGGCCGCCTGGCGAAAATGTATTCGACCTACATCATCGTGCAGTGCAAGGCGCGTTGGCCGAAAGTGATCGACGACCGCTATTTCAACACGCTGTTTGTCATCGACCCGAATGGCGAGGTGGTGCACAAGGCGGCCAAGAACCACTTATGGTGCCGTGAGCATTCCTGCACGCCACATGACATCTATGATCGTTGGGTGGAGCTGTTCGGTAGCGGTATCGACGCGTTTTACCCGGTTTTGAAAACCACCGATATCGGCAACATCGGCACCATTTGCTGCTCCGATGGCGAATATCCCGAGGCAGTGCGTGCATTGGCGTTCAATGGTGCAGAAGTCGTATATCGACCCTCTGAAGCCGTACCGATGACCAATTTCGGCGGCACACCCGGTGGCAGCTGGATGGTGCAGAACCGCGGCCATGCCGAATTCAACAATCTGTACATGCTGTGTCCCAATATCGGGCCCGTTTATCTTTCAGCGGCGTCACGGCACCCGATGGATATCTCGGGTGGCAGCAGTCACATCATCGGCTTTCGTGGTGAGGTGCTGAGCCAATCTGCGTCGAGTAACAACACATTTGTATCTGCTATTATCGATATCGAAGCGCAGCGCCAATTCCGCGCCATGAATCTGAACAGCAACTGGCTGAAGGATCTGCGCACCGAACTGTTCCGTGATATGTACCAGCAACCCATTCATCCCAAAAATTTGTGGCTGCACCAGGAACCACTGCATCACGACGAGGTGGATAAGGTCTATCGCCAGAACATCGAGTCGCTTTATGAACGCGGTACGTGGACACGTCCTCATTACCCGCATCCGGGTGCACGGCTACAGCCAGAGGGAGATCCGGGCATGAGCGCAGAGCAATGGCTGGAAGCAAAGAAAAAGTGGGCCAGTTGGGATTGATCTGCCTGACAGCCGAAACAGTATCCGGAATTGTCGTTGCGGGTTCGCGCTGACACCCGCCAGCGTTTTACATTGAAATTCGGGGCAACCCGGGAGTTGAAAAAATGAATTCAAGACGATCGTTGATTGTGTGGCTGACACCTGTTCTTGCAGCGGGTTGTCTGTTGTTGTCCGGCTGTCAACAAGAGGCTGAGTCTGTACCGGTTGCAGACGCACCCCAGGTTGCAACGGTAACGAACGAGCGAAGTGCAGAGGAACTCCTGCAGCAGCATTGCACTCGTTGTCACCTGATCGCCGAGCCCACCGATTTGTCGCGTGAGTACTGGTCCTTCGCTTTGCATTACATGGGTAATTACGTGGGCATGCCGGACGATGTGTTCGACGACATGCGGGTAGAGCCGGTACCGCCGGAATGGGAGCCGGTAGAGGACTATACCCGGCGCTACCTTCTGTTTGACAGCCATGGTTATATGCGGGACCTGTACCCTTTCAAACCCTTTATTCCGGATCAGCCGGAAATGACCAAAGAGGAATACAACCGTATCCGCGACTACTACCTGGCCAATGCCAAGCCCTGGCAGGAGATGGAGATCAAACGGCCCAAGCAGCCTCTGGCACCCGGATTCCAGCCGGTGATCCCGAACCTCGACCTGGCACCCAACGGTTTGGTTATCGCGACCCGTGTCGACGAAGAGCGGGGCCTCATCTATGTGAGTGGCTCGGTGGTGGATGATTGGGTTGGCGGCGGCGGGCGCAAGCCCGGCTTCGAAGAGCGGGATCAGTTGAGGGTATTTGACCTGGCTACCGGCAAACTCAAACATCAAGCCGAACTTACCAGCGACGCCGTCAGCATTACACTGACCGACAAGGGAGCGCGCGTACTGACTCACGGGCGCTTCCCGATGACGGAAGTCGGGCTCGCGGCCATGACCGACATCGACTTCAATGGTGAGGAGCCGCGTGCGCGCATGCTGGTCAACGGCAAGCAGCGCTACGTCGAGCACCACGACGTCGACATGGACGGTGATGGCCTGGAGGATATCGTTACCAATGCTTTTGGTGACGGCATTTTTGGTGATTCAAATTCCGAGTTGGTGGTTAACTGGCGTACGCCGGATTTCGACCGGATCTACGCGGATGCTGCGGCAGAGATTCCCCCCGGTGTGCTGGAGGGCGCGCTTGTGGAAACCATCGTCAGCGACCAGTCGGGTTTAATCGGCAGTGCAGTCGCTGACATGAACAATGACGGTTTGATGGACATCGTTGCACTGGCAGCACAGGCACGACAGGAGTTGTTGCTATTCATTAACCAGGGCGATCGGACCTTCAAGCGTGTGCTGATCGATGAGAATACGCCTCCGTTTGGGGGTAACAGTGTCGAGGTAGGCGACTTTGACGGCGATGGCAATATGGATATCGTCGTTATGAACGGTGACAATGTGGCTGGAAACCATGTTGGTGACGTTGTGCCGGCGCCGCGCCCGCAACATTCGGTCACGGTTTTCAAAAACCATGGCGATCTCAAATTTACCCAGGCATTCAAATACCCGATGCACGGTGCAACGCGTGCGGTCGTGCACGACTTCGATCAGGATGGCGACCTTGACATCGCTGCGGTTTCTTACTTCCCGCAGTGGAATGCTGAGGAGCCGGAAACTTTTGTGTATCTGGAGAACCGGGGTGATTTCGAATTCCAGCCTTTCTCTTTCGCCACGGAGTTCTTCGGCAACTGGGTGTCCATCGAGGCTGCGGATGTGAACGGAGACGGCAAGACCGATATCGTTTTGGGTCTCAGCAATTATCCGGAACTGGTGCCAGCCAACTGGTTGACAGAGCATCCGGTGATGCAAGGACGTGATGGTAAGGCGCCCAGCGTCATGTACCTGATCAACACTCACCCTGATTAACCCATATCCAGATTAACCCATATCCAGATTAACACTTACCAGGAGTATTTCTGCCTTGGATTTTTATCGAGCGCGAGTCGCGCTGCTCGCAGTTGCGGCCGGTTTTGCACCGTGGATGGTGCTGGCCGGGGATTCACTTGAAGAGGTCGTGGTGCTCGGCACCCACCTCGAAGATCGGACCTTCCTGACTGAAACACAGATTTCGGTAGACCGTGAACAACTGGAAACGATCATGCCAGCCGAGCCGGAGCAACTGCTGCAACGGCTACCCGGCGTGTCGGTGTTTCGCCCGGGTGGCCCGGGCGGCGTGTCCGAAATTTTCCTGCGTGGTGCGGAATCCAATTTCACGGCCGTATTTGTCGATGGCGTACGGCTGAACAATCCAACCAATACGCGCGGTGGTTCGTTCGATTTTTCTACACTTGCGGTGAACGAAATTGAACGCATTGATATCGGCATGGGGGCGATGTCAGCGATTTACGGTTCTGACGCGATGGCGGGTGTGATCCGGATTGAGACCGCCTGGCCGGAAGTCGGCAGTCAAACCGCTTACGCAGAAGGCGGCACAGTCAGCGACTGGCGGGCCGGCGCTGCGGCTTCGTTTGGACTGAGTGACGCAACGGCCCTGGGCATACGTGTTTCCTCGATGGACGGTGGCGATGAGATCGAAGGTTCCAGCCTGAAGCTGACCAGGTTATCCTCCCGCCTGGCCGGCCAACTTGGCAACGAAGGCAACTGGCAGCTCAATTTATGGCATGTTGATCGAAGCCGCACCAGCTTTCCCGAAGTGAGCGGCGGGCCGGAGCTTGCCGTGCTGCCGTATCTTGAAAAGGCCGATGGTGAAGAACTCAGTCTGTCGGCGATGATGGACTGGTCGCCTTCAGACCGTTGGCAAGTTGAGTTGATCGCAAGTTGGAGCCAGCTTGAAGATGATGTCGACACCCCGCCGGTTGCTCCCGGTGAGTTGGACGGGCAGCCGGCTTTCACCTCCGACAGCGACTACCGGCGCGGGCAGTTGCTGTGGATCAATCGGTTTGTGACCAGCGACCAGTCACAACTGGCCTTTGGAGTCGACCTGGTTGATGAAGAAGGCAAAGACGATGGCACGGTCGATCTGGGCTTTGCGGTTCTGCCCAACGCCTATCGCCTGGATCGCACCACGGCCTCGGCTTTTCTGGAATGGGGCTACGACTGGACTGCGAGTCTGACTTCGACACTGGCTGCCCGGCTGGACCATACCGAGGACGAGACACGCACCTCGGGAAAGATTGGTCTGGCCAAGACATTCCCGGCACTGGATGGCAGGTTGTGGGCCAGCATCGCCGACGGTTTCAAGCTGCCGAGTTTCTTCGCACTGGGTAATCCGCTGTTCGGAAATCCCGATCTGAAGCCCGAGAAAGTTACCAGCGTGGAAGCGGGTTACGACCAGCGGTTTGACAATGGCATGGAAGCCGGCATCTCGCTGTTTGCAAGCGAATACAAAGACCTGGTGGATTTCGATTTCGAGACGTTTACCAACATTAACTTCGGCAAGGTTGATATAAGCGGTGTGTTTCTTTATCTGCAAATGCAGATCAATCCGAACCTGTGGTTTGGCGTCGATGCGACACTGACCGACATTTCCAGTGATACAGACCCATTGCGGCGCCGGCCGGATAACACCGGAGGAGTCAACCTCACCTGGCGCCCGTCCGATGCGTGGTCGGTGGACACGGCCCTGCGCTATGTGGGCGAACGCCTCATCACCTCGATTCCGACCGGGGATGTGGTCGACAGCGCCTACCTTACAGCGGATGCCACGGCGCGTTATCAGCACTCTGAAACCCTGGCGTTATGGCTGGCCATCGACAACCTGTTCGACACAAACTACCAGAACGCCCCGGGCTTTCCCGCACCGGGCATACGTGCGCGACTGGGTGCCGAGTTGCGGTTTTAGTGGCCTGTCGACTTATTTCTATCGCCACCTGAAGAACTCAGGGAAGTGAATAGCACTTGGGGAAGCTCTGAATAAATCAGAGTTTCCTCAGATACCTTAAAGTGTTCGTTTTGTTGCCATCGGTGTTTCACCAAAGCGGTGGCGATAGTATTGGGCGAACTTGCTGAGGTGGCGAAAACCGCAGGCCAGCGCCACGTCGGTGATACTGATACTGTCCTGCGCCGCCCGTCGCAGCATCTCTCGCGCACGTTCCAGGCGTTGCTCACGCAGGTAGGCTGTCGGTGTGGTATCGCGAAACTGGCGGAACCCGCATTGCAGGGATCGCACGCTGGTGCCAGCCGCCTGTGCAATTTCTGCCAACGTCAGGGGATCGTCCAGGTGCTCCCGAATATACTCCTCGGCACGTTTGACGTAGTACGGCGCCGGCGCCCTTATCTGTCGCTGCAACAGTTCACTGTAGCTGTGGGTAAATTCGCTGACCAGCAGGTTGGCCAGCGCACTTTCCAGATTGCGGCTCACGCAGGGTTGGGTGAGGGCGGACCCGGTCCGGCTCATATCCTGACAGATATACTCCACCAGATGGGCGAAGCTGGCGGCACCGCCCTGGAGATCAAAATTTTGTGGGGCGAACTCCAGTGGGCGGGAGGCGTCTACCTCGGTGATCTCGAACAGGGCTCGCTGTACATTGCTTGTGCGCAGTTTTACCGTGAGTTGTTCGAAATCCTCGGACAGGCGGATATGCAGGTGTTGTGAGGGATTGAGCACGCAGAAGGTGCCGGGCCGGGTGGTGAAGGTCTGCTGGCCCTGGTCAACGTCGGCAAAACCCGACACGGTAAACATACCCAGAAATGTGTCATGCGTGGGCGGGGCATCGACAAGTGCCTCCCGACCGTAGCGCACCGCGTTGATTGAGGTAGAGGCAAAGGCCACCTGCCGGTGACAGAAGTCCGCACGGCTGCGGCGGTTGCTCAACTGACTCCGATTAGGTCGGAAAGCATCCGACATGTACCAGCTGATTTGGTCCGGATCGGTAGTTTCGAACAGCGGCTTGCTATTCAGGGACCTGACTTCAAAGCTTTCTGACATAGTGCTGATATCCCTGTTGACTCCATTGTCGCCGACTCACACGATTGCGCCAAAACGGGCCATTGGCATGCAAAATATGCCGCCCCAAGGCAATGTCCTGCGCAATTGGGCTCATGTTGCGCGTTCGTGTTAGAAACGTATTCGCCTATAGGCTAGCCTTGATTTAAAGCGCTGTCCAATCGCGGTTTATTGTCGCAGACAGGGCGTGAACGGTTCGAGGCGGGTCCCCTGGGAAAAAGGAAGGCAGAATGGAAATTCAGGCGGCGGTTGTACGTGAAAGCGGTGGTGCATTTGAGCTGGAGCAGCTGAAACTTGGGGCTTTGCGTGAAGACGAAGTGTTGGTGAAGATAGCCGGAGTCGGGCTGTGCCACACGGACCTGATCTGTCGCGACCAGTTGTACCCGGTACCACTGCCAGCCGTGTTCGGTCACGAGGGCTCCGGTATCGTGAAAGCTGTGGGTGCAAGGGTAAACGAAGTGTCTCCCGGCGACCACGTGGTATTGAGCTTTAATGCCTGCGGCCGCTGTGCCAACTGCCTGGCGGGATTACCCGGTCGCTGTCTCGCGCTATTCGAGAGCAATTTTTCTGGTGCCCGGCCCGACGGTTCCTGTGTCCTGAGTAGTAAGCGCGGGGCAGTTAGCGGTCACTTTTTCGCACAGTCGTCCTTCGCCACCTATGCTGTTGCCAACCGGGCAAATACGGTCAGGATCTCTACGGAGGTGCCAATAGAGCTTATGGGGCCGCTGGGTTGCGGTTTCCTGACGGGAGCAGGAGCGGTGATGAACGCACTGCAGCCCGGTGCAGCTTCCAGTATCGCTGTTTTTGGCTGTGGTTCAGTGGGTCTGGCGGCAGTAATGGCGGCGTTTGTTGTCGGTTGTGCCCGGATCATAGCCATTGATCCAAACCCTGCTCGGCGCAAGCTGGCTCAGGAACTGGGCGCCAGCCACACGATTGATCCGACCACATCGGATCCGGTGGCCCGGGTCGTGGAATTTACCGGTGGCGGTGCGGATTATTCGGTGGAATGTACCGGACTTCCGACAGTGCTGCGCCAGGCCGTTGATGCACTGTCGGTCACGGGTGTCTGTGCCCTGGTGGGTGCAGCGCCGATGGGTACCGAGGTGACCCTGGACATGAACAGCATCATGTTTGGACGCACGGTCAAGGGAGTGATCGAGGGTGACGCCGTACCACAGCTCTTTATACCCAAGTTGGTGGAACTCTATCGGCAGGGGCGCTTTCCCATCGACAAACTGGTGACCTTCTATGCACTGGATGAAATTCAACAGGCGGTGACCGACTCGGAAGAAGGGCACGTGGTCAAGGCAATATTGCGCCCGTGATCAGAGCATTGTATGCAAGGAGAGTATTTATGAAAACACCGGTTTCCACCAGACAGTTCGCGAGTTGGCTACCAGCCGTGTTGGTTGCCGTAATGGTTTCATCGGTCCACGCAGATACCGCATCCGAGGCATCCGGGCGCAAACAACTGCTGACCTGTGTTGCCTGTCACGGTGCGGATGGTATCGGCAAGGCGCCTGACTATCCCAACCTGAGGGGACAAAAGGCCGTTTATCTGGAAAAGCAGCTCAAGGCATTCCGCTCGGGTGAGCGGGTGTCGCCGGATATGTCGCGTATGGCCAAGTCGCTTTCCGATGCCGATATCGCCTATATATCCGAATTTTTCGCTGAGCTGAATTAGCACCGGGATTCGTCACCTGTGTGCTGATTATCAGTTCAGGCAGGTGTTATCAGTACTGAAGGGAGAGCCCCATGAACGATAAAACCATATCCCGCCGGTTGCTCTTGCAACAACTGGCCTCACTGGGTGTACTCGGTGCAATGGGTACCTTGCGCTCGGGGTCATTGGCTGCCGCCACCTCAACAGAACGCACGGGTGACATCGCAGGCGTGTCTGGCAAAATCATCCAGCGCCAGGATGGCGATTACGAATTGTGGCGTCAATCCATGGTATGGCACGATTCCAAGCCCAACCGTTATCCTGACCTGATCGTGCAGGCAACATCCGAAGATGATGTTGTAGCAGCCGTAAAATACGCCGCGAAGAACGGGCTCCGGGTGGCGGTGCGTAGCGGCGGCCACAATTCCAACGGACCCTCACTGCGCGATGACGGCCTGTTGATTGATGTATCTGCCATGTCCGATATAGTGATCGATGAAAAGAGTCGGATCGCGACCATCCAGCCAGGTGTCAGGAGTTCACAACTGGTAAGTGCGGCGTTGGAAAAAGGCCTGAGCTTCCCCGTACCTCACTGTCCATCCGTCGGTATGAGTGGTTTTACCATGGGTGGTGGTATTGGCTGGAACTACGCACAGCACGGCGGGTTTGCCACGTTTTCGATCGTCGGCGCCGAGATCGTAATGGCCGATGGCAAACTGCTGAAGGTGGATGCGCAAACCCATCCCGACCTGTTCTGGGCGGTGCGCGGCGTGGGCCCTGGATTTTTTGGTGTGGTCATCCGTCTCTACCTGCAACTCTACCCCGTGCCAAAATCGATGATGGCCAGTTCCTACATCTTCCCGCTGGACGAGCTGCCTACCGTGACCTCGACGCTGGAGTCGATCAGGAAAAATCACGACGTGGAGCGAGTAGAACTTTTACTGCTGTTCCTGCACCATCCGGAAGCTCCTGCCGAAGCGCCTGCGGCG
Organism: uncultured Wenzhouxiangellaceae bacterium; assembly: GCA_964602895.1. Lineage (GTDB taxonomy): Bacteria > Pseudomonadota > Gammaproteobacteria > Xanthomonadales > SZUA-36 > JAWXBM01. The sequence goes on from CAZRTG010000008.1 coordinate 36,035, forward strand.
GATTCCAAAATCTGCTTTGTGACCGCTTTTGCCTTTGAGGATAGTGTCGAGCAGGCGACCGCGGCGTTGGTGCCTTTCGCTCGGTCCGCATTAGGCAGTAAAAGCGCTGTAAAGATAGAGAATCAGCAGTATTCGTATGACCAGCTGTACGAGACCTATTTCAGCCTGGAAGATCCGGGTGGCCGCATGGCGCGCTATGCCGTGGATAATGTACTGACCGATAACGGCGGTAAAACACTGGAAGCGCTGGCAGATCATTTCCGTAATGGCGCACCCACCCGGGACACCCACGTACTCGCGGCGTTCAATATGAAAGTCCGCACCCGCCCGGATTCCTGTATCTCGTGGAATGCAGACACCTATGTTGGCTGCTACGCAATCTGGGACGACCCGGACGAGGACGAGCGAAACTTCGCCTGGGTGAACGACTCGATTCCACTGATGGATCCCTTCGCCGTGGGGCACTATGTCAACGAGGTGGAGGGCAGAGGGCACCCGGACAGGTTCCGTCAATGTTTCACAGATGAGAACTGGCAGCGTTTGCAGCAACTGCGTGCCCAGTATGACCCGAACGGGGTATTTCACCACTATCTGGGTCACAGCTGAAAGGCCATTCACGCTATGGCGTATTGGCGTTCACTTCCCGGTGGGTCAGGCTGAAATATTTGAGCCCCCATGCCAGCAGCAATGCACCGCACAGCGCCGAGCTTGCGGCGATCAGCGACATGGAGTATCCCACCAACAGCTCATCGTGAAACAGGTAGTCGGTGCATAGAGCCACCAGCGTGCTGCCGCCGGTAATGCCCAGCAGATTCATGAACAGGAAGAACAGGGCCGTTACCTGGGCGCGCATCCGGTTGGGCGCCATCAATTGCAAAGCTGCGGCCGATGTCGCAATGGGAAAACTGGCGAAGAACATGGCAACGGCCAGCAGGGCGAGGCTGCCTGCAAAACCGCTCACCTGCGAGAACAACACGACCGGAATAATAACGCCCAGGCCGCCGAGCATGCCGGCCCGCATGGGTGCATCCTGGTGACCGCGGCGAGTAAAAAAGTCGGTGACCCAGCCGCTGGCAAGTACCCCTGCTGTGTTGCCGATCAACACCACCAGTCCCAGGTACAGCCCCACATCGCGTACCGGCATGCTGTACTTGCGCAGGAAATAGGCCGGCGCCCAGTTCATCAGGGCGTACAGGCTCAGCGACAGGAGGCCGAAACCTACGTAGTGTGCGGTAAAAGTCCTGCGATGCCCACCAATGTAGCGGAGCACATCCCCGAAACTGAACGTTTGCGGGATCGGCTTGCCCTGGGCATCCAGTTTGGTTGCGACTCCCTTGCGCTCAGGGTCCTTGATGGTCAGGAAAAACAGGGCCGCAATCAGAATACCGGGCAGGCCCACGATAAAAAACGTCATTTGCCAGGGTTTGATTTCGCCAAACAGCGGTAGCGTCTGGGGGCCCCACTGCTGCACCACTGCGATGGCCGCGCCACCGATAATATAGGCCAGGCCTCCGCCGAGAAATGCGCCGCTGGAGTAGACCCCCAGCGCCAGGCCCAGTTTTGAACGGGGGAACGAGTCGGTAATCATGGAGTAGGCAGCCGGTGACAGCGCCGCCTCGCCGACGCCCACCGCCATGCGTGCAAGAAACAGTTGTATGAAGCTTCTCGCCAGTCCGCAGGCCGCAGTGGCCAGGCTCCACACGAAGATGCCGGCGGAAATGATAACGGGTCTTGACCGGCTGTCCGCCAGGCGGGCGATCGGGATACCCGCCACCGCATACAACATCGCGAATGCCAAACCGTGCAGCAGACTGAACTGGGTGTCCGAGATTTGCAGATCCGCGCGGATCGGGTCAATCAGCAGGGAGATAACCTGGCGGTCGATAAAGGAAAAAATGTAGGCCAGCATGCACAAAGAAACGATATACCACGGGTATACCAGCGACCCACTCGATTCTTCCTCTTCCACAGCCAGTACTTTTTCCATAACTCATCAACTCCGCAGCTTTTCGCTCATTAAGATAAAGGCCTCGGAGGCGTCCCAAGGGTCCATATGCACTTCGATCAGCAGTGGGCCAGGACCGGTGTGTTTGTCCGCCTGCTCCAGCGCGGCTTCCAGATCACCCTCCGTATGCACTTCCAGACCGGTGCCGCCGAAGGCCTCGGGCAGCTTGTGATAGCGCCAGTCGGCGATGTCGTTGAATGGCCCATCGTGAATCAGCCGCTCGGCGGTATAGCCCTTGTTGTTGATTACGAAAACGATGGCGGGGCAGTCGTAGCGTGCCATGCTGGACAATTCCTGTGCCGTCATCTGGAACGAGCCGTCACCCTCCAGAGCAATCACCCGCTGGCCGGGTTTTGCGGCGAAACAGGCGCCGAAAGCAGCACCAAAACCCATTCCGATAGATGCCCAGTAAACAGAGGCGAGATAGGTGACGCCCTCAGCCAGTTGCACCTGGGCGCAGTTGATCGCACAGCCCGCATCGGCCGCCACGATATCGCCGGACTTGAAGAAGTGGGCGATGCGATCGTAGAAGCGCTTGTTGGT
>CAZRTG010000009.1:0-38311 GCA_964602895.1 uncultured Wenzhouxiangellaceae bacterium
TCATCAAAGCCCCAGCCCGGATTTCCGGCCGCCAGCCAGTTGTCATAGTCTTTACGGTGACCGCGGCAATAGCACATGGCATTGATCGAACTGGATCCTCCCAGCACGCGTCCGCGTGGCCAGAATAGGCTACGGCCATTCAACTCAGCCTCCGGTTCGGTTTTGAATTGCCAGTCAAAGCCGGGCAATCCGACCAGTTTGGCCAGTCCTGCAGGCATGTGAATGAAGGGATGCCAGTCGCGACCTCCGGCTTCAAGCAGCAACACCCGTGTATTGGGGTTTTCGCTCAATCTTCCGGCCAGGGCACAACCTGCGGATCCGGCTCCGGCAATGATGTAGTCAAATGTCATGGAGTAGAAATTTCCATAAGGGGGCTATCCATACGATGGCGTATTGTCGATTGCCAGCATCATACCCGGTTGAAAGCTTCAGACAAGTGAGGAATCAGTATCAATTGACTTTAATGCTGTCCCGAGAAAAAGCATAATGCGGCATCAATAACGTATAAATGGGTACCTCTTCGCTCCGCAACGCCCTGCTTTTTTGCCCCTTTTGAGCGTATCAGGGTGGTCGGCTTTCAGCGACGATTCCCGTTTCAAGAGGTTAAACCTGACGTGATTCTGACGCGAATATCCATGTCAAACCCGGTTGCTGTCGTGGTGGCGTGTTTGTTGCTGGCGATTTTCGGCATCATTTCGCTAGGCCGTTTACCGATTCAACTGGCACCCGAAATTGAGCGGCCGGAAATTACCATAGCAACGATTTGGCGTGCTTCTGCACCGAATGAAGTTGAATCGGAAATTGTTGAGCCACAGGAAGACGTGTTGCGCAGCATTCCCGGTCTGTTGAAACTGCAGTCCACAGCCAATTTTGGCAGCAGCTACGTTAACCTGCAGTTTGCCATTGGCACCGATATGAACCGGGCGCTGATCGAAGTAATGAACCGGCTCAACCAGGTGCCCCGATACCCGGTGGACGCGAACGAGCCGATCATCACCGTGGGTGGCGATGGTTTCGACAAGATCATTGCGTGGTGGGCCGTTCAGCCTGTTGAGGGCAATACCCGACCCATCGAAAGCTACCAGGATTTTATCGAAGACACTGTCCTGACCCGGTTGGAACGTGTGCCGGGTGTGTCGCGGGCAGGCTCGTTTGGCGGTCGGCAACACGAAGTCCGAATTTCGTTTGATCCCTACAAAGCTGCCAATATTGGCCTGGATCTGACCCGGGTCGCGGATCAGCTTGGAAGTAATGCAGATGTATCCGCAGGTATCAGCGAAGTAGGCCGCCGCCAGTACACACTGCGCTTCAGTGGAAAATATGATGTGCAATCATTGGGTGACCTGGTGCTGCAATGGCGTGAAGGTAAACCCATCAAGCTGCGCGACATTGCGACGATCGAAATGGCCATGGTGGACCCTTCTGACGTACTGCATCAGGATGGCCAGGCGTCCATTGCCATTCATGTGACTCCCGAATCCGGCGTTAATGTTCTGGAGGTGATGGACGGCTTGCGCGAGGCCATTGCCGATCTGGCAGAGAATGAGCTGAACCGGGCCGGTTTGAACATTTACAACGACTACGATGAAACCCGGTACATCAATGCATCCATTGGCATGGTGCGTAACAACCTGATTTTGGGCATGCTGCTGGCGGTTGCGGTGCTGTGGTGGTTCTTGCGAAAGTTCAGGGCGACTCTGATTGTGGCCCTGTCAATCCCGTTGTGCATGTTCGCCACCTTTACGGTATTGGATTTCGGCGGCCGTACTCTGAACATCATCTCTTTGGCAGGATTGGCTTTTGCGTCCGGCATGGTATTGGATGCCGCTATTGTCGTGCTGGAAAACATTTTCCGACAACGTGAGTCTGGCCGTCACAGCGAGGAAGCTTCATTGCGCGGCACCACCCAGGTCTGGGGTGCTTTATTGGCCTCTTCTGCAACTACCGTGGCAATTTTTATGCCGGTGGTGTTCCTCGAAGATGAGGCCGGGCAACTGTTTGGCGACCTTGCCATTACGATTTCGGCAGCGATCATAGCGTCCTTGCTGGTTGCCGTGACGGTGTTGCCCACTGCCGCCGCCAACTGGATCAAGGGACATGCGATTGAAGACAGGCATCACGATTGGTGGGAGCGGATTTCCGACTACATCATGCGCCGCACCAATACACCACGTCAGCGTTGGACCTGGATCGTGTCGTTAACCGCTTTTCCGCTGTTACTCGGTCTGTTCCTGATTCCCCCGGCAGATTATTTGCCTGAGGGTCGAAAAAACTTCTTTATGGGCTTTATAGAATCGCCACCCGGAATGGGCATCGAGGTAGGAGAAAAGGAGATTATCAATGTCATCAATCAGCGTCTTGACCCGTACCTGAAAAGACAGAAAGAGCCCTATCTTGAAAATTACTTTTTGGGTATGGCCCGCGGTTTCGGTACTTTTATCGGCGGCAGCGCAGTCGATCCTGGCCGGATGGATGAGTTGATTGCAGTTGTAAACAATGAAATTGTTTCAGGCTTTCCGGATACCTTCGGTTTTGCCGGGCGCGATCCCCTGTTTGGCGGATCACGGGGTGGCCGACTCATTGAAATAGACCTTTCTTCCGAATCTTTTGACTCTTTACTGGACGCTGGCCGGGCCGGCTTCGCTGCCATCATGCAGGCATTACCAGAGGCCAATGTTCGTGCAGTGCCCGGGCTGGAACTGGCCGAACCGGAATTGCGGCTGATTCCGGACGACCGCAAGATTGCTGAGGTAGGCTGGAATCGCTCGCGCATGGCAACGGTTATCCGTGCAATGGGCGATGGTGCTTTTCTGGGGGAGTACTTCGATGGTAATCGGCGCTATAACGTCGTGATGCGAGCTGAAAACTGGACTACTCCGGAGGAGTTGGCTGCACTGCCCGTTGCAACGGCCACGGGTGAAGTGCTGACCATTGGTGAACTCACCGAAGTGACACAGACTGCCGGTCCCAGTCAGATTCGGCGTATTGACCGGAAACGTACACTGACCCTGACCGTAACGCCACCCTCGAACCTGGCCATGGAAGAAGCCCTGGAAATCATCAAACAGAAAGTAGCCCCGGCCATTATGGAAAGATTGCCCGAGAACGCGGCGATCAACTATCGTGGCACCGCAGAAGCGCTGGATGATGCGTTGGCCAGTATGTCGGGAAGCTTTGTGCTTGCAGTAGTCATTTTGTATCTGTTGATTTCTGCTTTGTTTCGTTCCTTTACCGATTCGTTGTTGGTGGTATTGACCCTGCCCATGGCCACTGTCGGGGGGATTTTAACATTGCGTCTGATGGATCTGCTGCTGGCGAATTCCGGTGGCCAGCAAATGGATCTGCTCACCATGATCGGCTTTGTTATCCTGCTCGGGTTGGTGGTGAACAACGCCATTCTTCTGGTGTATCGTGCACGTGATGCGGAGCGGGAAGGCATGAATCGGCGTGAGGCTGTGAACAGTGCTGTACACTCGCGCCTGCGACCGATCCTTATGAGCACCATGACCAGTATATTTGGCATGTTGCCTTTGATGCTGATGCCCGGGTCCGGCACCGAGTTGTACCGCGGTCTGGCCGCCGTTATCGTTGGCGGCATGTTGGTCAGTGCCTTGTTTACCCTTATCCTGTTGCCCAGCCTGCTGCGCATGAATGAAGACACTGCTTCAGCTGATGTTACCTCGCCGGAGCCTATTTGAATGAAGTCGAAGAAACTTGCCCTGCATAAGTTGTTTACAGTCTGTTTGCCTGTTTCATTGCAGGTTTGCGCATTGTTGTTGAGCGCTGTACCGCTGGCTGCAGTGGCCCAGGAGTTCGGACCTGCATTGGTCAAAGTGGCCGAGGCCAGGATGCAATCGCTGTCATCCGTCATCCAGGTGCCTGGAACAGTGGTCAGTCGTGACGACGCACGATTGTCGGCCGAGGTTGATGGCCGTTTGTTGGAAGTGGCTGAAGTAGGTGCGGTGATTAAAGCGGGTGAAGCCGTTGCCGTCATTGAAGACGAACATTTGCGTTTGCGTAATCAGGAATTGCAGGCTGAAATTCGTCGCGTACAGGCCAGAGTCGAGTTTTTGGTTAATGAAGTGCAGCGTTTTGCCACTCTGGCCAAAAGCAATCTGGCCAGCGTCAATCAACTGGAGCAAGCTCGGTCCGAGCAGGCTGTAGCCCAGGGTGATCTGGATGTTGCCCTGGCCAGATTGGCACAAAACAACGATCAACTGGCCAGAACACGTTTGCTGGCACCTTTTGGTGGTGTGGTAGTGGAGCGTTTGATGCAGCCGGGTGAGTGGGTAGCAGATGGCGGAGTGGTAATTCGACTGGTGAACCAGCAGCGTCTTGAAGTGGTTGCCCGTGCCCCTTTGGAATATTTTTCTTTCAGCCAGGTGGGTGAGCAGCTGAGCCTGAGTTCGGGTAAACAGGAACTGATGGCTACTCTCCGTACTGTGGTTGCCGTGGGTGATGAGAATACCCACCAATTTGAACTGCGCCTTGATCTGGATGGCCAACCCTTTCAGGTGGGTCAGACGGTACGTGTATCGGTGCCGAGTTCGGATGCACGAGAGGTGCTTACAGTACCGCGAGACGCTTTGGTTTTGCGGCCAGGCGGCACCACCCTGTTTATCATTGATGCACAGCAGCAAGCCAGGCAGGTTGTGGTGAATCTGGGGCTTGGTTCGGACGAATACATAGAAGTCAGTGGTAGTATCAAAGCTGGCGACAGGGTGGTCATACGTGGCAATGAGCGCTTGCAACCGGGTCAAAGCGTTCAGTTGATGGACAGCTGACCCGGGTTTGAAAACGTGAATCATCATCAAGCCGGGCGATTCCTTCTGATGAAAATCAAAGGGTTGATCAACCGCCTGGTCATGGTTGAAGAAGGTGAGTGGCCAAAGCTGGCCATCGCGTTTTTCTATTTTTTCTTCTTGCTGGGCGGTTATTTCATGCTGCGGCCTCTACGAGGCACGGTTTCCGCCTACAATGCGGATGTGCTGCATTGGTTATACACCGGCACTTTTGTCACCATGCTGGTCATGGTGCCTGTTTTTGGTTTTCTGGTCGCTCGTTTCCGCCGCGGCCAATTCATTCCAGCCATTTATTTGTTTTTCAGTTCCAATCTGGTGTTCTTTATTTTCAGCTTTGATGGAGCCGACACCGCGATTGGGGTGCAACGGGCTTTTTACATCTGGCTCAGCGTGTTCAATCTGTTTGTGGTCTCGGTGTTCTGGAGTTTCATGGCCGATATTTTCAGACCAGGGCAGGCGCAGAGACTGTTCGGTTTCATCATGGCCGGAGGCAGCATGGGAGCCATTATCGGGCCACGACTGGCTGCCGGTATGGCGGCCGAAGGCGGCGAGCAGGGTGTGATGACGGTGTCCTTGGTTTGCCTCTTGATCGCCACCTTGCTGGCGGTGATTTTGGGCCGCTTCCAACAAAAAACCACGCGGGTGAGAACTGAAAAAATCGGTGGCAGCGTGTGGGAAGGTGCCATCAGCGTTTTCAAATCGAAATATCTGTTATTCGCTTGCCTGATGATGTTGCTGCATAACATGACATCAACATTTTTGTACAACGGCATGGCGGTGCTGGTCAACGAGAAAATCGTTGGCTTCAATGAGCGTACGGTATTTTTCGCCTATATAGATTATGCGGTTCAGATGATCGCTTTCAGCCTGCAGTTCTTTATCACTTCGCGCCTGATCAAATCACTGGGTATGCCACGTACACTGGTGGGTGTGCCCCTGTTTCTGGCCGCCGGTTTTGTATTGCTGGGAAGCACCATGGGCCTGGTTCTGTTCGCTGCCATACAGGTGCTGCAGCGCTCCATGAACTATGGCATCCTGGGTCCGGCCAAGGAAATGCTGTTCACTGTGGTCGACCGGGAAACCAAGTATAAAAGCAAAAACTTTATCGATACTGCGGTTTACCGGGGTAGTGATGTGACCGCGTCCTGGATATTCAAAGGCCTGACCAGTACCGGTATGAGTTTGAGCCAGATTACCTTTGCCTACTTGCCTGTTATGGGGTTATGGGCCTGGGGTGCCTGGCGGTTGGGCAGTCTGTATCAAAAGCAGCTGACTGAAAACCCTAACTGAGAGGGTAAAAGCGCAGCCCGTTTTTGCCCTGCAAGGCCTCAACCGGACAACCAAAAGTCCGCTCCAGGCTGGATTCGGTCAGCATTTCGGCAACAGGTCCGGCTTGCCATTCGCCTGAGCCCAGCAACATCAAGGCATGGCTGCAATAACTCATGGCCAGGTTGATATCGTGCAATGCGGCAATCGCAACGCCGCCCTGTTGCCGACTGTACTCACGGATCATTTGCATGATTTGTACCTGGTGTTTCAAATCCAGGTGATTGCTGGGCTCGTCCAGCAGCATCAACGGGGCCTGTTGCACCAACAGGCTGGCAAAAGCCAGGCGTCTGGCTTCACCACCGGAGAGGTTGGTGACACAGCGCTGTTCGAAACCTTGCAACCCCACGCTGTTCAAAGCCGCACGTGCCAGACTGAAGTCCTTTGCGCTTTCACGTTCCAGCAACCCCAGATGGGGATGGCGCCCGGTCAGCACCGTTTGCAGAACGCTGGAATCGAAAACATAAGCCGAGTGTTGCTGCAACATGCTGAGCTGGCGTGCGAGTTGTCGACGGGGTATGGACTGAATTTCCAGACCACCCAACTCCACGCTGCCCCGATCGGCCGCCCGCAAACCGGCCAGGCAATTCAGCAGGGTCGTTTTTCCTACACCATTGGGGCCGAGTAGCGCCCAGAAAGTCCCAGGCTGAAACTCAAGTTCCAATTGTTTCACTACCTGTACCGATCCGATTGAGACATCCAGGTTACGGCAGGCCAACGAGGGGTTCATTTCAACCTGGCCCGGTTCAGTAACAACAGGAACAGCGGTACGCCCAGTAATGCCGTAATCACACCTACCGGCAATTGACGCGGTGCCAACAGGGTTCTGGCCAGTGTGTCTGCCACCACCAGGAACAAACCACCAAATAAAGTTGCAGCCGGTAGCAGCAAACGGTGATCGGAGCCGACCATCAACCTTACCAGGTGAGGAACAATAAGACCCACAAAACCTATGCTTCCGGCAATGGATACAGCGGTGGCCGTTAGCACGGAAGCCAACAGATAAAGTATCCACAGCAGTTTTTTGGTGGATTCACCCAGCAGGCGTGCAGTGGATTCACCGATGGCCAGCACATTCAGGCTGCGCGCCAGTGCCAGGCAAAGCCCAAAAGACAGGACGAGAACCAGAAAACTCCAGGTTGGGGCTTTGGCGTAGCCCAGGTCGCCGATCAGCCAGAACAACATGCCTCGCAGGCTGCTGTCAGATCCAAGTGCCAACACCAGACTGATTAAAGCCGCCCAGCCTGAAGCGGTGACCACACCGGTTAACAATAGCCGGGCGCTGCTCCACGGCCCCTCGCCCCGGGCCAGACCAAATACCAGGAGAATGGAGAACAGGGAGCCCAACAGGGTTAAAACGGGAATAAAGGCTGCGGCCACACCCATCGACATGCCGAGCAGGGTAGCAAAAGCGGCGCCACCGGATACGCCCAGTATGTAGGGATCAGCCAGGGGGTTACGCAGCAACACCTGCATCAAACAGCCTGAAAGCGAGAGCAGGGCACCTACAGCCCAGGCCGCTGCAATGCGCGGTAAACGCAACCGCCAGATGACTTCACCATGCTCTGCAGCAGGATGGCTGATGGCAGCCCACCAATCGCCCATGCTCAGCGACACTGAGCCCAGCATGGAGGCGGTCAGAATCACGATTGCTGTCATGACAAGCAGCACTGGAATCAGCAGTCGTTGAATCGCGGTTGGCATCATTGGGGATAAACGATTAACATTTGGGGAAGAAGTCAGCAAACTATCACCCTGTTTTCTTGCAAGCAAGAAAACCCAGAGGGGTATCCGGAATTGAACGAAAAGTCATGATTGATCCTGATGGTTACAGGCCGAACGTCGGCATAATTTTGATCAACCAGGAAAGGCGTGTTTTCTGGGCGCAACGTGCGAACAGTAATGGCTGGCAATTTCCGCAGGGTGGAATGAATACCGATGAAACCCCGGTCGAGGCCATGTATCGCGAATTGCGTGAAGAAACCGGCCTGTTACCCGACCACGTGGAATTGCTGGGCAACACGCCTGGTTGGCTACGTTACCGTTTGCCCAAACGTTATCAGCGCAGCTACAGCAAACCTTTGTGTATAGGCCAGAAGCAGGTTTGGTTCCTGCTGCGTTTTTTGGGAAATGACAACCACGTTCGCTTTGATTGCAGTGAACATCCCGAATTCAGTGACTTCCGTTGGGTGGATTTCTGGTACCCGGCAGAAAATGTTATTACTTTCAAACGGCGTGTGTACCACAAAGCCCTGTCCTTGCTTGAGCCATTGGCGGTCCAGCCAGAAACGACAACCTGAGCTTCCCCTTCAGTTGCCTTCGCGGGTTTGATTAAAACAGAAAAGCTGATTGACAATCATTCTCATTTGCGTTTATGATTTATGGCATAGCGTTGTACTCAATCATGGGTGTTAGTGATGTACGTTTGTCTTTGTCATGGAATCAATGAAGCCACGATTCGCGATGCCGTGAAGAGTGGCTCACGAACCGTGAGGGAGCTCGGCTTCCAGACCGGCTGTGGCACTCAATGTGGCAGTTGTGTGCCACAGGTGCAGTCCATATTGGTTGAAACATTACGTGCAGAGCACACTGCAGGGCATACACCTTTCCTGAATACCGTCTCGGCATTCTGAGGAACCTCAGCACAATCGGGTTGGTCTGTCTGCTGCTTTAAATGCGGCCGAAGGGCAATGATTCTCAGTTCCACATCAATTTTCGTATCGGGCTAGAATAGGCCAATGTTATTTGGACTTGTTCTATTCTGGTTTACGCCAATTTGGAGAGTATGAAATGAAGGGCGACAAGAAAGTGATCCAATATCTGAATGATGTGCTGCGTAACGAGTTAACCGCCATCAATCAGTATTTCCTGCACTCTCGCATGTACAGGGATTGGGGGCTGAAACGTCTGGCTGACCACGAATATCACGAGTCCATCGATGAAATGAAGCACGCAGATCAGTTGATCGAACGGATTCTATTCCTCGAAGGCCTGCCGAATTTACAGGATTTGGGTAAGTTGATGATCGGTGAGAATACCCGGGAAATGCTGGAGTGTGATCTGAAACTGGAAATGCAGGCTCTGCCCGTTTTGCGTGAAGCCATCGCTTATTGTGAATCTGTCAAGGATTTCGTCAGTCGCGAAGTGTTTGACAGTATTCTGGAATCTGAAGAAGATCATGTGGACTGGCTGGAGACCCAATTGGGACTGATTGAAAAAGTGGGTTTGGAGAATTACCAGCAGTCACAGATGAATGACTCCTGAATTTTGAGCGAGGGATTGAGAAAGGGTGCGGACAGCCGCATCTTAATTTGAGCCATGTTTAGCCACACCAGCCAACCTTGTACTTTTGAGCGCGATTGCGAAGTCGTGATGATCCCGTCCGGGGATGAAGTAACCATTCCGGTAGGTACCGTCGGTTACATCACCCAGTCTTTGGGGGGGAGCTTTACGGTATTTGTTGATGGCAACCTGTTTCGTATAGCAGGCATCGATGCGGATGCCATCGGCAAAGAGCCCGTGACGCTACCCAGTTTGCCGGAGAACGCCACCGAAGACGATGTTGAAAAACTTCTGTGGGATCAGTTGAAGACCTGCTATGACCCGGAAATACCGGTCAATATTGTCGATCTTGGCCTTGTTTACCGGTGTGAAATGGATAAAGACGAAAAAGGCGATCACGTGGTTTTCGTGCAAATGACACTGACTGCAGCCGGTTGTGGCATGGGTGATATTCTGGTTGATGATGTTCGCTCCAAACTGGAACTGGTGCCTACCGTCAGCCGGGTAGATGTTGAACTGACATTTGATCCACCCTGGAATCAAAGCATGATGTCGGAAGTCGCCAGGCTGGAAACCGGCATGTTTTGATTTCAGTTCAGTAATACCACAGGGTTGACAAAATCCGTGGACAGCTGCAATCGGGACTGCATGGCTTGTGTCATGTAGACCGTACCCTGTTCATCGGTTAGCAGCACGCAATCCAGCTCCATGCGGGTCGCAAGTTCTGACCATTCATCCAGTCCTGCAACCACCAGGGCAGTCGCTGCGGCATCGGCAAAAATCCCCGAATCCGCTATGACCGTTGCCGACATAACCTGGCTGACCGGCCAACCGGAACGCGGGTCAAGGATGTGGGCATAGCGAAAGCCGGACTCATTTTCGCCAAAGCGCTGGTAGTTTCCTGAAGTAAAAACAGCCTCCGACCCGGCAATTTCAACAATGCCGATTATGCCGCCAAGGGGATTCTGCACTGCGACTCGCCATGCGCGTCCCTGATTGCTGCCGAATACGCGCAGATCGCCGCCGGCATTGACGATTGCACCTTCTATCGGGCTGGCTTGCAGCCGCTCAATGGCCAGATCCACCGCGTAGCCCTTGGCAATTCCTCCAAAATCCAGTTGTACTGAGGGATTGGAGCTTCCCACTTCCCAAAGGTCACCACCAATGAAACGGAGGTGGATGTCTTGAGATGAGGGCCTGGCGGCCAACAACTGTTCGATTTCAACCGTTGAGGGAACAGGTGCATGGATGGGGTAGTCCGATGTATGAAACCCCCATAGCCCTACCAGCTTGCCGATTGCGGGATTGAATCGACCGTCACTGGCCTCCTCGTAAACCTGTGATTGCCGGATCAGATAGGCGATCTGGTGATCGGCCACGGCGACTTGACCTGTGGCAAAAGCCTGATTGATGGCAGTAAGTGCTCCCGGCTCCCAGGCATGCCAGTCTTTGTGCATGTGCTGGAACATGTTTTGCAGTTCGAAAAATTCAGATTCTGCAGTGGCTTTGTCAGCACCGGAAAGGCTGACATCAAGCAATGTTCCAAATACAAAAAACTCCGCTTTTTCAGGCTCCTCCCTGGCACAGCCCAACAGCAGCAGGCAGGCAGCAAAGCAAGCCAGGAAGCGGCTGGCCGGCACAGTGCACCAAGTCGGATTCAGTACCATAACCCTACAGACAGATTCGTGAGCCAATCCCGCTGACCATCTGCGGCACAACTATCAGTCTTGCTGCAGGGCGGTGGCTACCCGCTGACATTCCTGCCGCAAAGCCTGTGGTGTGCGCGAGCCATAAGATTCGAGGTATTCGCTTATGCTCGCCATTTCAGCTTGCCAGGCAGGCACATCAACTTCCAACAGGGTTTGCATGGATTCAGCGCTGACATCGATACCTTCAAGGTTCAGGTCGCCGGCTCTGGGCAGTAAGCCAACAGGGGAACGGCTGGTACCGGCTTCACCCGTGCAGCGGGCAATGATCCAGTCCAGTACCCGCATGTTTTCGCCAAAGCCCGGCCAGAGGAATTTCCCGGCAGCATCCTTGCGAAACCAGTTAACGTGGAAAATTCTGGGTAACCGATTGGAATGCTCCGAGAAGCCCAGCCAGTGTGCCCAGTAATCAGCAAAGTTATAACCGCAGAAAGGCAGCATGGCCATGGGGTCACGCCGGACTTTGCCCACGGAGCCGGTGGCAGCAGCGGTGGTTTCTGAAGCCATGGCGGCTCCCAGAAGCACACCGTGTTGCCAGGATTCGCTTTCCAGCACCAGCGGCATCAGGCGTGCCCTGCGCCCACCAAAAATGATGGCAGACAGGGGCACACCCTGTGCGGCTTCGGCCTGTTCTGTCCAGGAAGGACAGCGCTTGCTCGAAACGGTAAAGCGTGAATTTGGATGGGCTGCAGGACCACGCCTGGTATCAAAAGGCTGGCCTTTCCAATCCAGTACCGGAATTTGATCGTCCTTACCTTCCCACCAGGGTTGTTTGTCTTCGGTTACTGCGACATTGGTAAATATGGTATCGCGGTCCAGCATGGCTAAAGCACTGGGATTGGTGTGTTCGCTGGTGCCAGGAGCCACGCCAAAAAAGCCGGCTTCCGGATTGATGGCCCACATGCGGCCGTCTTCACCCAATCGCATCCAGCAAATGTCATCGCCCACGGTCCATATTTTCCAACCGGGATAACTTTCCGGTGGAATCAGCATGGCCAGATTGGTTTTGCCACAGGCAGAAGGGAAAGCTGCAGCAATGTAATGTATGTCGCCCTGCGGGTTTTCCACGCCGACAATCAACATGTGCTCGGCCAACCAGCCTTCGGTGCGGGCCTGATAGCTGGCTATCCGCAATGCGTGGCATTTCTTGCCCAATAGCGCGTTACCGCCGTAGCCGGAGCCAAAGCTCTGAATTTCCAGATCTGCCGGAAAATGCATGATGTAACGGTTGTCCGGGTCCAGCAACCCGATGGAATGCAAACCTTTCACAAATGTGCCTTCACGCTCGATACGCTGCAGGGCAGCATCGCCCATACGCGTCATCAGGCGCATATTGACCACGACATAGGGGCTGTCGGTAATTTCTACACCACAACGCGACAACGGTGAATCGATGGGTCCCATACAGTATGGAATGACATACAGAGTACGGCCTTTCATGCAGCCGTCAAACTGGGCCGTCATCAATTCCCGGGCTTCTGACGGATCCATCCAGTTATTATTTGGACCGGCATCTTCTTTTATGGGTGTACAGACAAAAGTCAGGTGCTCGACCCGAGCCACGTCATTGGGGTCGGAACGGTGCAAATAGCAATTGGGGTGTGTTTCGGGATTGAGCTCAATCAGTTCACCACTGGCCACCTGGTGCTGGATTAACCGTTCATTTTCTTCAGCAGAGCCATCACACCAGTGAATTTTTTCTGCTTGAGTAAGTGCAGCAACCTGGTCCACCCAAGCCTGTAAGTCACTAAGACTGGTCACAAAATATCCTCTTCAATCAAATTTTCAACGCCTGTTGGGCTGGCATTGAAGGGTTCGGCAGCATAGACGCTCACAGCCTTCAATTCAACGCCAAAAATCAGCGGCGAAGTGAAGTAGTTCAGACGGAATCAGGCTTGACTCCCGTGTGGTATCAGGGTCTCAATGACATGGTTGATATAGTCTTCGTACTCTTCGCTGCTCAGGTTGGGTGTTTGATTCTGGCGTTGCAATTGTAAAAAACCGAGATATACGGAATAGATCATGCGTGCCTGGTTACGTGCTTTCGGGGAAGGTAAACCCATTTCCTCAAAGGCAGAACTGAGGTGTTCCATGCGACGGTTGGCAACACGTTCCAAAACAGGTTCGACCTGTGCATGGCCGGCAGCGGCACAAAGCTCACTGTAAACCTCATGAGTAAGCTTCTCTTTACCCACACGACGAAAAAAAGAAATCAAACGATCCCGGGGATGTGAAATTTCGCCCAGTGATTTGGCCAGATTTCTGCTGTCGTGCTGTTCCCAACGCTGTAAAGCCTGCTCGAGCAAAGACTCACGACTCGAAAAATGCCAGTAGAAACTGCCTTTCGTAATGCCCATGCGTCTGGCCAAAGGCTCTACAGCCAGGGCCTGTACGCCTTTCTCTGCAATCAGTTCGAGAGCAGCACGTTCCCAATCCGCTGCGCACAGCGTGGATCTTTCATTCTTGTCCAGCAAAGCGCTGGCAGACTTACTGCTCATGTGGTTCCTTGATTTGTTGGTTTTCCCGGAAACTGCCGGTTCTGTCGCACGCCCGCAGTGACGCAAGAGCCAGAGTAACGCAATCGCAGTTTACCGAGTAGACCATTTTATGCCGGGCAGCCTGTAAATGGGTAAATTGTCGCAGATCAGGTTGCTTCGGCTTTTGGAGTTTTCCATACTCTGCCGTATGGTACTATGAATCCAGCAGTCCATCCGGTTCAAAACGGTTGGCAGGTTTCATTTTACAGATGTCAGCAATGACATTGACTGAGCGGAGAATTCAAATGGCAGGCTTGGTGTTTTTGGCATTATTGATTGTGTCACTGGTTTGCGCCTTCTACGGTGTCAAATTAAAGCTCTGGACGGGGGCTCTTGCCGCCGTTTGGGTGCTGTTCCTGGCCAGTTCGGCCTCGTCGTGGCCCGTATTATTGTTGAGTGCGGTGCTTCTGGCAGCAATCCTGGTGCCTCTGAACTACAGACCACTGCGTCAGCAGTGGCTCAGTGCGCCTTTCCTCAAGCAATACCTGAAAATGACTCCGGCTCTGTCGGAAACCGAGCAAGTGGCTTTGGAAGCCGGTTCAGTGGGTTGGGAAGGTGAGCTGTTTGCCGGTAATCCAGACTGGAAAAAACTGCAGTCACAACCCTATCTTCAACTCAGTGTTGAAGAACAGGCGTTTCTGGATGGCCCGGTAGAAAAATTGTGCAGCATGTTAAATCAGTGGGAAATTACCCATAGAGACGCAGACCTGAATCCGGAATCCTGGGAGTTTCTGAAGAAAAACCACTTTTTCGGCATGATCATTCCCAAGAAGTACGGCGGTTTGGGCTTTTCTGCGTTGGCACACCGGGCCGTGTTACAAAAAGTTGCATCGGTTTGCCCGGTGGCAGGAGCACATATAGCCGTTCCGAATTCTTTGGGCCCCGCTGAACTCTTATTGCATTACGGTACCGAGGAACAAAAATCCCACTACTTGCCCCGGTTGGCCAACGGCGAAGAAATCCCCTGTTTTGCTTTAACCGGACCCACAGCAGGCTCTGATGCGACTTCGATTCCTGATACCGGCATCGTTTGTGAACGTGAATACGAAGGCAAACGGGTCAAAGGCATCAGCCTTACTTTTGACAAGCGATACATCACGCTGGCGCCGGTCGCGACCCTGGTTGGTCTGGCGTTCCGACTTTATGATCCCGATGGGCTGCTGAGCGATAAAAAAGACCGTGGAATCAGTATTGTCCTGTTACCGCGGGACAGCAAAGGGCTGGAAATCGGCATGCGCCATTTTCCCCTGAATGTGCCATTCCAGAATGGGCCTTTGCGTGGCAAGGATGTGTTTGTCCCACTGGAAGCCCTGATCGGAGGCGAAGAGCGCATCGGCCAGGGCTGGCGCATGCTGGTAGAGCAGTTGTCGGTCGGGCGAGCCATATCTTTGCCGGCCTCGCAAACGGGTGGTATGAAGCTGGGCGCGCTGGCAACCGGTGCCTATGCGCGTATCCGCAAGCAGTTCAATATGCCCATTGGACGTTTTGAGGGTGTTGAGGCTGCTCTGGCGCGTATTGCAGGCCATACTTATGCGAGCTCTGCCTTATCCAGGATGACGGCGACAGCAGTTGATCTCGGTGAACGTCCCGCTGTGCCTTCGGCCATCGCCAAATACCATGCAACGGAATATGCCCGAGAGGTGATCAAGGACGCCATGGATGTGCATGGTGGCAAAGGCATTATCCTTGGGCCAAGAAATTACCTGGGCCGTGCCTGGCAGGGCATGCCGATCTGGATCACGGTGGAAGGTGCCAATATCCTGACGCGCAGCATGATGATTTTTGGCCAGGGTGCCATCCGCTGTCATCCCTATGTATTGAAAGAACTGGAAGCTGCGAACCTGCCGAACGCATCCGAGCGGATCAATCAATTTGACCGCCTGTTGTTTGCCCATATCGGTTATTCGGTTCGCAATGCGGTACGCAGTCTGGTGTTGGGTTTGAGTTTTGGACGCTTTGCGGCAGTACCTCGCGATCGCCGTACCGCCCGCTATTATCAAAAGCTGTCTCGCTACTCGGCATCGCTGGCATTTATTTCGGATGTCGCCATGCTGACATTTGGCGGCAAGCTGAAACAGAAAGAGCATATTTCCGCGCGTTTGGGGGATGTGCTGAGCCAATTGTATATCTGCTCCGCCATGTTGCATCGCTATGAAGCCATAGGCCGTCCTGCGGCCGATCAGCCTGTTCTGGCCTGGGCTTTTCATGACGCGATTTACAAGATTCAACGCGCTTTGCGGCAAGTGGTGGATAATTTCCCCAACCCCTGGCTTAAAGCCATGCTGACGGTTGTTATATTTCCACTGGGATTGCGCGAACGTGCACCGGGTGATCGGCTTACGCACCGGGTTGCACAGCTGTTGCTGGCACCATCAGAAACACGTAATCGCCTGACCCACGGTGTTTATACTGCAGCTCACAGTGGCAACCCGGTAGGTATGATGGAGCAGGCATTGCCGCAAATCATTGCGACAGAGCCGCTGGAGCGGAAGATGCTGAAAGCATTGAAGTCGGGGCAAGTGACCGGGATCACCTGGGAGGAGCAACTGGAACAGGTGGTCGCCTTGGGCGCTTTGACTGCTGCGGAAGCCCGACTGTTGCAAACGAGCAGGGAGCTGATGCAGGAAATCATTGCCGTTGATGAGTTTGACAGTGCAGACATTCGCCTGGGACAGCAAAAGCAGGTACCTCTGAACAAACAGCACGCGGCCTGATAGATTCAGGCCAGCCTGTTTAAACCCTGTACCACTTTTCAGCATCAAAGCATGCATGGGAGGATTAGCAGCTGTCATGTCGTGGAATGGAGAAGAAACAATCCACGATGGCGATGAGGATCTGCAACTGGTTGATTTGGCCAGGAGCGGAGACGTGCAGGCGTTCGAACGACTTTACCGGCGCCACCGGGACCGCATTTATGGATTGGTTTGGCGCCTGAGTGGTGGCGACAGTGCGCTGGCAGAGGATTTGTTACAGGAGGCATTTGTGCGAGCCTGGCAAAAACTGGACAGTTTCAGGGGTGAAAGCCGTTTTTTTACCTGGCTGCACCGCCTCTCTGCCAATGTGGCTTTGAGTGACAGGCGTTGCCGAGTGCGCCGGGCAAAACATGAAGGCCCTATGGAAGACGCCGTGACGCGAACAGCGGTGGGTGCCAAAGATGTCAGTGCCGGCAAGCGCGCTGATCTGGAACAGGCCATAGCCCAACTGCCTGAAAGGGCACGTGCGGTGCTGGTGCTCCATGATGTGGAAGGCTACAAGCATACTGAAATCGCACGATTGACCCGCATGGCAGTGGGCTCGTCAAAGGCGCAATTGCATCGTGCGCGCAAACTGCTGAGGGAGATTCTGGAAGCGTGAAAGCAAATCCAACAGATCGTGGCACCGGGTCTGATTCAGGTGACGCTGAATTGCTCAAAGTCGAAGCTGGGCTGCTTGGGGATCTGGCTGCGCTGCCGCAGAGCATCCAACCTGGAACGGATCCATGGCAGAAAATCGCCCGTCGTATCGCTCTGGCACAAGCTGGGGATAGAGCGGGTGGGCAGACCGCGCGTGAAAAGCAGCAGATAACCTGGACCAAGGCCTGGATGGCCCTGGCAGCTTCGGTGCTCCTGGTAGTCGTCTCCAGCCTGTTCATGTTGAGTAACAATGAAATTCAAAGCCCCGAAGGTCAGGCAGTGGCGATTGACAAAAGTCCGGTTCTGAATGAGCTGGGAGCTCAAATACCGACCACGTCGGTGGAGCGTGAATATCAGGCTGCTTTCAGGGAATTTGCCGGTCTGGGTGCAGTTGACATCAATTCACCAAACCGGACGAGTGAAGCGATCAGACAGAGTTGGGACCTGATGCAACAACTGGAGACCGAATTGCACACAGCAATGGCACAGGAGCCTGAAAATCCATTACTCAAGCAACGACTGAAGCAATTGCGGGTCCACCAATTGAATCTGCTGCATATAATTGCGGATTCCGGCCTGGCGCCGCGGAGAAACCTGATATGAATTCATTAACATACACACTTGTTGCAATCGGCTTGCTTGCGTTGGCTGTTCCACACGCTGTGCAGGCCCGTACCGAGATAAACGAGAATCGACCGATCAGCGCGGATGGAACGATCCAGATAGATAATATGGCGGGGTCGATAGCGGTCAGTGCCTGGGATCAGTCCGAAGTAGAGATCCGTGGACAGCTGGGTGACCGTGTCGATGAGCTTGAAATCACCGAAACTTCGGGTGGGTTGAGGATTCGCGTCCACAATCAGGATAACCAGCGACGCCTGGATGAAACCCATTTGCGCCTGCAGCTGCCTCGTGGGGCCAGTCTTGAGCTGGAGAGCATCAGTGCGGATATCACGGTAAAGGGTATGGAAAACAGCAGTATTCTGGCCAGCTCGGTCAGTGGCGACATCGATATAGCCGCCGATACCGGGCGACTGGAAGTCGAGTCAGTCAGCGGTGACGTTAGGTTTGTCGGCAAGACACCGCGCGTATCCCTGGAAACTGTCAGCGGAGAGGTTGATGCGCAAGGAGTAGAGGGTGAAGTCCGCGTAACCACCGTTTCAGGTGACCTGGTACTTCAGGGTGGTGCGGTCAGCCTGGCGCGCTTCGAGACGGTATCCGGTGATCTGGAACTGAATCTGCGGGTCAGTGACGGTGGACGTCTCAGTGCAGACAGCATGAGTGGAGATGTGATTCTGGTGCTGCCAGCCGCCCAGCAGGCCGAATTTTCTGCACAGACCTATTCTGGTGAGATACGAACTGATTTTGGTGTGGTTGCAAAAGACTCGGGTTCAAGTGGCCGCAACCTGGATTTCACGACCGGCAACAATGGTGCCAGCATAAGCGTTGAAAGCTTTTCAGGCGATGCACGTCTGAAAAAGCAGTAAGCCTGTATAAGGTCGGGCAGAAAAACACTATAGGTTAACGGCCATCCAGGCGCCGGCGAATTTCGTGCATGCTGTGGGCGATGATTTCATTGCGATCCAGGCTGGTAAGCAGCTCATTGGCCACTTCACGCGGTCCGGCGACACCCCAGGACTTGCCACGTGAAAACCAGTCCTGGGCCATTTTCCCGGTGAGGTAAGTGGCATACCAGGCCAGCGCACCCTGGGCAGATGCCGTCAGTACGGTAGACATGCCCACGCTGACGGTTTTCAGCGCACTGGAAACCAGGTTCATGCCCCAATAAGCTCCCATCAGCGCTACCCATTGTGCTGAAATGGTCCACAGCAGCTTTGAAGCTTCGCGTTTGTCCAGGCGGAATCCATAAACCTCGCCAAGGTGAATGATCATGGCGATATCGGTGCCGGCTGCAGCCAGCAGGTCTGCCACCGGCACCGGGTTGACCGCCACCGCCAGACCTTTGAGCAGGCAATATTTCTGAATCAGATTGTCTGCCACGGATTTGCGCACAATGACGATGCGACTGGCTATCTTTTGATCCAGTTCCGAGGCGAACAGGGACGCATTCAAAGCCGCCAGGGCTTTACCATCTTTTTCCAACAGCTGCCACAGCTGGATCCGCAGTACTTCCACATCAGGCGTCTTTGGCCGCAAGTGTTCGGTTTCGGTGCCATCGTCAGCTTGCTGCACCACGGTTTCAGGCCGTGGGTCGGCGCTGCAGGCGATGATATTTGCTGCCGGAATCAGATCCTTTGTGCGTTCACGCAGACGTTGCAACAGTAGTTTCCGCTCCATCTGGGTATACCGGTCCGCCTTGTTCAATACCAGCATCAGGGTTCGGCCCCGGGAGGCCAGGTTGCGCAGGGCTTCGAGTTCCAATTGGGTGAGATCAGCGTCGCACACCATGAGCACAATATCGGCCCGGTCACTGACGTCCCGTGCCAGCTTTTCCCGCAGCCGGCCATCCAGTTCGTCAATGCCAGGGGTATCGATGAGAATAAGTTGTCCGGTTTCCAATTCCTGCCAGTGGGCACGATGTTCTGCTTTGGTTTCTCCATGCAGCGCACTGGTGGAAAAGCGGTTCTGACCCAGCAAGGCATTGAGCAGAGAGGATTTGCCTACGCCAACCCGCCCAAAAGCTGCGATATGGACTTCCTGCTGTTCCAGTTTGCGGGCGATTGCTTCAATGAGTCTGAATTCTTCATCCAGTTCGGCCCGAATGGCGGCGGGAATACTGCTGTCCTGCAGCAGCGATTGCAGGTTAAGCCCGGCAGCAAGGCGATATTTATCCTGATCATCGGTGGCAACAATTTCATTTTTTTTGCGATTTGGCCACAAGTTTCGCAAAGCGGAACGCGCCTGATTCCATATTTTCATTCAGTAATTCCTCAAAAGCGACTGCCGCGGGGTAAGGGCGCAATTCACCGCGACTTGCCAGCGTGGATGCTGCAGCTCTACCCAGACTGTCAAAAATCATGCCGTAGGCCACCGCATGTACCAGTCCACCCGAAACGGTGCCCATGCCCGGAAAAGCCTTGAGGACATTACCGGTGATTGCCAGGGTGATGGCAGTCATATTCTTCAATTTGCTGCCAGCCAGCTTTAAAAAGGATTCGATCTGCATTTCTTTCACCGGCACTTCATAAAGCTGCGACAACTCACGCATCAACTGTGTGGCCAGTACACCCTGGATGACCAGGTCGGATCCCGGGGCGATGGCAGCCAGTGCACCGATCACCGCGCGCTTGGAATAGCGATTGACCAGTTCATCGGCCTGCTGATCGCGGTGTTGTTGTCTCGCAAGGTCCAGTTTTTCATTGGCCAGTAACAAGATGCTGGTATCGCGCAGTGATTCCATCAGTTCACGATCCTGGTCCAGCAAACGTTGCACCGCATGTAACAGGCTTTCGATCCGGGCCGGACGCTCCCGCTCCTCGCGACGTTCCATGCCTTCGCCCAGCATCCGTACGACCTCCTGTTTGCCACCGGCGCTGATGCTGACAATGTGCTCGGCGGGCAGACCACTGCTCTTTTGCAAGCGGGCAACCAAAGCGGCCTGCTCCTCAGTGCTGAAACGATCGGATTTGTTGAGTGCCAGCACCACCGGTTTGTCCAACTGGATCAGGCGGTGCAACTGCGTCGCCTGGCTGGAGCTGAGGTCATTGTCGCAAAGGAAAATGACCAGATGCGCGCGTCGGGTTTCTTCCCGGGCTGCGGCATCGTCATCAAAGTTAAAACCGGGCAGGTCGGTGATGAGCACCTGATCACCCGAAGCCGCAATCCAGCGGTATTGTGTAATGGTTTGGGTGGTGCCTGCGCGCGGGTCGCGCTCAATGTCAGCCTCGGGCAGCATGGCCTTCACCAGGCTGCTTTTGCCACTGCTTACTTCACCGAAAATGGCAATGTGAATTTCACCGCTTTCCTTGCGGCGACGCTGTTCGCGAATTTCTGCCAGGGCTGTCGATACATCAACACCCGCCTGTTGTGAGCTCAGCAAGTCTTCCTGAAGCTGTTCGAAATTAACCGGCTTGGGTTTGTTATCGCCCTTGATGGTACGCCTGGGTTTGAACCAGGACCAGAACAATACCAGCGTACCCAAGGGCAGAATGACCAGCATGCACAGATAGGCCAGTTGCAACCAGGCTGGAGCCAGGCGCAAGTAATTCCACACCGACAGGGCAGTATCGGTGGCCAACAGAAAGATGAACACCACCAGCAGGGCTGCCAACACTATGATGACGGACACAAGTAGCCTGATCGGCATGATGGGCATGGAACTCCTTCCAAAGGCTGCTTCATTCTAGCAGCCATTGTCAGAAGCAAAAGCTGCGAGTAAATTAAGGAGGCTCTGAATAAATCAGAGTTTCCATAGTGAGGGATTCCTCGGGCACCGCGCGCCCTGCAGAAATGGCAAACAGAAACCAAGGTCTGGCGTGGTATTCGGGGGTGTGATGAGGGGAGCAAGGGTCAGAGCTTACAAGCGGTTATCTCGCACTCCGCTTTATTCGAGCCGATTCAGGATGATGCGGGCAGCGAAAAGCTTGCCCTACCCACCGCATGCAGCCATTGATTTGCCCGTGGCTTCGGCGGTGGATTTGAATTTGCTGCGGCATGAATTGCGTACACCGCTGACCGGCATACTGAGCCTCGCAGAACTGATGGCCACCAAAGAACTACCCGGCCAGGTGCCTAGTTGGTTGGACACCTTGCAAGCCTGTGGCCGGCAGATGGCCAACCTGATCGATCGCAGCCTGCGCCCGGATCAATTCACAGGCCCTGTAAAAGCCCCTGCCGAAACCGACTGCTGCTCCCTGTTGGAGCAGATCATCTGCTCGCACTGGCCCGCCGCCAGCGTTGCGCATAACAAATTGCTGTTGATCATCCCTCCTGAAGCGGCCGGCTACTGGCAAATCGACCCCGTTGCACTGCGCCAGGCCGTGGACAATCTGTTGGCCAATGCGATTCGTTTTACCCGTTCGGGCTATATCACGCTGGAAGCCAGGTTGATTCCAGGCAGCACCGCGCGCCTCGACAGTCTGATGTTGATGGTCGAGGATACCGGGGTCACTTTGCAGACGGTGAAGAGCAATCTGCAGGATTATGCCGAGTTTGCTGACAGAAGCTACCCCATGCTCACACGGGGCCAGGGTTTGCAGGTGGTAGAGCAGGTTTGCCTTGGCCATGGCGGTCAGCTGAAACGGTATTCAAGCCAGGCCGGCGGTGCCGGGTTTGCCATGTGTTTGCCAGGAGCAATCCGTGGCAAGCCTTTACGATCCAAACCCTCTCAAGCCGGATTGCTGAGGAATCTGCGCTGTCTTTTGTTGCTGGAAAAGCCACTGGATCGGGTGGTGATGACGATGCTGGCCTGTCTTGATATTTGCGTTGATGTGATGAATCTGAATCAGCAGATCGATTTGCACCGATTGCCACGATGGCAGCTGGCAATTTGTGCCCCTTCGAAACTACCGCAGTCCTGCCGGAGTCGGGGTCCCTGTCCGGACTCCCGGTCGTTGTGGCTGGCGGCACCGATTAGTACCGCCAATGGCACCGAGCTTTACGTGCAGCAATTGCCTGAGCCGCTGTTACAGGCCGATTTGCAAACCGCCCTGCTGCGCTGCCTGGTTGTGCAAGGCCTGACAGTTGTAGCAGCAAACGATGTGTCTGTTGAAAGGACTCAGGACGCGCTTGAATGATACTGTGGACTGGCGCTGCTGACCGCTTCCAGAAGTACTTTGAGATTTTCCGGTTTTACGTCGGGTGTAATCCCATGACCCAAATTGAACACATGACCATTGCCATGGCCAAAACTCTCCAGGCAGGCCAGTGCCTCCCGACGAATCACTTCCGGACTGGCCAATAAAATGGTCGGATCCAAATTGCCTTGTAAGGCGACTTGATCGCCCACCCGGCTTCTGGCTTCCTGCAGAGTGATGGTCCAATCCGTTCCCAGTGCATCACAGCCAGTGCCTGCCAGGGCCTCCAGTTGGGTATTGCAGCCTTTGCAGAACAGGATCACCGGCACTCTTTGGCCATCCTGTTCCCGGTTTAACCGTGACACTATATCGGTCAGGTAGGGCAGGGAAAACTCACGGAAACAATCGGCTGAGAGCGCCCCACCCCAGGTATCAAATATCTGCACTGCCTGCGCGCCGCTGGCGATCTGTGCATTGAGGTATTCGACTATGGTATCGCTGAGTTTGCTGAGTAGCAGGTGCGCAGCTTTGGGTTCTTCATACAGCATGCGTTTGGCTTTGCTGAATGTTTTGCTGGAGCCGCCTTCGATCATGTAGGTTGCCAGTGTCCATGGACTGCCACTGAAACCGATCAGCGGTACGCTGCCATTGATTTCTTTGCGTGCCCTGGCCACCGCGTCCATGACATAGCGCAAGGAACTGCCCACATCGGGTTGAGGCAGCTTTTTTATATCTGCCACGCTATTGATGGGGCGTTCAAATTTTGGCCCTTCGTTTTCTACGAAATACAGGCCCAAGCCCATGGCATCGGGAATGGTCAGGATGTCGGAAAAGACAATGGCCGCATCCAGGTTGAACCGTCGTAAAGGTTGCATGGTGACTTCACAGGCCAGTTCCGGATTCCGGCACAGGTTCATAAAGCTGCCAGCGCTGGCCCTGAGCTCGCGGTACTCGGGCAGGTAGCGTCCGGCCTGGCGCATGATCCAGGCCGGGGTGCGCTCTACGGGCTGCCGCAGCAAGGCGCGGAGCAGCAGATCGTTGTCGGGTTTTTTATGGGTGTTCATATTTTCGGGTCATTCTTGTGGGTGCATGGGATGGTTTCATTTACTGGCTCGAACGGCAACGGTCCATTGCGGCTTCAATTTGCAGCCGACTGCTGTTGTCGTTGATCACGGCACGGCCTGCCTGCTGCAGCAATATCAAGCGCAGACCGCCAGCAACTGCCTTCTTGTCGAGTTCCAAAGCGTCCATCATAGCCGCATTGGAAACATGTTCGGGCAATTCAGTGGGCAAGCCCAGGGCCTGCAGCAAGCGGCCCAGTCTAGCCGCAGTTCCGGTGGGGCACAAACCCTGCTGTTCACTCAATGTGGCGGCGATCACCATGCCTATGGCGATGGCTTCACCGTGCAGGAATTCGGTATAGGCGGTAATGGCTTCCAGCGCATGCCCGAAACTGTGGCCAAAATTCAGAATGGCGCGGATGCCTGCTTCCGTTTCATCTGCCGCGACTATTTTGGCCTTGCTTTGTACCGAACGCTGGATCAAAAAGGCCAATGCAGATGCATCACGTGAATTGATGGCTGTCACCGAGTTTTCCAGCCAGTCGAAGAACTCGCTGTCCATGATGGCGCCGTACTTCACCACTTCCGCCATACCCGCTCTGAATTCACGGATAGGCAGCGTATCCAGGGTTTGCGTGTCGATCAGCACCATACCCGGCTGATGAAAAGCACCCAACAGGTTTTTACCTTTATGGTGGTTTACACCGGTTTTGCCGCCTACAGACGAATCCACTTGCGCCAGCAAGGTAGTCGGAACCTGGAAAAAGCGCACGCCGCGCATATAGGCTGCAGCTGCAAAGCCGCTGATATCGCCGACCACGCCACCGCCCAGGGCAATCAAATTGCAGTCCCTGCGGGCCTGCATACTGATCAGCTTGTCGATAATGCCCGACCAGGTTGCTATGGTTTTATGTGGTTCACCATCCGCAATGATATGCGTGGAATATGCCCGATCACCCAAAGTGGCTGCCAGTCTGCTCAGATACAAAGGCGCCACGACTTCATTGCTGACAATCAGCGTCTTGCCGGCACCGAGCGCCTGCCAGGGCGCGGAATGGTCCAACAAACCTTGTCCAATGTATATCGGGTAGCTGCGTTGCCCCAGTTCAACCCGAACGGTAATGGGGTCAGTCATCGTTACCTGCCTGTGAGTTGTCTGTGTCGTCAGAGCCATTTGCCATTAGGGCCCTGTAAATACGGTCCACCGTTTGGTCTACGGACCGGTTTCGGGCAGGAAAAGTGAAATCTGCCAGCTCAGCGTAAATTGGATTGCGTTCGTTGGCCAGCTCAATCAGCTTGGCCTGTCGGTTTTCCAGTTGAATCAACGGCCTGGATTTGTCATTGCGCAAACGCGATAGTTGTTGCTCTATCGAAGCTTGCAGATATACGACTGTGCCGCGTTGTCGTAACCATTGGCGATTGGGTTCACGCAAAACAGCTCCACCACCGGTAGCAACCAAAACCTGCTCGCAGGCAGTGAGTTCATCCAGAACCCGGGATTCGCGTTCGCGGAAGCCTTCTTCGCCTTCAATTTCAAAAATCAGGTTGATCTCAACACCGGTTCTGTTCTCAATTTCACGATCGCTGTCGTGAAAGTGTAACCCCAGGCGGCGTGCCAACTTCTGTCCTATGGTGGATTTGCCCGACCCCATCGGGCCAATAAGGAATACATTCCTCATACCGTCGCCCCGTCATGAGAGTGTCTGCAAGCGTGCAAGCGGGCAGAACTTTGGGTAACATGACGCAACTTTCCAAAGCACCTGACTCTGTTCCCCATGATTCGATTTTTTGTGATCTTCACTGTGCTGCTCATTGGCCTGTTTACACTGGAAATTCTACAGCCGGTGGAACAACACGTCATCCTGCCATTTACTTCCCTGGTGGCAGATTTCAGCGTCTGGCTGATCCAGTTTTTTGATGATGGTGTGGTGGCGTTTGCCAATGTCATACGCGACAAGGAAAGCGGCTTCGGTGTGCGCATCGAAAGAGGCTGTAATGGTGTTGAAGCCATGATTATCCTGTTTTCAGCCCTGTTTGCTTTCCCTGCACCACTGAAAAACAAGATCATCGGTCTGGTTGTGGGTTTCTTTGCCATCCAGGGCCTGAACATTATCCGCATAGTCAGCCTGTTTTACCTTGGGCAATGGAACCAGATCGCTTTTGAGTGGTTCCATCTCTACCTTTGGCAGGCACTGATCATACTGGATGCGCTGGTGGTCTGGCTGATCTGGTTGCGTACCTTGCCTCAGGCCAAGCTGGCTCGTGCGCGCAAAGAAGCTGAAAAGTCCGCTGAATAAGATGGCGATCCGGAATCCGATCAACTGAGCCGGTCATGTCCCGATTGCCCCTGACCGAGTCCATGATCCAGCGCTTCAACCGGGCGCTGCACGAGGCGAGAATCGCGGGTGAGGTTGAACCCACCGCCATGGTGCTGGCGACTTCCGATGGTGCCGGTCAGATCAGTACCCGAACCGTTCTGCTCAAAGCCCTGGACTCGGATGGCTTTGTATTTTTCACCAACCTGGAAAGTTTCAAAGGACAGCAGTTATTGGCCAACCCGCGTGCGGCGGCTACATTTTTCTGGAAATCGACTTATTGTCAGGTGCAACTGCAAGGTGATATCGCGCAGGTGACAGACGAACAGGCGGATGCCTATTTCTCCACCCGCGACCGGGGTAGCCAGATTGGCGCCTGGGCGTCTTTACAATCGCGACCGCTGGAAAGTCGTGAATTCCTGTTGCAACGGGTTGCAGATTTTGAAAAGAAATTTGCTGGCATTGAGGTGCCGCGACCGGCTTACTGGAGTGGCTTTCGCTTGATGCCCGATGTAGTCGAGTTCTGGCACGGTGCAGAATTTCGTTTGCATGACCGGTTTCGCTATCTGCAACAGGGTAATGAATGGCGCGAGCAGCGCCTCTACCCCTGATTGTCCCTGCCAGGTATTTACTCCGTATAAAACTGCTGCCTGAATTCAAGATCAAATGGTTTGGCCTCACCGGCGACGGTAACGCTCACCTTGAAATTGTAGTTTTCCATATTATGGATAGGCAGTTCGCCGATATAATACAGGCCGCCTTCCGGCTCGGAAAGTTCCCGCATTTCAATTTCCCGGCGCTGCCCGGTCAGGTTGGTCGCATTGGCCACCACTTTTGCAGGAATGGCTTTGCCAGAGTCGCCAACCGACATATCCATCACGGTAATATTAACCAATGCCCGACTGGCAGACCGCTTGATGCCATAGGCTTGAGCGACCTGTGCCGGTATCAGGTTTGAATTGATCGCATTGTAGTGAATGGTGTAATGACCAAAGTCCTGCGATTGCTGGGCAGCAAGATTACCGGATAAGGCCATCAGAATTAGGGCAGCAGAATAACACAGACTTTTCATCGTACACCTCTGACTGATTACGGCCACTTACCGGGTGACCACATGGTTGTATCCAAGGGTTATGGCCTTACACTACACCTTTGGATATTTCTTCACCATCCTAGCAGAAGAATCAGAAAACGTATGGCTATGAGGGCAAACAAAGGCGACAGATCAATTCCGGCAATCGGTGGGATGATCCGGCGAAAGGGTCTGAGCACCGGTTCGGTCAGTTGATAGAGCAATGGCACGAAAGGATGGCGCAGGCCTTGCCCCACCCAACTCATGATGACCGAAGCGATGATCAGGAAGAAATAAGTCATCAGTAAAGTCATGCACAACTTGGTGATGGAAAAAATGATGATTTGCGCCCAGCCCATGTTGTGTGTGTTGAGCTGGCTGGCCAGCCACACGCCAAAAACTTCCAGAACCAGCATCAGAACCACCGAAGCGGTATCAAGCCGGCCTATGGATGGGACCACGCGCCGCAGTGGAATAATGGCTGGATTGGTCAGCTTGACCAGGAACTGTGACAGGGGATTGTAAAAATCTGCCCGCACCCATTGCAGCAACAGGCGCAACAGCACTGCAGCGATATACAGATCAATCAGGGTACCGATCAGGTACGTAACAGCGTTGCCGGGAGAAAGATTCATGAGGTGCGCGACAGCTCCTTGCCTTTAAGATCCGCTGCCTGAACAGCCTGTTTGACCAATTCCCGCAAACCACCCCTCTCAAACGCCTCCAGGGCCGCCTGGGTCGTGCCGCCGGGTGAAGTCACGCGCTTGCGCAATTCTGCGGCACCTTCGCCAGTTTGCGCCAGCATGGCGCCAGCGCCGATACAGGTTTGTGTGGCCAGTTGCAGTGCTACTTCAGTGGACAGGCCCAATTGTTCTCCCGCTTTTGCCAGGGCTTCGGTCAGCAGGAAATAGTAAGCCGGGCCACTGCCGGAAACCGCAGTCACGGCGTCCATCAGGGCTTCATTTTCTATCCAGACTGTGTCACCGGCAGCAGAGAGTATGCACTCGGCCTGCTCCCTGTGGTGAGGTTTACAATGATTGCTGGCGCACAAGC
The DNA here is from genome assembly GCA_964602895.1 of uncultured Wenzhouxiangellaceae bacterium. Lineage (GTDB taxonomy): Bacteria > Pseudomonadota > Gammaproteobacteria > Xanthomonadales > SZUA-36 > JAWXBM01. The sequence continues at coordinate 28,243 of CAZRTG010000009.1, forward strand.
CGGAAATGCCCGCGCCGATCAGGGCCGGAGTATTTGGCATGGAACGAATCACGGGCTGTAGCGGGTTCAACTGCGCTTCAATGCCGGCAATCGTGGTGCCGGCAGCAATGGAGAGCACCAGTTGAGTGGGCAGGATGGTATTCCTGATTTCAGCCAAGGCAATCGGTATGACCTGCGGCTTGATGGCCAATACGATAACGTCGCTATTTTCAATGGCCACGTCGGCGCGATCATATGTCTCAACCCCAAATTCAGAACGCAGGCGTGTCCGCGCCTGCTCACTGGGGTCACAGACTCGAATAAAATGGCCCGCCGCAGGCTTGCGCAGCAAACCGCTGATCAATGCAGTAGCCATATTGCCACCGCCGATAAATCCTATTCGCATGAAAAAAACCTTTTCCTGATGATTGCTCATTGTCAGTTTCTTGGTCCAAATAAATCGGTGCCGACCCGAACCATGGTGCTTCCCGCCTTGATGGCGGACTCCAGGTCTGACGACATACCCATGGAAAGCGTGTCCAGTTCCATACCCTCAGCGCGCAATGACTCGAACAATTGCTTCATTCTATCGAAGCTGCTGCGGCCAGTCCGGTGCGTTGATGAAACGCTCGGAATGGCCATCAGTCCCCTGAGTTTGAGCCGGGGCAGTTCCATGGTTAACCGGGCCAATGCGAGTATATCGCTACGGGAGGCACCGGATTTTTGTGGTTCATTGTCAATATTGACCTGCAGGCAAATATTCAGGGCTGGCAGGCTGTCGGGTCGCTGATCAGACAAACGCAACAGCAGTTTCTGTCTGTCCACGCTTTGAACCCAGTCGAAATGCTGCGCCACTTCGCGGGTTTTATTGGATTGCAGCGGGCCAATAAAATGCCAAACAATAGCCGGGTCGGCCAGTTGCTGTTGCTTTTCCAGAGCCTCCTGTACGTAATTCTCACCAAAATGTGTATGGCCTGCTATAACTAGAGTGCGAATGCTGCTTGCGCTGTGGCCTTTGCTGGCAGCCAGGAGGGATACCGAATCAGGATTTCGATCAGCGTTTTGGCTGGCGCATGCAATGCGTGCACGCACCTTGTCAAGATTACTCTTTAAGTCATTCATCTTGCAGCAAGACTATGCATTGTTTTAAGGTAGCGGTATGGCGCATAAGGGTTTTTTTTACCTTACAGGAAGTTGGGTGTCCCAGGTTGACCCCAAGTTGACCTCAGATTGAAATAAGTCGACATTGTATCGTGACCGGGTAGTCTCAAGGAGAGATCATGGATATCGCAGAACTTCTGGCTTTTGCGGTTAAGAATAACGCTTCAGATTTACATCTGTCGTCTGGCTTGCCACCAATGATTCGCGTAGATGGCGACATACGGCGCCTGACGCTGCCTGCGATAGACACTCCCCAATTGGCGGAACTGCTATACAGCACCATGTCAGACCAACAGCGGCGTGATTTCGAAGCCAACCTGGAAGTGGATTATTCCTATGCTGTGTCAGGGCTGGCGCGCTTTCGTGTTAACTGTTTTCATCAGGATCGCGGCCTGGGCGGTGCTTTCCGTACCATTCCGGATGCTGTGTGGAAACTGGAAGACATCGGTGCGCCACCGATCTTTCGTGACATCATCGACATACCACGCGGCTTGGTACTGGTCACCGGCCCCACCGGTTCGGGCAAGTCCACTACCCTGGCCGCGATGATCGACCACCTCAACTCCTATGTTGAGGGTCATATCCTGACCATTGAAGATCCGATCGAATTCCTGCACAAGAGCAAACGCTGTTTGATCAACCAGCGCGAAGTGCATCGCGATACACACGGGTTCAATCAGGCATTGCGGGCAGCTCTGCGTGAGGATCCGGACATTGTTCTGGTTGGCGAAATGCGTGATATTGAAACCATACGGCTGGCACTGACTGCTGCGGAAACAGGCCATTTGGTGTTTTCAACCCTGCATACCAGTTCCGCGGCAAAAACCATCGACCGTATCATCGACGTATTCCCGGCAGGAGAGAAATCCATGGTGCGTTCCATGCTTTCTGAATCCTTGCGGGCCGTTATTGCACAAACCCTGATGAAGCGCACCGGGGGAGGTCGTGTAGCCGCCTGGGAAATCATGATTGCCAACCCGGCCATACGCAACCTCATCCGTGAGGACAAAATTGCACAAATGTATTCTGCTATTCAGACCGGCCAGGCCATTGGTATGCAAACACTGGATCAGCATCTGGATTCTTTGGTCAGTCGCGGCATCATTGCGCGGCAGGAAGCTGCGAAACGCGCCGTCGACAAGAAAATGTTCATGTAGGAGAGCGAGATGAGCACAGTAGATAACTGGTTGAAGCAACTTCATGAAGAAGTGGGCTCTGACTTGTTCGTATGCGTAGACGCACCTCCCTGTATCAAGGTACATGGCAGAATCAAACCCATTTCTACCGATGTCCTGTCGGCAGAAGATACGCGGGCCGTCGCTTACAGCATGATGAGTGACCTGCAAAAAAATGATTTTATCCAAACCTCGGAATGCCAGTTTGCCTATGCGCTGGACGCTGATGTACGTTTTCGTGTCAGTGCTTTCATGCAGCAGGGTGTGGTGGGCGTGGTTTGTCGCCGTATCGAAAACAAGATTCCAACTTTCGAAGAGCTGGGTTGCCCTGATGTGATGGCCGAACTGGCGCTGCAGAAGCGCGGTATCGTGTTGTTTGTGGGCGCTACCGGTACCGGTAAGTCAACCTCCCTGGCAGCCATGGTAGGTTACCGCAACCAGCGGATGACGGGTCATATCATTACTGTTGAAGACCCGATTGAGTATGTGCACCGGCACGGTAAAAGTCTGGTGACACAACGCGAAGTGGGTATCGATACGGAGTCCTTTGAAGTGGCGCTGCGCAATACCCTGCGCCAGGCGCCGGATGTCATTATGATCGGCGAGGTACGTACCCGCGAAGCCATGGATCATGCGATTTCCTTTGCTGAAACCGGCCATCTGGTGTTGTGTACCCTGCACGCCAACAACGCCAACCAGGCGCTGGATCGTATCCTGCACTTCTTCCCGGAAGATTACCGTGAACAATTGCTGCTGGATTTGTCTTTTAACCTTAAAGCCACTATTGCCCAGCAACTGATCCCGGCCATTGACGGCTCACGTCGCTGGGCAGCTTTTGAAGTGTTGATGGCGACCCCGCTGGTTAAAGACCTGATACGCAAAGGCGAAATCGATCAGCTGAAGAACGTGATGCGCGATTCCTCTCACCACGGCATGGTGACGTTCGACAAATGCATGTTTCGCATGTACAAAGAAGGCAAAATTTCCTACGATGACGCCCTGCGCCACGCCGATTCTTCCAATGAAGTTCGCTTGATGATCAAGCTGGACGAAGGTGGTGATGCTGATTCACTTGCCCGCGGTCTGGAAGGCGTAGAGGTATTGGGCGGTAATTATTAAGGGAGCTCTGAATAATTCATGACAGCGCTGGTGCAGGAGTCTGGAACCGGTCATGATGGCGGTACATCTTGAATAGCCAGATTAACTGTTTGTTAACCCGTGCTGACATACCATTCTCCGACTTAAGCTACCCGGGTGCAGTGCATGCGCATTTTGATAATTGAAGATAATCCCGATATTGCGGCAAACATTGGCGATTATCTTGAGGATCATGGCCACACGGTAGACTTTGCCGGCGATGGGGTTACGGGTTTGCATCTGGCCATTGTTAACGATTTTGACGCCATTGTGCTGGATCTGGCCTTGCCGGGTATGGATGGCCTGGAAGTGTGCAAAAAATTACGTGAAGATGCGGGCAAAGACACGCCGGTGCTTATGTTGACCGCACGTGACCGCTTACAGGACAAACTGGCAGGTTTCAGCAGCGGTGCCGATGATTATCTGGTCAAACCGTTTGAGTTGCAGGAAGTTGAAGCCCGTCTGAATGTACTGGCTCAACGTGGTCGTCGTCGGGTGCGCCGCGAACTGAAAGTCGGTGACCTTGAATTCAATCTTGATACCCTGGGCGTGCAGCGCGGCGACCAGGAAATTTATCTCAACCCCATTGGCTTGAAGTTGTTGCAATGTCTGATGCAGGCCTCTCCCAACGTGGTGTCACGCAATGAGCTGGAAATGGAGGTCTGGGGCGAAGAACTGCCTGACAGTGACAGCCTGAGGGTACACATTCACTCTTTAAGAAGCGCCATCGACAGGCCATTTGGCAGCAATATGATTCAGACCCGGCACGGCATCGGCTACAGGCTGGTAGAAGCGGATGCAATACCGCCGAAGGCTTAGAAGTCGAATCGTCCTGTCGTTTTTGTTATTTGGCACTCTGCTCAGTGCGCTGTTTGCCATCAGTACGCTTTTTTTACAGAACTATCTTGAAGATGAGCTGATCGGCTCCACGCTGGAACAGGAACTGGATGATTACATCAACCAGTTACGACTGGATCCTACCGTTGTCGAGCCCTTCTACACGCGCATCCAGGGCTATGTTACCCGCCCCGGCGACCCGAACCAGACGGTGGATGCCGATATCCGTGAGTTACCCGAGGGTGTGCATGACGTGCACATTGGGTCTGCAGTATTCAAGGCAGCTGTTCGCAAGGAAGACGACCTGTGGGCCTTCCTGATCTATGATCTGACCGAGAATCAGGTTCTGAAGCAGCAATTACTGTTGGCGCTGATCGGCGTGGTGCTGGTTTTTTCGCTGTTGTCTTTTACCCTGGGTGCGTGGTCATCGCGACGTGTGATGAAGCCGGTCAGCGATCTGGCTGATCGACTGGAAACGCTCGGTGGTGAAGGCAAACCCGTTAAATTGTCATCGCAGTTTGCCGATGATGAGGTAGGGCAACTGGCCATGGCATTGGACAGCTACGCCGAGCGACTGCATCATCTGGTTGAACGCGACCGTGAATTCAACGCCGATGTGAGCCATGAACTGCGCTCACCGCTGACCGTGATCACCGGTGCCACGGAACTGCTGTTGGCTCAACCCGATCTGGACCCCAAAGTTCGCACCCGCTTGCTGCGCATTGCCCGTGCAGCGAGGCAGTCGGCAGACATCACAACTGCATTGTTGCACCTGGTTCGTGCCGAACAGGGCATAGACAGGCAGTCTTCAGCACAAAACGTTGGCCAGGTGGTGCGTGAACTGGTGCACCTGTATGAACCGTTGGTTGGCAACAAGGATCTGCATCTGGAGGTTCGCGAAGAGGACAAGGTCAGTGTGATCGCTCCTGAGTCGGTGATTGCAGTAACGGTTGGAAATCTCATAGGCAACGCCATGCGCTATACCACCAGTGGCCAGGTAGTTATCACTATCGGCAATGGCCGGGCGGTGATAGAAGATACCGGTCCGGGGATACCTGAAGCCGATCTGGACCGGGTATTCGACCGGCACTACCGTGGCCAGAACATCGGTGGCAAGGGCTCTGGCTTGGGACTGGCTATCGTCAAGCGCCTGTGCGAGCTGTATGGCTGGTCCATTTTATTCAGCAACCGCGCCAGTGGGGGCTTGCGGGCAGAATTGCTGTTTTACCCCAATCGAGATTAACGGGCAGGATTAGTGGTTGACAGGGCTTGCCATTCGATCACTTCATCGTTAACGTGTCAACCGGATCGAGCAAGGAGTTATCCTGGATGAGCATCGTTTTCTGCCAGGCGTGTGGCAAAAAAATATCGGACAAAGTTGCTCTGTGCGGCCACTGCGGCTTCGCGCGTGGTGAAGTCAGTGATGAGCAAATGGCGGTATTCCGGGAACGCAAGGCACGTGATCGCATTTATCACCTCAACATGACCAGCTATGCGGTGATTTCTCTTTTTGTAGCCGGCTTTGGCTGGTATTGGTGGGAATCGGCTGGTTACACACAGCCAACCTCGTCTGGCCCCTTTGTCGTCATGGCTTTTTCGGCTTTAGGCTACATCATAGTGAGGGGTTTGCTGTTTCAGGCCAAACGCCATCTCAAGATGCTTCGTCAATCAGCACGCTGATGCACCACGGTATGCAGTGAGCAACAGACACTGATGGCCAGACCGAAAATAGAATTCTTTACCGATAATGAAAATCTGCTGGATTTTCCCCCGGTACCGACACGTAAAAACCTGCCGGATTGGTTCAGGCAGATGGCGCCATCCATCGATTTGTTGCCGGAACAATCCAAATTACCCTTTGGTTTGTCCAAAGCCTTGAGTCTGTCCAATTTGAACGCGACCATTCGCCGTTGTCCCGGAGTCATTTCCTATTTGTCAGAGGGTTATATCATTCCCCTGTGGTCTGATTTTCTGGTCCAGGTGCGTGGCAAGGCTGTGTATTGCCTGGGTTCCAATGAGTTGGCGCATGCCACGACGCACAGCCAGCAGACGCAATACAACACCATGCCCCTGCCGGAAGATTATTTACCGGATTCGGTCAAATTCACCAACCCCTGGAAAGTACGAACACCACCCGGTTGGTCCGTATTATTGTCGCAACCTTATTACGACTTCGAGCAGCGCTTTTCAGTGGCCACGGGTGTGGTTGATACCGATGTGTACCACTACATACATGTGAATACCTTTTTCCGCCGCGGTGATACGGATCACCAGCTGAAGATGGGTATGCCGTTTGTGCACATTATACCGTTTCAACGCAGTGTGCTGGGTATGGAGGTCAGAGCCAGCTCTGAAGAAGACCTGCAGCGCATGAAAAAACTGGATTTCAAAGCCAGGCGCTTTTTCGGCAAGAATGCAGCGATTCGTGGCTTGGGTGATGGTGACGACTGACAGGAGCCTGTCGGGCTTGGCAGGGTGCTGCAATCAGTCAAGTGCAAACAGGTTTGCGTTGCGGCGCCGGGTTTTCGTTTCGGCAGATTTGGCTGCCTCTGAAATAACTATTGAATACGCTTTACCTTGCATTCTTTTTTATGGCCTTCTACTGAAAGGCGCCAGGTACTGAACATTCCGGGTTCGATGTTGACCACCGGGTTGTCCAATTCTTTCACGTAAAACTTGTCCTTGTCGGCCTGCTCCCAGATCATGCCATTTTCCAGCGTGAAAATGGTTTGTCCGTCCCAACCGGTGAACTTGCCCACAATCTGGCTGGTGATAGTGGTTCGTTCCGATTTTTTCGTTTGCTCGGAATCGAAACCACGCATATCCCCCTCCGGGCCGCTGTAAGCTTTGGCAGTGCCTGCTTTGGGAGCATCCAGCGTGGCCAAAGAACGGCTACGTATCCAGGCATTGAGTGCTGCAAGCTCTGATGCCGACAGTTTCTCCAGACCGGCTGCCTGAAAATCCTTGCCGGTCATCTGTTCTTCCAGGGAAGAAAAAGCGGTTTGGGCGATAGCGGTAAGGGTAAAAAATGTGGCCGCAATGGCCAAAAGAATCTTTTTCATCAATAAACCTTAGGGCGTGAAAAACTGCGCAAGTCTAGCACGGCCTGCCATCCAGTTTCTCAAAGATCCTGCTGATAACGGACGTAAGGAATACGCCCGTAAATGGATTCGAAACGATCAGTACTTACGGGTTTGTCTGCGGGGTTGCGTTCATCCGTGCCTGCACCGAGTACATTGCTTGCGCCAATTGAGAAATTGGCATTCCAGGGCGCACGCCAGGTGAAATGCACATCAAAAGTGCCCATGCTGTTCAGGCTTTTCCGATCCAGAAAGTCAATCTGTTCCCGGTAGTAACCCCGAATTCCGCTACTGAAAGAGCCACGCTGCCACTCAATGCCAAGGGATGCGGTGCTGAAGGGTTCGGCTTCATTCCAGGACAGCGGGGAAAACGTTTCAGCGTTCAGGCCATTCAACTGGGCTTCGTATACGTGGGTTAACGCCAGGCCCAATTGCACTGACCCGGCGTGGTTGGTGGTGAAACCTACCTGGAAATTCAGGTCAACACCGCTGGCTTCGCTGTCCAGCAAAGAGGTCGATGACATTCCCGGCAATATGCCATTCAATGACGAGCCCGTGTAATGCGCAGGGTCAAATACCGGAGCCTGGTGATAGCGGTTTGCCGGATTCAATCCTTTCTGACCGCTGTGTGCCTGGCTGGTAAACCAGTTGATGGAACTGGAAACTGCACCGAAATCCTTGCTTGCGCCCAGGCTCAGGGTGCGCCGGTCAAAAGCTGCAGGCTGGTCGTCGACAAACCGGCAGCCTGATGCGGTGTATGAATCGGGCTTCAGCGTACCGTTCAGGCACTGGATACTGCCCAGAGCCTGATACTGGGATGGGGCGATGGCCTGTTCGGACCGGCTTTGCAGTGCATAGCCCTTGCCCAACGGCAAGGTGAGGGTGGCATCGAGGCCCAAAAGGCCGGGTGAACCCAGGTTTCTGCCGATGTGGTCCGAATCCAGCTGCAGGGGGTGAGCCAGCTGCAGTTGCAACTTTGGAACATCACTTCCAGCCAAATCAAACTCGAAAGCACCTGCAACGGGTGCCAGAATCAGCGGGGTGCCGGGGTGTACCCGGGTCTGGGCCGTGCCGGTACGTTCGATGCTTGATTGCATGGCTCTGTTGGTATCCTGATCCAGCATTTGCAGGGCGGTGGAGTGTTTGTCAGCGGCCTGTGCATTCAGACAGAACAGGCACAGCAAAACCACCCGCGTAAACGGGCTTTGGCTGACTTTCTGTACTGTTTGTTGACTGCTCATTTATCTCGTTGCAGCCCCCGCTGCTGGTCAATTTCATCGAACTGACACGTGTATAGAGCCACACAGTGTCGAAAAGTTTATTTTAATATAGCAAATTTACGCAATGAAACCTTTATTAATTGTACAGGCAGCTTCCGATTCATAAATAATTCTGCTGTTATACTCCACCGACACCACACCAGGGCCACAAGTTTGGCTGCTACTCAGACACCCATTTGCCAATTTGGTGCGCCCGCGCCGGATTTTGAACTGCCAGACACGGATGGCCGCCTCTGGTCGCGCGCCTCCTGCGTGGGTCCACGTGGATTGCTGGTGATGTTTATTTGCAATCATTGCCCCTACGTGCAGGCGATTAACCGGAAATTGGTACGCGATACCAGTGCTTTGATGAAACTGGGAATCGGCTGTGTGGCCATCATGCCCAATGATATCAAAGCCTATCCGGAAGATGATTTACATCATATGCGGGCCATGGCGAAAGAACAGGCTTATCCCTTTCCCTATTTGCTGGATGAAAGCCAGCAGGTGGCCAAAGCCTTCGGCGCAGTGTGTACGCCTGATTTTTTCGGTTATAACGCAAAGCTTGAGCTGTGTTACCGAGGCAGACTGGATGCGGCTGGCGCCAACAAAAATGCGGAAGATGCAAAGCCTGAACTGTTCCTGGCCATGCAAAGCGTGGCGGAAACAGGTCAGTGTCCTGAACAACAGGTTCCTTCCATAGGCTGTTCCATCAAGTGGCGTTCAGACCGGTCGTAAGCCATGCAGCGGGGCATTCGCTGTCTGACAAGGGCAATAAACGTGAGTTAATATGGGTTTGCCATCAGCAGATACTGGCGACAATCCGATCAGAGGAGAGACCTGAATGTCACAAGTGTTACTTGTAGGTATAGACAGCAGCGATTGTTGTCAGCGCAGTATCGACTATGCAGCTGAATGGGCAGAGTCTGCAGGCGCGAAACTGATTTTGGTACACGTGATTGAATGGTCACCGTACTCATTCAATACAGCCCAGGAGAATGAAGTCCGCCACAAGCGTCGTGAAGAAGAGCTGTCCAGGGCCTATGCGGATTTGATAGATCCCAAAGTTGCTGACTTGCGGGCTAAAGGGCTTGATGTTGAGGGCCTGGTTCGCCACGGACACCCCGCCAAAACCCTGGATGAGCTTGCTACAGAGTTGGGTGCCAGCAATATCGTGATTGGCCGCAAAGGCACCTCAAGGTTGAAAGCCCAGCTTTTCGGCAGTGTGCCCGGCACTCTGGTTCAAATTGCTTCAGTGGCGGTTACCGTTGTCCCCTGATGCGGAAAGTTGATAAAACCAATCTGCTCAATTCGTTAAAGCTGACGTCGTCAGTTGATAAAAATTAGAAGCCCGATAAAGCCTGGAGATTCATATGTCAAAAATAAAACGCCTGGTCAGCCTGCTTGGACTGTACCTGATGCCGATTGTCGCGCTGGCACA
>CAZRTG010000010.1:0-27584 GCA_964602895.1 uncultured Wenzhouxiangellaceae bacterium
TTGCGGGCAGCCCAGCGCAAAGAGCCGTGCGGGCTGACCAATTGATCTACCAATCCCATGGATTTGGCCTGTCTGGCCCGTAACATGCGCGAACTCAGCATCAGTTCCATTCCCTTTGGGCCACCCAACAGGGCTGTCGTTCTGGCGCTGCCACCAAAACCGGGATAAATTCCAAGCTGGATTTCAGGGTAACCGAGTCGTGTATGGGGAGCATCCAGCGCAATGCGGTAATGGCAGGATAAAGCCAGTTCCAGACCGCCGCCAAGGCAGTAGCCCTCAATGGTTACCACCACCGGGAAACCAAATGATTCAATACGATTGAATAGCTGGTGAACTTCGCGAATGGACTCTGCAGCGACTACCGGATCGTTGACATCCTCGAATTCACGCACATCGGCACCGACAATAAAAGAACCTTTTTTGCCCGATTGGAGAATCAGCCCACGGGGCGGTGTTTTGCTGAATGAATCAACGATCAGTTCCAGTTCAGTGAGCACTTCCCGGGAGAGGCTGTTGGTTTTCTCGCCGGCCCGATCGAGGGTTAGCCAGGCAATACGATCCTGGTCGAAATCGATACGCCAGTGTTGGTAGGCAGGTGAGTTCATGTTCAGAGCTCCGTACGGTCAGGTATGGTCAGAATGAAAAAAAGCCCATGACAGGCAGTTTGCCAACATTATCACAGATGTGACCGGAGTCGACCAAGGCCCGGCCGAATCTGCTTATGCTTTGAGTCTCAGGGCAGCAAACACCCCGCTGAGCGCAGCATTTGGCTCAGGGCGATCAGCGGCAGCCCGATCAATGCGGTTGGGTCATTGGACTCCAAACCACGCAACAGCATGGAACCGCCCGCTTCAGACTTGAAAGCACCAGCACAATCCAGCGGATTATCCAGTTCAATGTAACGTTCGGCTTCATCTTTGCTGTATTCCCGGAAATGCACCCAGGTCGGGACAGCGGCCTCTTCACGAAACCAGGGGTCCAACCGTAACAGGCACAGAGTGGTGTGAAATTGCACAGTTTTACCTGAAAAGTGCAGCAATTGGGCAATCGCAACCTCTTTGGAAACTGGCTTGCCGAGGATAGCATCCGCAAATTCGGCCACTTGATCACTGCCGATTACCAGTGCTTCAGGATTCTGCTCGGCAATGCTGGCCGCCTTTCCTCTTGCCAGCCGGTGAGTCAGTTCCAGCGCAGACTCTCCCGGCAGGGTGTTTTCATCCATATTGGGGACGGCACAAGTGAACCGCAGGCCCAGGCGTTGCAAGAGCATTTTTCGGTAAGGACTGGTGGATGCCAGAATTAATTCAGATTCAGGTGACTTGGTATTCATTTCTGTAGTAAAATTGCCGGTTTGTGTGATGGTGAGATCTTCCGTTTGGGTTTGCCATAGTGAATCAGTTGGGCAGCGGAGAGTATACCCATGTCCCTTGAGTATCCGGATTTTATCGACCCTCAGAAGGCGGCTGAAGGGCACAGGGTTTTTTCAGGTACCATTCCGATACACCGCATGGACCGCTTGAAAACCTTTCTGGCCAGCGATGAAGGCGAAGTCAGTTTTACGGCACAGTTTGATAAGGACCCTCTGGTTGGGGTAAAAATCCAGATCGAAGTTGATGCCGCACTGTGGTTGGTCTGTCAACGCAGCCTGGAGCCCTATCAGGAACTGTTCAACAGAACTTCTTTGTTAGGGGTCATTAATGACTCCAGCCAGGAAGGCCTGTTACCTGAAGGTTACGAAGGAACTCTGGCGGTGCATGGTAAAGTCTCGTTTCTTGAATTGGTAGAAGACGAACTGTTGCTTGCTTTACCGCAAGTGCCACGAAATCCGGACCTGCCGGAGCTTGATGCAGAGTCAAATGAGTACGGTTGGGAAGATGGATTGTCCGAAAAGAAAGCCGGGCAGAATGTCGGGCAACAACCCCGGCAACACCCATTTGCAGGATTGGCAGATCAGTTGAAAGAATTTTCCGGCACCAAACACAAGTCTGGCACTGGTAAAAAGTAATGATTTTAAACTTGGAGTAAATAGCATGGCTGTACAAAAAAACCGCAAGACCCCGTCGAAAAGGGATATGCGTCGCTCGCATGACTCACTTTCTGCACCAACACTTTCTGTAGAGCCAACCACGGGAGAGACGCATTTGCGCCATCACGTGAGCCCCGAAGGCTACTACCGTGGACGTAAAGTCATCGACAGTAAAATTGTCGAATTCGACGAAGATTAATTCGAAGAGCCCCGCAGCAGGCCCCGGAACAGCGTCCGGGGTCTATGTCCCCAAGCACATTCCGTAAAAGTCTTGAAAGATCCGAACATCGCGACGGTCGCTATTGACGCGCATGGTGGCGATAAGGGCTTGCTCGTTACCGTTCCATCGGCCATACAGGCGTTGCGTGAGGATCCTCGTTTACACCTTGTACTTTGTGGTCGGCAAGACGAAATTGCAACAGCGCTCCAAACAGCCCGGGTGGCTGAATCGGATCGACTGCAAATCATTCATGCCACTGAAAGCCTGGTTATGGATGCCAAACCCGTGGCAGCGCTGCGGTGCGGCAAGGAAAGCAGTATGTGGCGAGCCATTGAACTGCTGGCAGAGGGTAAAGTGGATGCCTGTGTCAGTTCCGGCAGTACAGCGGCGCTAATGACCCTGAGCGTCAAGTTGCTTGGATTGTTGCCCGGTATAGAACGGCCGGCCATTATGGCGCGTGTACCGAATGGCTCCGGCTTCACCGGCATGTTGGACCTGGGTGCAAATCTGCAAGTCAGCGCCAGACAGCTGGCTCAGTTTGCCATCATGGGTTCGGTAACTGCCGAAATTGCTGACGGAATAGCAAAACCACGGGTGGGTTTGTTCAACGTAGGTCATGAAGACAACAAGGGACATGATGGTGTACGTGAAGCGAGTGAGATGCTAAAAACCTTGCCCATCAATTACATTGGCTTTATCGAGGGTCACGATATTTATTCCGACAAGGTTGATGTTGCAGTTTGCGATGGTTTTAGCGGCAATCTTATGCTCAAATCCAGTGAAGGCCTGGCGCGGATGATGGTTGGCGAATTACAGCGTGCCCTGAATTCCAGCTTGCGCAGCCGGATCGGTGCCTGGTTGGCCTCTGATGCATTGCACACCATGCTGGCACAGATTGATCCTGCCGCGCATAATGGTGCCCCTTTGCTGGGCTTGAACGGTGTTGTAGTGAAAAGCCACGGCAGTGCAGATGCCCAGTCCATGACCCGGGCCATCATCGAAGCGCGTCGAGAAGCCCATCGTAAAGTTCCCGAAAAAATCAGCGCATCCATACGAGCGTTTCAAATGGAGAAGGAAACTTGATTTACTCAAGAATCGCCGGTACTGGAAGCCAGTTGCCTGAACGGATAGTGACCAATAAAGACCTTGAGAAATTCCTCGATACCAGTGATGAATGGATCCGTGATCGCACCGGTATCCGTGAACGGCGTGTTATCGGTCCGGGGGAAAATACCGGCACGCTGGCATTGGCTGCCTGCCAAAAGGCCATAGAAGCCGCCCGCATTGACCCGCAAGAAATTGATCTGTTCATTTTGGGCACTACCACCCCGAATCTGGTTTTTCCCAGCACGGCGTGCATTATCCAGAAAGACCTCGGTCTGGGCGATTGCGGTGCCATGGATGTCAATGCTGCCTGTTCGGGCTTCATGTACGCACTCAGCATTGCCGATAAATATATTCGCTGTGGCGATGCAAAAAAGGTTCTGGTCGCGGGCGCTGAAACACTGACCCAATTGATCAATTGGAAAAAGCGCGATACCGCTGTACTGTTTGGTGATGGCGCTGGCGCTGTGGTTTTGGAAGCTTCAGAAGAGCCGGGGATTTTGTCTACACACATCCATGCAGACGGTCGTCATGTTGACATGTTACGCACGGACGTTGGGCCGTCGGTGGGATTCGATGGTATCGAGAATAACGAAAACAAACCTGAAATCAGCATGCGTGGCAATGAAGTGTTCAAGTTTGCGGTGCGCACACTGCATCGCATAGTGGACGAAACATTGAGCGCCAACAACATCGACAAATCGGAACTGGACTGGTTATTACCGCACCAGGCCAATTACCGCATCATTACAGCTACTGCGAAGATGTTGGATATGGACATGGATCAGGTCATCGTGACCGTAGACAAACATGGCAATACTTCGGCTGCTTCAGTACCTCTGGCGCTGGATGCAGCAGTACGTGACGGACGCCTGCAAAGAGGCCAGCTGGTAATGCTGGAGGCTTTTGGTGGCGGCTTTACCTGGGGCTCTGCCCTGATTCGTTATTAGCCTGATCGTTATTATTCATGAACCCAGTTGCATTTTTATTTCCTGGCCAGGGCTCGCAATCCCTGGGTATGCTCGACCGCTTGTCACAGCAATCCACCCGGGTGCAGCAGACCTTTGAAGAAGCTTCCGGGCTGCTTGATGTCGATTTGTGGCAGTTGGCGCAGCACGGTCCCAAAGAGCGCCTGGATCAAACCGAATTAACCCAACCGGTCATGCTGGCGGCTGATATTGCCTGTTGGCGGGTGTGGAAAGAGCAGGGTGGTTTTGACCCTCAATTCATGGCAGGGCACAGCCTGGGCGAGTATGCTGCGCTGGTTGCGGCAGGTACTCTGGATTTTGCAGATGCGGTGCGTGTAGTGGCGCAGCGAGCCCGTTTGATGCAACAAGCCACTCCGGAAGGAGTGGGTGCGATGGCAGCTATTCTGGGGATGGATGATGCAGTCTTGCAGGATATTTGTACCGCTGTCGCCCATGATCAGATCGTCTCTTGCGCCAATTACAATTCACCGGGGCAGACGGTCATTGCCGGCCATCGAGAGGCCGTAGAACGTGCCTGTGAGGCGGCCAAGGCGGCCGGGGCCAAACGAGCAGTGACGTTGCCAGTCAGTGTGCCGTCACATTGTGAACTGATGCGTGGGGCAGCCGAACAGCTGCAGGAAACCTTGCTGAAAACGAAGGTAGTCCCGAATGGTTTGGTCGTTCTGCACAATGCCGATGTGCAATCACATACCGATGCGGCAGCGATTCGCCAGGTTCTGGCCGAACAATTGTGGAAGCCGGTTCGTTGGAGTGAGACCATAGCCGAGCTGAGTTCACGCCACGTGACCCGTTTTGCAGAGTGTGGTCCGGGAGGCGTGCTGACCGGCCTGAATCGGCGCAATGCACGTGACGCAGAAACCGTATCACTGACGGATGTGGATACCATGCAAAAAATTATCCTGGAATGGAATTGAATATGGATTGGAACCTGGAAGGAAAGGTTGCGTTGGTCACCGGGGCCAGCAGAGGAATCGGTGCGGCCATCGCGGAAAGTCTGGCCAGACTGGGTGCGCTGGTCGTCGGTACTGCTACCACTGATGAGGGTGCCGCTGCGATCAGCCAGCGTTTGAAGATCCTGGACGATCGGTGCCGCGGTGCGAGACTGGATGTCAATGAAGCCGGCGCTTCGGAACAACTGGTACAACAGATCTCTGCAGAGCTGGGTGCCCCCACCATTTTGATCAATAATGCCGGCATTACCCGGGACCAGTTATTGATGCGCATGAAAGACGATGACTGGGATGGCGTGATGGCAACCAACCTGCGCCCGGTGTATGTACTGAGTAAAGCCTGTTTGCGTGGCATGATGAAAGCTCGAAACGGGCGTATCATCAGCATCTCCTCGGTTGTTGGATGCATGGGTAATGCAGGCCAGGCGAATTACGCTGCCGCCAAAGCAGGGATGGAAGGTTTCAGCCGGTCTTTGGCAAAAGAAGTGGGTTCGCGTGGCATTACGGTCAATACCGTTGCGCCTGGATTCATCGATACCGATATGACCCGCGACCTGGATCAAGGGCAGCGTGACAGGCTGATCGCTGACATTCCCTTGCAAAGACTGGGGCAACCAGAGGACATTGCGGCAGCAGTAACCTTTCTGGCTTCGCCTTCAGGGTCCTATATTACGGGCCAGGTGTTGCATGTGAATGGTGGAATGTATATGTGATTTTAGGTTTTGTTTGTAAGTTAAGTTGATGATATTTATATAGTTATATTTAAGAATCGTAGTGGTCTCCATACTGCTGCGAATGTCGATAAACTGGTATCGTAGCCTTATATTCACTAGAATTGCGGCCGGTATCACCCTAACGAGGATAATTCTGAAAATGAGCAGCATTGAAGATCGCGTCAAAAAAATCGTCATCGAGCAACTTGGCGTAAAGGAAGATGAAGTTACCCCTACCGCATCATTCGTTGATGATCTTGGCGCAGACTCGCTGGATACGGTTGAACTCGTGATGGCACTGGAAGAAGAATTTGAGTGCGAGATCCCGGACGAAGAAGCAGAAAAGATCACCACGGTTCAGCAAGCCGTTGATTATGTAAAGGCTAATTCCTGAACATATTTTTTTGCCACCCCGCGGTAACCGGCCCGGGTCGGTTACCGCTTTATCTGTAATGCCCGGTAATCTACTGCTGTCGGGCTGCTATACGAGGTTTACAGCGTGTTTGAACGCCGCATTGTCATAACAGGCCTGGGCCTGCTCAGCCCTGTGGGCAACACCGTCGATTCCGCATGGCTTGCCATACGCGAGGGTAAGAGCGGGATTGGTCCGGTTACCGAGTTCGACGTTTCCCAACTCAACACCCGTATCGCCGGTGAAATCCGGGATTTTGATGCCGGTCAGTTCATGGATGAGAAAGAAGCACGCCGGTCGGACAAGTTTCTGCAATACGGCATCGCGGCCGGCGTTCAGGCCATAGAAGATGCGGGTCTGAGGCAGAACGAATCTGTTGTGGATCCTGAACGTGTGGGTTTTGCACTGGGAGCGGGCATCGGTGGTATCGCCACCATTGAAAGCACCATGCTGACTTACCGTGACAAAGGACCGCGGCGGGTTTCACCGTTTTATATTCCAGGCTCTATCGTCAACATGATCAGTGGCTCTTTGTCGATCCGATTTGGTTACAAAGGTCCGAATATCGCCATCGTTACCGCGTGCAGCACATCGACCCACAACATCGGCATCGCCGCGCGTATGATCAGCTATGGCGACGCGGATGTGATGATTGCCGGTGGCTCGGAATATGGCACCACACCAACCGCCATGGCGGGCTTTACCTCCGCCAAGGCCATGTCGACCCGCAATGATGACCCGGAAGGCGCCAGCCGTCCCTGGGACCGTGAGCGCGATGGTTTTGTTTTGTCCAATGGTGCCGGCATTGTCGTGCTGGAAGAACTGGAACACGCAAAACGTCGCGGCGCAAAAATTTATGCCGAGTTGAAAGGCTTTGGCATGAGCGGTGACGCTTACCACATGACCGCACCACCCGAGGACGGCGAGGGCGCGTCACGATGTATGGCGATTGCTTTGCGTGATGCCGGAATCAATCCCGACCAGATCGACTACATCAATGCCCACGGCACCTCTACGCCTCTGGGTGACCGAGCCGAGTCTGATGCGATCAAAACCACCTTTGGTGACCATGCCAAAAAACTCATGGTGAGTTCGACCAAATCCATGACGGGGCATTTGCTTGGAGCGGCCGGTGGTTTTGAGGCCATTGTTTCCATTCTGGCCATTCGGGATGGCATCGCACCACCGACCATCAATCTGGACCACCCCGGTGAAGGCTGTGATCTGGATTACGTGCCTCACACGGCACGCGATGCAAAAATTGATATTGCCTTATCCAATTCATTCGGATTTGGCGGCACCAACGGGACACTGATTTTTTCCCGGCTGAAAAACTGACATTGCACTGTGCCGGCCCGTCATAGCCAATGGCTGGATCGGGTCCCTGACCTGGTCGGCTTGAGTGCGGCAGAGCCGCAAGCCTTACCTTTTTTACTGGATAATGCCGCCGGCCAGGGCTGCAGCCTGCTGTTGTTCGCGGGTGAAGAAAAGCTGGTGCAATACAGCAGTGGCGAAATCACCGGCCCAGGCCAGGGAAAGGACTTTTTTGACCGGCTTGATCACTGGTATCGCAGTGAGAAGCAAACCTATAAACCCGTTATCGCGCCGGACCAGTCGCCGCTGCCGTTTGGTGGTGGATGGTTTATTTATTTGGGATACGAAATGGCAGCAGCGATTGAACCAAAGCTTCAGCTGCCACCCAATCCTACGGGCTTGCCTGACGCGTTGGCCTGGCGTTGTCCGGGCGCTGTACTGGTGTTTCACGGGCCCGACCCTGCTGCGGTTCCACAAACTCAAACTGCAGTAGCAGTAGCAGAAGACGAAGCCACTCTGCAACGGATTCTGGCCTTGTTGAAAACGGATCTGGCTCCCGTCCAAACGCAGATTCCCGCCCTGTTGTCTTTGCAAGATGATGAGCCTGCGCGGTTTGAGGCGGGTGTGGCAACGGTACTTGAGTATTTGCACGCCGGTGATGTTTTTCAGGTCAATATCTCTCGATCCTGGCAGGGCCATTTCAGTGCACCGCCAGATCCGGCTGTGTTGTACCGCAGTCTGTGCCAACGAAATCCCGCACCTTTTGCCGGTATGCTGCGCTGGCAGGATATGGCACTGTTGAGTTCTTCACCCGAGCGTTTGGTTGAAGTGCGGGGCGACCGGATTCAAACCCGACCCATCGCCGGCACCAGGCCACGGGGTGAAAATCCGGATCATGACCGGGAACTGTCGCGTGAACTGATCGACAATCCCAAGGAACGGGCCGAACACGTGATGTTGATTGACCTCGAGCGCAATGACCTGGGTCGTGTCTGCCAACCCGGCAGTGTCGAAGTCAATGAGTATATGGTGATTGAGAGCTACGCCCATGTGCACCATATCGTTTCCAATATTCGCGGGCGTTTGCGCCCGGAGGCCGGACCCGTGCAGGCCATAAAAGCCGTGTTTCCGGGTGGTACCATAACGGGTTGCCCCAAAGTGCGTTGCATGCAGATCATTGCTGAATTCGAGCAGCAGGGCCGGAGTTTCTATACCGGCTCCATGGGTTATCTGGACAGGAATGGTGATATGGACCTCAACATATTGATTCGCAGCATGCTGTTGCAGGACCGGCAGGTTCACTTCCGTACCGGTGCCGGTATCGTTGCCGATTCGGTTCCCGCACAGGAATTGCAGGAAACAAAGGACAAGGCCAGGGGCATGTTATTGGCGCTGCAATCCGACACTGCGGAGTTCGAATATGCTTGATTGCCTGGTAGATGGAGAGCTTTCCAGCCTGGTCTCCGCCACCAATCGTGGATTACTTTATGGCGATGGTGTCTTTGAAACCATTGCCATGGTGAATGGTGTGCCGCGGTTTTGGCAACGCCATATGGATCGTCTGGTGACGGCTTGTGAGCAACTGGATATTCCTTTGGTTCCGCAACAACTGTTGTTACGCGAAGTGCAGACCGTAACCGCCGGGCGTGGCCAATGCGTGACCAAAATCATTCTCACGCGCGGTGAATCCGGGCGTGGTTATGCGGCGGGCAAAGCCTGTGCACCCACCCGTGTGATTTCAGCACATGCCTATCCCGAGGGGGTGGAGGCGCAGGCACAATTGGGTATTGCTGCAACCATCTGCAGTTTGCGCCTGGCAGTTCAACCAAGGTTGGCTGGCATAAAGCACCTCAATCGTCTGGAACAGGTGCTGGCCAGGTCCGAAGTCAGCCAGCGTGACGTCGACGAAGGCATCATGCTGGATCCGGACGACCATGTGGTCAGCGCTACCTCTGGCAATATTTTCCTGGTACTCAATGACCGCCTGTTGACGCCCAGAATGGATCGCTGTGGTGTTCGTGGCGTGATGCGCGCGGCCGTACTGCATGCTTTTCGTCCGCTGTGCGAACAGCGTCGCATTCAGCTGGATATGTTGCCCGACGCACAGGAAGTGTTTGTCTGTAATGCGGTGCGGGGCGTGATACCGGTAACGCGCATCGATCACTGGCACTATGAAATCGGCCCGCGGACCCGTGAAGTTCAACAGTGGCTGGAACAAAAGTGAGTTGGCTCTTCAGGAATAAACCCGGAAAGTTCTGTTCATGAGGGCAAAGTTGAAACGTATCGTGAAATGGCTGGCAGTCCTGGCTTTGTTGGCAATATTAGTACTTGTTGTTACATTTTGGATTTTGCGGGGTAAATACGATGATTTCCTGCAGCAGCCACTGCATATAGCGGCGGCAGGACAGGTGTTCGTCGTGGACCCTGGTTTGAGCGGTCGTGCCGTGGTCAATCGCCTGCAGGATGCCGGTATCACTGAATGGAGCTGGCAATGGCGCTGGTTGATGCGCCAACAGCCTGCACCCCTCCGGGTGGGGGAATACCGTCTTGAAGCCGGACTCACGGCGCCACAACTGCTGCACATGTTGCAAGCGGGTGATGTCATCCATTATCGCTTTACCATTGTGGAAGGCTGGACTTTATCGCAGTTGCTGTTGGCATTGCAGACAGATGAATTGTTGGGCAGTGATTCAGCAGATTTACCGGAACTCCACGCACTGGCTCAACAGCTGACCGATCCTGACCCACCGGAAGGCTGGTTTCTGCCGGAGACCTATATGTTTGTGCGTGGCTATTCTGCAACTGATTTATTGCAACGGGCGCATCAGGACATGCAGGCAGAGTTGCAACGGGCATGGGAAATGCGCATCGAAGAACATCCGGTCAAAACGCCTTACGAACTGCTGATACTGGCCTCTATCATTGAGCGCGAGACAGCAGTGGATTCCGAGCGTGAAGAAGTCAGCGGGGTATTTGTGCGGCGCCTGCAAAAAGGCATGCGCCTGCAAACGGATCCCACGGTAATTTATGGCCTGGGTACTGCCTATGATGGCAATATTCGCAAAAAAGACCTGCAGACCGACACGCCTTACAATACCTATACCCGCTTTGGTTTGCCGCCCACACCGATTGCTTTGCCCGGAGTCGCTTCCTTGCAGGCAGCAGCAAAACCCAAAGCCGGTAGCAGTCTGTATTTTGTTGCCGATGGCCAGGGCGGCCATACCTTTTCAGACACACTTGAGGAACATCAAAAAGCAGTGAATATCATGTTGGGCAGAAAACCATGAAGGGTTTGTTCATCAGCTTCGAGGGTGGAGAAGGTGCCGGCAAAAGCACCATGATCGAAAAGGCCCGTGATTACTTTGAAGCACAGGGCCGGGTCGTGCTTTTGACTCGTGAACCGGGTGGCACGCCGCTGGCTGAGGAGATACGTGAACTGGTGCTGGGTAAAAAGTTTCCGGAACTGTGTGCACAAACTGAATTGTTGTTGGTATTCGCAGCACGTGCACAACATTTGCACGAATTGATCATTCCTGCCCTGGAACAGGGCAAGGTGGTTCTGTGTGACCGTTTCACCGATGCCAGCTGGGCATACCAGGGCGGCGGGCGGGGACAGCCTGCAGAATTCATTGCCATGCTGGAGCAGGGCGTACAGGGTGAGCTACAGCCTGATCTTACCCTGCTGCTCGACTTGCCGGTCGCAATGGGCCTGCGCAGAATGGCCAGTCGCGGTGAAGCAGACCGTATCGAACAGGAATCCCTGGATTTTTTTGAGCGTGTACGTGCTGCCTACCTGCAACGTGCCCGGCAGTTTCCTTTGCGTTTTCGGGTTATAGATGCCTCCCGGGACATTGCTGGAGTTTGGGCAGATATCAGGCATGCTCTGGAAACCACTACGTCATGAAGTTGCCATGGTTGGATGAAGCCCGCCGGCAATTCAGCCAACAGTTGCTGGCAGGCCGACAGCCGCACGCAGTTTTGTTGACCGGTCCCGTGGGTCTGGGGAAACTGCTCCTGGCAAGAGAAATGGCCGCCGCTTTATTGTGCCTGAATCCCGGGGCAGCGGCTGACGCCAATGCAGGCCTGGCCTGTGGCCGGTGCCGCTCCTGCACGCTGTTTGCCGGCGGCGCACATCCGGATTATCGCTTTGTGAGTTTTATTCCCAAGGACAAATCCGACGAACTGCGAACCGTGATCATCATTGATCAGGTGCGTGAATTGATCCATTCCATGCAGTTAACCAATGGCTTGAGTCCGCGTAAAGTGGCCTTGATACACCCGGCCGACGCCATGAATCGAAATGCTGCCAACGCCTTGCTGAAAACACTGGAAGAGCCATCCGGTGAGGTCGTATTATTGCTGGTCAGCAGTGACGCATCCCGGCTGCCAGCGACCATACGCAGTCGCTGCCAGTCATTGCATTTGCGTCCTCCGGCAGCGACTGAGGCACAGCAATGGTTGCAGAAGCACGCCGGAGTCAGTCAGGACGACGCGGTACTGGCGCTGCAAGCTGCCGCCGGTAGCCCGCTACAGGCAGCTGTGCTGTTACAGCAGGGGCGAGTCGGCGAATTTCGACAGTTGCTGGCAAGCTTGCAGCGAATCAGTCGTGATATTGAGGCCATAGCGCCAGCTTATGAGCACTTGATCAAACTGGATCCGACGGAACTCTGGAACTGGCTGGCCATTGCCAGTGCGACACAAATGCGTGCCTGCATGGGAATTGACCCGCTGGGTCAAAATAGCGTAGAAAGTGGGCCGGTCAATGCAAAATCAGCGCGGCGGTATGCCGATTTGCATCGTCTGGCCAATCGCAATCGACGGCTGCTGAGCACCACGGTACGCAAGGACTTACTTCTGCGGGATTGGCTGATACAATGGGCTGACACAACCAACTCGTGATGCTCCACGGGGAATTTCGCAAGGACCGAACGAGGCATGGCACAACAAGGAATCCTTTCACTCTCTATCAAGGACCGGCAAGCACTGTACCGGTCTTATATGCCCTTTGTTTCAGGTGGCGGACTGTTCGTTCCCAGCACCAAGAAATTTGAACTGGGTGACGAAGTATTCCTGCTTTTGACGGTGATGGAATTTGAAGAACGCCTGCCCATTCCGGGCAAGGTCATCTGGATCACGCCACAGGGTGCTGCCGGTAATCGCAAGGCTGGAATCGGTGTTCAGTTTGCCGACACACCCGATGGCTCGCATGCCCGTACCGTGATCGAATCGCACCTGGCCACCATGATCAAGAGCAACCTCAGTACGCATACCATGTAAGCCTTTCAGGTAATGTATTCGGCTTGTTTCCGTTTAACGGCAACCCTGTTCAACCATCCCAAGAATCCGCTGCATTTCGTTCTCGTCCTGGTAAAAATGTGGCGACAGGCGGACGGCATCATTTCTCAGCGAACAACGCAATCCCAGGTCTTGTAAGGCATTATGCAGTTGTTTGGCTGGCTGCAGGGTGGACTTGAAACTGACGATGCCCGAGCGTCTTGTCGCATCCGTTCGGCTGGTAATCTGTATGCCTTTTATCTGTTGCAAACCGCCCAACAGGTGACCTGTATTGGCAAGAACCCGGTGTTCCACGTATTCCATTCCCTGCGCCAGCAGTAATTGCAGGCTGGCGTGCATGGCCACCTGTCCCAGCGTGTTGGAACTGCCCGCTTCAAATCTTCTGGCCGTTTTGGTGGGCACTGCGCTGCCGCTGAAGCTCCAGTGATTCTCCAGCATATGCCAGCCAAGCTGTAACAGTTTCAGCTGCTCACGAGCTTTGGCTGTACTGAAAAATACCGCAATACCTTCAGGACCCAATAACCATTTATGTGCATCGGCTGCCAGGAAATCGATCTGTGCTGCGGCCACGTCCAGCCGCAGTGCGCCCAGCTGTTGAATGGCATCCACAAAAAACAACACTTCCCGGGCACGACAATGCGCACCCAGCTGTTCCAGATCCAGTCGGAATCCATCGGTCCATTGCACGGCACTGACCGCCAGAACGCGGGTGCGTTGGTCCACGGCCTGGAGCAGGGCGGCCTCTGCGTTGTCTGCTTTGCGAATATCGACCTGGCGGACCTCGACGCCACGCGATGATTGAGCCAGCCAGGGCAGACTGTTGGAAGAAAACTCATCCAAAGGAATAACGACATTATCGCCGGCTTGCAGATCCAGCCCAAAGGCAACGGTAGAAATGCCGTCCGTGGTGTTCTTCAACAAGGCGATATCGGAACGGGAGGATGCGTTAAGCAGTAAGGCAAGGTTTTTACGTAATGCAGTTTCGTGTGCCACCCATTCAGGATAGTTTTCAGGCCCCAACCGGACATTCTCGTCGGCAAACTGTTTGACGGCAGTAGCCGTACACAAGGGCCAGGGAGAGATGGCCGCGTGGTTGACGTAGCATCGATTTTCATCGATATGGAATTGATCCCGTATATCCGGTTTTGCAGGCACCGGCTTGGTTGCTGATTTCATGGCGCTATAATGCCCGCAGAGACCGTGAACGATCAAATATCAGCTTCTATCTGCAAAAGTCCATGAGGACATGAACACACCACAGCAACGATCCATACTCCATGTCGACATGGATGCCTTCTATGCCTCGGTTGAGTTGCTGGACAATCCGGCACTGGCGGGACAGCCTGTGATCGTAGGCGGGCTGGGGCCCAGGGGCGTGGTAGCAACCGCCAATTACGCCGCTCGAAAATTTGGCGTTCATTCCGCCATGCCGATGGCCAAGGCAAAACGGCTGTGCCCGGGTGGTCAGTATCTGCGACCACGCATGGCCCGCTACCGTGAATTGTCCGCTCGGGTATTCGGGATTTTCAGAAATTACACACCGCAGGTGGAAGGCCTGTCATTGGATGAGGCTTTTCTCGATGTCAGTGCCAGCGTTCGTCTGTTCGGCACCGCAACTGAAATTGCTGCAAAATTAAAGGCGCAGATCCGCCAGGAAACCGGATTGACCGCATCGGTAGGCGTGGCTCACAACAAATTCCTGGCCAAGTTGGCATCCGATCTGCAAAAGCCGGATGGTTTGGTGGTCGTTCCGCTGGACCGCCTCAACTCGTTTCTCGACCCCATGCCCATCAAGCGCCTGTGGGGCGTGGGGCCGAAAACACAGCCTCGTTTGCAGGCTCTGGGTATTCTGACCTTTGGCCAGTTACGCAAAGCCGGTGCCGATATGGTACGGCCAGTGTTGGGCAACCGAACAGAGCATTTTTTGAAGCTGGCAGCCGGAGAAGATGACCGCGAGGTAATTGCAGAAAGCCCGGATAAATCCATCAGCCATGAAGTGACTTTTGACCTCGACGTGAACGACACCCGTGAGCTTCTGGCTGAACTTCAATATTTGGTTGAAGCCGTTGCGCAGCGTCTGCGGGCCAAACAATTATTGGCGGCGACGGTAACCGTTAAAATACGGGATGCGCGTTTTAAAACCGTTACCCGTAGCCGGACCATGCCAACCGGATCCAACAGTACCATGACGCTTTATCGTTTGGCCCGAGCCCTGTTTCTCACCTGGAGGCAAGCCCAGACGACCACAGCGGTACGCTTGTTGGGGATGGGCGTGTCGGGACTGGAGCACCGCTTTGCCCATGCTGCTGCGATGGATCTGGGTGACCAGGCAGAACTTCCCGCACAACAAAAATTGGACCGGCTGTTGGACACCATCAACCAGCGCTATGGCGATGCCAAAATCGTGCACGCCATGACTTTGCGCAGACGAAAAGATGCTACTTAGGACCGTTTACCGGCTCTCCCAGAGCATGTAAAGCCTCTGCACGCAACTCCCGACGCAATATTTTACCGACATTGCTCTTGGGTAACTCGTCACGGAATTCGACATGTTTTGGCCGCTTGTAACCGGTCAGTTGTTGGCCGGCAAACTGCTTTATTTCCTCAACTGTCAAAGACGGATCTTTACGAACAATAAAGACTTTTACGGTCTCACCCGATTTTTCATCCGGTAAACCGATGGCGGCGACTTCCAGCACTTTCGGATGCATGGCAATCACATCTTCGATTTCGTTGGGAAATACATTGAAACCCGAGACCAGAATCATGTCTTTCTTGCGGTCGACGATTTTGAAAAATCCACCTTCATTCATGAACGCGATATCGCCGGTGCGCAACCACCCATCCTCAGACAATACCTTGGCTGTTTCTTCCGGAAGCTGCCAATAACCCAGCATGACTTGCGGCCCCCGTACCACCAACTCGTCGATTTCACCCACCGGTAACAACTGTCCCTCGTCATTCATGATGCCGCATTCTGTTGAAGAAATGGGCAAGCCGATAAAGCCGGTAAATTCCTCCTGATCCAGGGGATTCATACAGGCGGCTGGTGAGGTCTCTGTCAGTCCATAGGCTTCGATCAAGGGAACCCCGGTTACTTCTTTCCAACGTTCCGCAACGACCTTTTGTACGGCCATACCGCCACCCAGTGCACCTTTCAACGGACTGAAATCCAGCTCACTGAATCCGGGTGAATGCAGCAGGGCGTTAAACAGCGTGTTGACGCCGGTGATCATGGTAAACCGGTTTTCAGCCAATTCCCTGACAAAGCTGCGCATATCGCGCGGATTCGTTATCAGTATATTGCAGCCACCCAGTTCCATGAACACCAGGCAGTTCGCTGTCAATGCAAAGATATGGTACAGCGGTAAAGCGGTGATAATGACCTCACCACCGTCGTTGATCTCACTGGAAGTCAGCCAGGCTTTGGATTGCAGCATATTGGCGACCATGTTTTTATGCGTCAACATGGCGCCCTTGGCGACGCCGGTGGTGCCACCGGTGTACTGCAAAAAAGCGATGTCTTTAAATCCCAGAGTCACGGGGTTGAATGGCAGACGTGCACCCTGCTTCACGGCGGCTGAAAAGTTTTTGGAGCCTGGCAGACTCCAGGTGGGAATGGCTTTTTTGATGTATTGCAAAACGAAATTGGTCAGCAGCCCTTTGGGAAAACCCAGCATGTCGCCGATGCGTGTGGTGATCACACATTCCAGTGGTACATCATCACGGATTTCCTGCAAGACGTGCGCAAAGTTCTCCACCACCACGATGGCCCGCGCGCCTGAATCGGTCAGCTGGTGTTTCAACTCGCGTGCGGTGTACATGGGGTTGGTATTGACCACCACCAGGCCGGCTCGCAAGGCGCCAAACAGGGCCACCGGGTATTGCAGGATATTGGGCATCATCAGGGCAATCCGGTCACCCTTGTTAAGACCCTTGTGTTGTAACCAGGCAGCAAAATTTCGTGTCAGCCGATTCAGCTCGGCATAAGTAATCACGGTTTTAAAATTGCTGAACGCGGGCCGATCGGCATAGCGCTGGCAACTCTGGTCAAAAATTTCAAGGATCGAAGCAAATTCTCCCAGGTCGATTTCTGCAGGAACACCTTTGGGGTAATTGGCCAGCCATGGTTTATTCACATCCCACCTCAAATTAATCAGTTGCATTCATTGCATCACAACACTACCCCTCCAGCAACAACAAACATAAGCTGAATTCTGTTTGCCTGTTCGAAGCCAGACTGTTTATTATCGCCCCTGGCAATGAAACAACAGGCACAGCAGCATGGGAGAGCATAACGTCAACCCCGACAGCAGCAAGGCGGGGCAGCAGGCCTTTATGCGCTCATTGCTTGAAGAGGTCCGCGCGCTTGATCTGATGATTTCCCGCGGCATGATTGAATCAGGCATTCGCCGTATTGGTGCCGAACAGGAAATGTTCATTGTGGACCGGGCGTTCAGCCCGGCAAACCGGGCGCCTGAGATATTGCAACAGATTACCGACCCGCGTTTCACCAATGAGTTGGGATTGTTCAATCTGGAAGCGAATCTTTCACCCAGGCGACTGGGTGGTAACTGCCTGCGCCTGATGGAGCAGGAAGCACAGGAAATCTATGCCTTGGCCCGCAGTACCGCCGCCCGGGTCGATTGCGATATTGCCCTGATCGGCATATTGCCCACGCTGACGCTGGAGCACCTGGGGCTGGATTCGATGATGCCTGAGAAGCGTTATTTTGCACTCAATGATGCCTTGCGATCTCTGCGCGGCGAAGAATTCCGTTTCAACTTCAAGGGCATTGATCAGCTCTCCATTACCCACGACAACGTCATGCTTGAAGCGTGTAATGCGAGCTTCCAGATCCATTTTCAGGTAGCGGCAGAAGAATTTGCCCGTCTCTATAATATTGCCCAGGTCGTGACGGCGCCACTGCTGGCCGCCAGTGTCAATTCGCCCGTCTTGTTGGGAAAACGCTTGTGGCATGAAACCCGGATTGCCGTATTGGAGCATTCGGTGGATTCGCGTTCCAGCACCCATCAGGCACGCGGGCAGCAACCGCGTGTACATTTTGGTGATCGCTGGATCGACGAATCCGTTACCGAAATTTTCAAAGAAGACATTGCCCGGAATCGAATTCTGCTCACTACCGAAACCGAAGATGACCCGCTGGCCATGGTGCAACGGGGCGAAGCGCCCAGCCTGAATGCCTTGCGTTTGCACAACGGCACGGTCTATCGCTGGAACCGGCCCTGTTACGGAGTAAGCAACGGTGTGGCGCATTTGCGGATCGAAAACCGGGTAATTCCTGCCGGGCCGACGGTGGTTGATGAGATAGCCAATGCAGCATTCTTTTTCGGCATGATGGCCGGTATGGCCGAGCAGCACCCCAGGGTGCACGAGCAAATCCGCTTTGAAGAAGTTAAAACCAATTTCCTTACAGCAGCCCGTGAAGGGATACGCGCACAAATGAACTGGTTTGGCGACAGCCATTTGCCGGCAAAGGAACTGATTACCCGGCAATTGATCCCCATGGCGCGCGAAGGTCTGCAGCAGATGGCCATCGATCGGGGTGACATTGAGCGCTATCTCGGGGTGCTGGAAGACCGCGTCAACAAACGTCGTACCGGCGCACGCTGGTTATTGCAGTCACTGGACAATATGGAAGATCAGGGTACCCAGAACCAACGCATGCGTTGCCTGGTCAGCAGTCTGGTACACCAGCAATCTTCAGGCCAACCCATCGCCGAATGGCGCTTGGCCCATTTTTGTGAGAAGCAGGACTGGCGTGAAAGTTACCGCTATGTGGGTCAATTCATGACCACCGATCTGTTTACCGTCAGGACCAATGACATAGTTGACTTTGCCGCCACGCTGATGGATTGGCGCCATGTGCGGCACATTCCGGTGGAAGACGATTCCGGCAAGCTTGTAGGCCTTGTTTCACATCGTGCACTGTTGCGACTGGTGGCCAATGGCCGTGTGGGTGACACGGCCCAGGTCAGTGTCGGCGAAATCATGAACCCGGATCCCATCACGGTAAGCCCCGAAACCAGCACAGTCGACGCCATTCGGTTGATGCGCGACAGGCAACTGGCCTGTTTGCCGGTGCTGCGCGATGGCAAGCTGGTGGGGCTGGTGACCGAACACGATCTGGTGGTGGTCTCGTCCCACCTGCTTGAATCCTACCTGACCGGGAATACGGCTTCACCCGAGTCGCTGTGACAGCCGCACTGCCTGATTTGTTTGCTCTGCGCCGGAGTGTGCTGGCCAGCCTGCTGTTCCTGCTGTTGCCGGGTTGCGGCACCGAGCCAAGTCTGGAGCAGCAGATCATCGCCAGACTGCGCAGCATGGAAGCACATATCGAAGCCGGCGAGCGACGTGACTTCATGGCCCATGTTGCCAAAGAATTCCAGGGGCAAGGCGGTGAATTCACTTATGACCGGCTGAACGGCCTGCTGCTGTTCCAGTTACGCCGCCACAAACGGGTGCAGGTTCAATTGCTGCCGGTAAGTGTTTCACCTGCCGGGATAGATGAGGCAGAAGCCCGTTTCCGGGTGCTGTTGACGGGTGGGGAAGGTTTTCTGCCGGACAGTGGCCAGCTGTATCAGGTCGACAGTCTTTGGTCGCAGCAGGATGGCGACTGGATGCTGCAATCCGCACACTGGAAGCCCGTGCGGGTGATTGGCAACTGATCTTAAGCGTAGAATAGCCGCATGTTTCATCCTGCCGTCCAAGCCTGGTTTGATCGCAGTTTCGCTGCGACTACAGCCGTGCAACGGGCTGCCTGGCATGAAATTGAACAGGGTCATGATGTATTGATTGCCGCCCCCACCGGTAGCGGTAAAACCTTTGCAGCATTTCTGTGCGCTATAAATCAGCTGGTGGTGGACAGCCGGGATGCAGCCTTGCCCGAGTCGGTACAAATACTTTATGTATCGCCTCTGAAAGCGCTTTCTAACGATATCGAGAAGAATCTGCAGTTACCGCTGCAGGGCATTGAGCAATGGCTGGCAGAGCAGGGGCTGGGCCAGTCCGGGATAAGGGCCATGGTTCGCACCGGTGATACCACACCCGGTGAGCGGGAACAGATGCGCCGCCATCCGCCACAAATCCTGGTGACCACACCGGAATCCTTGTATCTGTTGCTCACTTCGGTCTCCGGCCGCAACATGCTTGCAAGCGTACGCGAGGTGATCGTCGATGAAATACACGCTGTAGCAGCCAGCAAGCGCGGCAGCCATCTGACCTTATCCCTTGCCCGGCTGGACGCTCTTCTGCCACGTCCTGCCAGACGCATCGGCCTGTCAGCCACGCAAAAGCCGATCGACTTGATTGCCAAGTTCCTGACCGGCGGCAAATCATGTCGTATCGTCAATACCGGTCACCAGCGGCAGCGCGATCTGCGGCTTGAAATGCCGCAATCTCCTTTGTCACCGGTGATGGCGAATGAAGTGTGGGAAGAGATTTATAACCGTTTGCAGGAATTGATCGAGTCGCACAAAACCACCCTGATTTTCGTCAACACCCGGCGACTGGCGGAACGGCTTGCCCGCCACCTGGCTGAGCGGCTTGGCGAAACCTTTGGTGACAACGCAGTCACCGCCCACCACGGCAGCCTGTCGCGTGAGCACAGGTTGCAGGCAGAACAATCGCTCAAGTCCGGTCAGTTACGTGCGCTGGTGGCCACCGCTTCGCTGGAGTTGGGTATCGATATCGGCCACATCGACCTGGTTTGCCAGTTGGGTTCGCCAGGCAGTATTTCAGCCTTTATACAGCGCATCGGCAGAGCCGGGCACGGCGTGGGTGAGATTCCCAAAGGCCGGTTGTTCCCGCTCAGCCGCGATGACTTGCTGGAGTGCATTGCTGTGTTGCATTCGGTAGAGCAGGGCGTGCTGGACCGGATCCGGATTCCCATTGCCCCGCTGGATGTTTTGTCACAGCAATTGGTAGCGGAACTCAGTGCCCGTGACTGGGAATCCGATGCTCTGTTTGCCCTGGTAAAAACTGCCTGGCCTTATCACCAGCTGGAGCGTGCCAGCTTCGATCAATTGCTGGATATGCTGGCCAATGGTTACGCAACCCGGCGCGGTCGACGGGGTGCCTATCTGCATCATGACGCCATCAACGGCCGTCTGCGTGCGCGACCTGCAGCCCGGCTGACTGCGCTGCAGAATGGCGGCGCCATCCCCGACCAGTTTGACTATGAGGTCATCATGCAGCCGCAGGGCTTCCGTGTAGGCACCCTGAATGAAGACTTTGCTTTTGAGAGTTTGGCCGGGGATATTTTTCAACTGGGCAACAGCAGTTACCGCATTCTGAAAATTGAACAAAGCCGGGTGCTGGTTGAGGATGCCCACGGCCAGCCACCCACCATTCCTTTCTGGGTGGGTGATGCACCGGGCCGTAGCGATGAGCTGTCTGCTGCGGTGTCTGCTTTGCGGGAAAGCCTGCAGGCGCGTTTACGCCAACAACCCGTTGCAGAAGTCGTGGCATGGTTGAATGCATCGTTGCACAATCCAGCAGCCGCCGAACAGGCGGTGGAATACATGTCTGCGGTGCTGGAAGCCCTGGGCTGTATCCCGACCCAAAAGCAAATGGTGCTGGAGCGGTTTTTTGACGATACCGGTGATATGCATCTGGTGATTCATGCACCGTTGGGCTCCCGCATCATGCGCGCCTGGGGGTTGGCTTTGCGCAAACGCTTTTGCCGGCATTTCAATTTTGAATTGCAGGCTGCGGCACTGGAGGACTGTCTGATTTTGTCTTTGGGTGAAACCCACAGCTTCGATGCCGATGCGGTGCCGGCTTTCCTGAACTCAGCCAGCGTTCGCGAGGTATTGATCCAGGCGCTGCTCGATGCGCCCATGTTTGGCGTGCGCTGGCGCTGGAACGCCACCATCGCACTGGCGGTGCCGCGCATGCGCAATGGCAAGAAATTACCGCCGCAATGGCAACGCAATCAGGCGGAAGACCTGGTGGCCGTGGTTTTTCCGGACCAGTTGGCCTGTCTGGAAAACATTCGCGGTGAGCGGGAAATCCCGGATCACCCGCTGGTTGCGCAGACCATTTCGGATTGTCTGCACGAAACCATGGACATAGAGGGTCTGGAACAGGTGTTGATTGCCCGTGAGCGTGGCGAAATTGAAATTCGCAGTGTTGACCTGGTGGCACCCTCGCCCCTGGCGGCCGAAATCATCAATGCGCGGCCTTATGCTTTTTTGGATGATGGAGAAGCGGAAAACCGTCGCACCCGGGCGATATCGCAACGGGGTAACGATCTGGTTGATGCCACTATGCTCAGTATCATCAGCCGCAGTGCCATGGAACAGGTGCAAGCGGAGTGCTGGATTGCACCACGCAATCCGGATGAGTTGCACGATGGCTTGTTGCAGCTGGGTTTTCTGACCCGGGACGAATTCACTCGTGGTCAATCTTCTACCGATGTCAGTGGCGATGCACGGCTTTGGGGGCGTTGGTTCCAGGCACTGGCAGAAGACTCAAGGGCCAGTTGTGTTTCTTCCGTCGACGGCCAGCAATGGTGGGTGGCAACCGAACGGCTGGCGGAGTTTCTGGCGTTGGATACTACCTGTCAACCCAACCCGGATCCTGGTGCCCAATGGACCGATGAAAATCGCCCCGAAACGGCTACCGCCCTGACTGAAATGCTACGCAGCCGCTTGTCTGGCCTGGGTCCAGTCAGCGTGGACCGCCTGGCGCAAGACTTCGGCCTGCCGCTGGAGCGCCTGGAGCAAGCTTTGCTGGCCTTGCAAACCCAGGGCTATGCCATGGCCATGCAAGCCGGATCGGTGGACGCCACCGCGCTTACAGGGGCTATGGAGCCAGATGAGCCGGTGTGTGAGCCGGCAGTCGCCAAGAAGATCTGGTGCGAGCGCCGTCTGCTGGCCCGGATTCACCGTTACAGCAGGGAAAATCGTCGACAAACCGGGCGTGTGGTTTCCCCGGCCAGTTATATGCGTTTTCTGCTCCGTTGGCAGGGCCTGGATCAGGGTTTGCAGCATGGTGCAGACAGCCCCGCTGCCGAACTCGGGGCTGTATTGGCACAGTTGGAAGGCTGGTCCGCACCGCTGGCAGCCTGGGAACCCGAACTGTTGCAGTCCCGTTGCCGTAATTACTCAGCGCAGAGCCTGGACCAGATGTTTTTAACCGGACAACTGGCCTGGTTTCGCCCCGCGCAGGGTGCTTCCGACAAACAACAGCTGATTTCGGCAACACCCCTGGCCATGGTGCCGCGTGCCTCATTGTCGGTTTGGCATGACGGCACCCTGCATGAGGAAGGTGAGATGCCGGATGCGGCCAAAACAATTCTGAAGCAATTACAGCTTCATGGCGCCATGTTTACCTCCGATCTGGTCTCTGTGGGTCTGTTGCAGCCACAACTGGAGCAGGTGCTGGGTCTGTTGGTTGCGCGTGGCCTGATCACCGCGGATGCATTTTCGCCGCTGCGTTGGTTGGCACGGCCAGAGCATCAAAAACGCCGGCAGTTACGTGCAGCCCGCCGGCACCGGGGAGGGGGCGATGTGTTCAACGGCATGTTGGGCCGCTGGAGCAAGTTCAACACGCCGGTGCCCCTGTCAGATTCCAGCCCAACGGGTAGAACGGCAATGGTCTGCATGGCCTTGCTGCGGCGTTACGGTATTGTGTTTCGAGCCGTACTCGAACGCGAAAGCCTGATCCCGCCCTGGCGTGACCTGCTGCGTTATTTCCGCCGTATGGAAGACCGGGGCGAGGTGCTGGGAGGGCGGTTTGTTGATGGATTTTCCGGCGAACAGTTTGCGTTGCCCGAAGCAGTTGGCTTGTTGAGGAATATGGATCAACAGAGTGACGGTGAAAAAATGCAGGTGATTGCCGCAAGTGACCCGTTGAATCTGGGTGGGATCATCACGCCGGGCACCAAAACGCCGGCCATCAATGGCCATCGCATTCTGTTGCGGAATGGTTTGCCCATCGCGCGCTTGCAAGGTGACGAGGTTGAAGTGCTGGACCAGAAAACCAATCTCAGTGTTGAACAGTTGCGTCTGAAACTCTCGCCATTGCGCCAGCTCCAACTCCAACAGCAGAAGGCTTGATTTGATCGAATGGAAGATGGCTGACTAACACGGGTTCAGCAGCTATTCAGATGCAAGCTACATAATCATCTATCATGATACTACTCTGGCTTTTTGTATAAACAAGGGATCTGGACATGAAGAAAAATACAAGCAAAACACTCATATTGCTTATTGCATTGCTGATTGGGGCGGTCTTTCTTGCCGGTTGTGCAAGCACCGCCAGCAATCCCAATGACCCCTACGCCAAGACCAAAAAAGGCGCCATGATCGGGGCCGCAGCGGGTGCATTCGCGGGCCTGTTTGTGGGTGATGGTGAACTGGATGAGGTTTTGGGTGGTGCGGCCGTGGGTGCCGGCCTGGGCGCGGGCATTGGTGTCTACATGGACAAACAGCAGCGTGATCTGGAGCAGATTCCCGATGCGGATGTTGAGCGCATCGATGAAGAGACCTTACGTGTCCGCTTTGACAGCGACATACTTTTCGCAGTGGACTCTGCAACCCTGTCGTCCGGTTCCATGCGCGCGCTGGACGATTTCGCCAATGTGATGCAGGAATACCCCAAAACCGCCATTTTGGTGCAGGGCTTTACCGATTCCACCGGCAGCGAGCAACATAATCTGGCCTTGTCGGAACGCCGTGCCAACGCCGTGAAGAATCATTTGATCAGGCGCGGTGTTGACACCTCCCGCATGGATGCGGTCGGGTATGGTATGGGCTATCCGGTAGCTGACAACAGTACGGCTGCCGGACGTGAACAGAACCGACGTGTAGAAATTCTGGTCAAGGGTAAAGCCTGAGACCGTGTTTTCGGCTTGAAACCTGAATGCTTGAAACAAAAAGCGCTGCCGTGAAATTCACGGCAGCCCCTGATCCGGCCTGAAATCAAGCCGCCAACTGACGCAGTACGTACTGCAAAATCCCACCGTGCTGGTAATACTCCCACTCTTTCGGTGTATCGATACGCAGCCGGGCCTGGAATGGCGTTACCTTGCCATCATCTGCCGTAGCAGTTACTGTGACAGTGGATGAACTATTCGGTGTAAGTTTTTCAATACTAAAAGATTCTTTACCGCTAAGCCCCAGCGAATCGGCTGATTCACCCTCCAGGAAAGTCAAAGGCAATACACCCATCCCAACCAGATTGGAGCGGTGAATCCGTTCAAAGCTCTCGGCAATTACCGCCTTTACCCCCAGCAGATTGGTACCCTTGGCGGCCCAGTCACGAGATGATCCTGTGCCGTATTCCTTGCCAGCCAGAATCACCAACGGCGTACCTTCTGCCTGGTATTTCATGGCAGCGTCATAAATGAACATCAAGTCGTCGCCAGGCTGAAACGTGGTCCAGCCGCCTTCAGTGCCCGGTGCCAGTTGGTTGCGCAACCGGACATTGGCAAAAGTCCCGCGCATCATCACCTGGTGGTTGCCACGCCGTGAACCATAGGAATTGAAGTCCGCTTTCAACACATTCTTGCTCTTGAGATAAGCACCTGCAGGTGTATCCTCCTTGATCGCGCCCGCTGGTGAAATATGGTCGGTGGTAATGGAGTCGCCCAGTTTGGCCAGACAACGTGCACCTTCAATGGTTGGAATGCCCGGTGGCTGATGGGTAATACCCTCAAAATAGGGTGGGTTCTGTATATAAGTCGAATCATCCTGCCAGTCGAAAATTTCACCTTCCGGCGTTTCGATGCTGTTCCAACGGTCGTCGCCGCGGAACACGCTGGCATAACTGCTCTGGAACATTTTGGAAGTAATGCTTCTGGCAATTTCATTCTGTATTTCCATGCTGGAAGGCCAGATGTCCTTGAGAAAAACAGCTTTGCCATCCGAGCCGGTACCCAGCGGTTCGGTGGTCAGGTCTATATCCATGCGGCCCGCCAGGGCATAGGCAACCACCAGCGGCGGAGATGCCAGGTAGTTCATTTTGACGTCGGCATGTACCCGACCTTCAAAATTGCGATTGCCGGACAGTACCGATACCGCCACCATGTCTTTGGCGCGAACGGCATTGGCGATGGGGTCGGGCAGAGGGCCTGAATTACCAATACACGTGGTACAGCCGTAGCCCACCACGTTGAAGCCCAGTGCGCCCAGTTCGTCCAGCAGCCCGGCTTTGGTCAGATAGTCCGTAACCACACGGGAACCTGGCCCCAGTGAAGTCTTGACCCAGGGCTTGACCCGCAGCCCCCTGGCCACGGCATTACGTGCCAACAGGCCCGCTCCCAGCATGACCTGTGGGTTCGAGGTATTGGTACAGGAAGTGATGGCGGCAATCACGATGGCACCATCGCTCAATTCAAATTTCTCGCCCTTGTATTCAACCTCGGCTTTGCCGCTGCCTTCGCGCGCGGCATTCATTTGTGCGCTGTGTTTGAGGTAATTCTGTTTGGCGTCGCTCAGCAGTACGCGATCCTGTGGCCGCTTCGGACCCGCCAGACTGGGCAGCACCTCGGCCATATTCAATTCCAGCACAGCCGTGTAGTCAGCCTGCTCCTGGCCCGGTGTGCGGAAGAAGCCCTGTGCCCTGGCATAGGCTTCTACCAACGCCACCTGCTGCTCATCACGGCCCGATAAACGCAGGTAACGCAGGCTTTCTTCGTCGATCGGGAATATGCCACAGGTGGCGCCATACTCCGGCGCCATATTGGCGATGGTGGCGCGATCGGCCAGGGGCAGATGATCCAGCCCGGGCCCGAAAAATTCCACAAACTTGCCCACCACGCCATGCGCGCGCAGCATTTCGGTAACCGTCAACACCAGATCGGTGGCAGTAGCACCTTCCGGCAGGTTGCCGGTGAGTTTGAATCCGATCACCTGGGGTATCAGCATGGTGATGGCCTGGCCCAGCATGGCGGCTTCCGCTTCAATGCCACCTACACCCCAGCCCAATACGCCAATGCCATTGATCATGGTGGTGTGAGAGTCGGTGCCGACCACCGTATCCGGGTAAGCCACACCGTCATTGTCAAACACCACGCGTGCCAGATGCTCGAGGTTAACCTGATGCACGATGCCGGTATTGGGCGGCACGACCTTGAAGTTGCTGAATGCGTTCTGGCCCCAGCGCAGGAAACTGTAGCGCTCGTTGTTGCGTTGGAATTCAATGCGGTTATTGATGTCCAGCGAATCGGCAGCACCGTAACTGTCCACCTGCACGGAATGGTCGATCACCAGTTCGGCAGGAGACAAGGGATTGATCTGGCCGGGTGAACCACCCAAAGCGGTCATGGCGTCGCGCATGGCAGCCAGGTCGACCACGGCGGGAACGCCGGTAAAGTCCTGCAGCACCACACGGGCCGGAGTAAAAGCAATTTCGGTTTCGGGTTCCGCCTGTGAGTCCCAGTTACACAGTGCTTTGATATCGCTTTGGGTTACATCAACACCGTTTTCATTGCGTAACAGGTTTTCCAGCAGGATTTTGAGGCTGAAAGGAAGTCGCTTGACCGGCATTGTTTCACCGAGTTTGGGCAAGCTGAAATACGTGTATTCCTTGCC
>CAZRTG010000010.1:27684-37345 GCA_964602895.1 uncultured Wenzhouxiangellaceae bacterium
CCCACTTTGCTTTGCAGGGTTTTGTTGGCCTGAAAACGACGTTCGATCTGTAACAGGGTAATCGCATACCGCAAAGCGTCATTGCTGCTCTGATCACCCTGCAGCACCGAAATCAGCGTTTCCAGCCCCAGACGCATACGCTTGCGATCGCCGTAAACGGAATCAACCGTATCTGCTTCCAGGCGGAACAGGGAATCCAGGCTGGCTGTTGCGGCGTAGCCCGACCAAGTGCCATGCCAGGCCGCCTGGCGCACCAATTCCGTGGCCTGTAAGACACCGGCCAGTGCCAGGGTACGGTCTTTACGGTTAGTGCTCATTCAGGCTTGCCTGTCATGTTTTTATGTGATCCATATTGTTGGTTGTAAGGATATCTGCCGGCGGTGTGTTGGAATACTGAATGATACCGCCACCCAGGCAAACCTCGTCGGCATAGAGCACCAGAGATTGCCCGGGGGTAACCGCCCATTGCGGTGTATCAAACACGACCTCAATGGAGTCTTCAGTCACGTCAACTACCCGGCAGGCCTGCGCCGCCTGGCGGTAACGTACCTGGGCCTGCAGCCGTTGTCCTGGCTCGGGCGCCTGTCCCGAGGTCCAACTCAAGCCGGTTGCGATAACACGATCCGAAAGCAGCCAGGGGTGATCGTGCTGTTGTCCTACATACAAAACATTGCTTTGCATATCCTTGTGCAACACGTACCAGGGTGCATCAGGAAATCCTTTCACACCACCAATCCCCAGGCCCTGACGCTGCCCCAGCGTATGAAAGGCCAGGCCCTGGTGCTGACCGATCAACTGGCCTTCCGGTGTACGCATTTCACCCGCTTCGCTGTCCACGTAGGTGGACAGGAAGGAACGGAAATCACGTTCACCGATAAAGCAGATGCCGGTGCTGTCTTTTTTGTCATGCACCTCGAAGCCTGCATCCAGTGCCATTTGCCGTACGGCCGGCTTGGCCAGTTCGCCGACCGGAAAATCCACGCAAGCCAATTGATCCTGCCCCAAGGTGTAAAGGAAATAGCTCTGATCCTTGTTGTGGTCGAGACCACGTAACAGGCGGTGGCGACCATTGACCTCGTCCGATCGAACATAGTGGCCGGTGGCAATACGTTCTGCGCCCAGATCCTGAGCATGCTGCAGAAATGTTTTGAATTTGATTTCGCGGTTACACAGAATATCCGGGTTGGGTGTGCGCCCGGCCTGGTATTCAGCAATAAAATTTTCGAATACACCATCCCAGTATTCTGCAGAAAAGTTACGTGTGTGTAAGGCAATGCCCAGTGATTCAGCCACAGCCTGGGCATCCGCAGCATCCTGCTCTGCCGGGCAATGGCCGGAGCGATCATCTTCTTCCCAGTTTTTCATGAACATGCCTGCAATCGAACGGCCTTGTCGCTGCAACAACAAAGCGGCCACCGACGAGTCAACGCCGCCGGACATGGCAACCAGGGTCAAATCAGTGTGGGCAGATGTGTTGGGCATGTTTGAGCAAATGGGGGCGATTGACCAAAAGCTAAAGCCCTGTAACAGGCTTATCCACGTCAAATCGCAAAACTTGGCAGGCTCCGGGTCGATGCCATCGACTCCACCCACTCAGCTAAGCTAAAATCAAGGCATGGGACAGGATATTGAATCGAGAAAAGATCACGGGATCGCGCTGGAAGAGGCAGAGCCAGAGGTTATGCTGCCGCCTATGTATCGCGTTATCCTTTTGAACGACGACTACACGCCCATGGACTTCGTCATTGAGATACTCAAAACCTTTTTTAATATGAGTCATGATCGTGCAACTCAGGTGATGTTGCATGTGCATACACGCGGCAAGGGCGTTTGTGGCGTGTTTACATTTGAAATTGCCGAGACCAAGGTGGTGCAGGTCAGTGAATATGCGCGACAGCACGAGCATCCATTGAAATGCACCATGGAAAAAGTTTGAAACCTTGAAGTGCGCTTACCGGTCTACATGTAGGAGGTAGGGCTTTCCACAAAGGCAAGTTCATCAGCGCAGGCAGGAGACAGATAGACCATGTTCAGCAAGGAGTTGGAACTTTCGATCAGCAAAGCCTATCAGGAGGCCCGTGAAAGCAGGCATGAGTTCCTGACGGTAGAGCATATGTTGCTGGCTTTGTTGGACAACGGATCGGCGCTGGCCATACTCAGTGCCTGCGGTGCCGAAATCAGGCAGTTGGAAAAAGAAATCCGCAAAGTGCTGGATGATACCGTGCCACTGCTGAAAAACGACGATGTACGCGACACCCAACCCACCATTGGGTTTCAGCGTGTGTTGCAACGTGCGCTTTACCACGTTCAATCTGCCGGTAAAGATGAAGTGCTGGGCTCCAATGTACTGGTCGCCATATTCAGCGAAAAAGATTCCTACGCCTGTTACCTGTTGCATCGACACGATGTGAACCGCCTGGATGTGGTCAATTATATTTCACACGGCGTCAGCAAACTGGAGCCTGGCGAAGAGCACGAAGCTGACCCGGGCGTATTGGAAGGGGGTGTGCATGAGGAGGGTGAGCGCAAAGCCAGCGCACTGGATCGCTTTACCGCCAATCTCAACGAGCGTGCCCGCAATAATGAAATCGATCCACTGATCGGTCGTGGTAAAGAAGTCGAACGAACCATCCAGGTGTTATGCCGCCGACGCAAGAACAACCCCTTGCTGGTCGGTGAAGCCGGTGTCGGAAAAACCGCTCTGGCAGAGGGTCTGGCGCTGCGTATCGTCAACAAGGAAGTACCGGAAATCCTGTCCAATGCGACCATATACGCATTGGATCTGGGCTCCCTGTTGGCCGGCACCAAGTATCGCGGTGATTTCGAAAAGCGCCTCAAAGCCGTACTTGCCGAACTCAAGAACGACGATGGCGCCATTCTGTTTATCGATGA
Source organism: uncultured Wenzhouxiangellaceae bacterium (assembly GCA_964602895.1). Taxonomy (GTDB): domain Bacteria; phylum Pseudomonadota; class Gammaproteobacteria; order Xanthomonadales; family SZUA-36; genus JAWXBM01. The sequence continues at coordinate 30,577 of CAZRTG010000010.1, forward strand.
AATTCACACCATTATCGGTGCCGGTGCTGCATCGGGTGGTGTGATGGATGCATCCAACCTGATCAAGCCAGTATTGGCCTCAGGTGAACTGCGCTGCATGGGCTCAACCACTTTTCAGGAATTCCGTGGCGTATTTGAAAAGGACCGGGCTCTGGCACGGCGCTTCCAGAAAATCGATATCGATGAGCCCAGCGTTCCCGAAACCATTGAAATCCTGCGCGGGTTGAAAAGCCGTTTCGAAGAGCATCACCACGTGACCTACACCGATGAAGCCCTGGTTGCAGCAGCAGAACTGTCTGCCCGGCATATCAATGACCGCCATCTGCCCGATAAAGCCATTGATGTCATCGACGAAGCAGGTGCCCGCCAGCGATTACAGCCTGAAAAAACACGCAAAACAGAGCTGGACGAGCACGATATCGAAGACATCGTCGCCCACATGGCGCGTATTCCGGCCAAACAGGTTTCACGCTCGGACCGCGATGCCTTGCGCAACCTGGATCGGGATCTGAAACTGGTGGTATTTGGCCAGGACGACGCCATCGATGCCTTGTCTGCGGCCATTAAAATGGCGCGCTCCGGTTTGGGCGATGCCGACAAACCCATCGGTTCTTTCCTGTTTGCCGGGCCAACCGGTGTGGGCAAAACGGAGGTCACGCGACAGCTGGCGCTGACCATGGGTATTGAGCTGATCCGGTTCGATATGTCGGAATACATGGAAGCCCATTCGGTATCCCGTCTGGTCGGTGCGCCTCCCGGTTACGTGGGCTTTGATCGCGGCGGGTTATTGACCGAAGCCGTTACCAAAAACCCGCACGCTGTATTGCTGCTCGATGAGGTGGAAAAAGCCCATCCGGATATTTTCAATATCCTCTTGCAAGTGATGGATCATGGCAAACTGACCGATGCCAACGGCCGCGAAGCCGATTTCCGCAACGTGATTCTGGTGATGACCACCAATGCCGGTGCGCATGAAAGTGCCCGCCGTTCAGTCGGGTTTATGGAGCAGGATCACACCACCGATGCCATGGAAGTCATCCGCAAAACCTTTGCGCCTGAATTCCGCAACCGCCTTGATACCATCATCAACTTCAAGGCGCTGGACCTGCCTGTCATCCTGCGGGTCGTCGACAAATTCATACTTGAGTTGGAAGAACAACTGGCGCTGAAGAATGTGACCATTTCAGTCACGCGCTCAGCCCGTGAGTGGCTGGCAGAGAAGGGGTTTGATCCGAAAATGGGTGCGCGCCCGATGAAGCGGGTCATCCAGGAGGAAATCAAACGTCCATTGGCCGATGACCTGTTGTTTGGAGAACTGGTCGAAGGCGGCGAGGTACGCGTGACAGCACCTCGCAGCAAAGGCGATAAGCTTCAAATCAAGAGGATTGCCGGTGGTAAAGAACCCGGTGAAGAGCCTGGTGAAAAGCAGGAGGGGGTTGTGCCAACCGCCACGGATTGATGATTCGCGGCGTTGCAGTCAGAGCTTATTTTGAGCGGTAGGTAATGCGGCCTTTACTCAGGTCGTAAGGTGTCAGTTCAACCTTGACCTTATCGCCGGTGAGTATGCGAATGTAGTGCTTGCGCATGCGTCCGGATATGTGAGCGGTAACGACATGGCCGTTCTCCAGCTCTACCCGAAACATGGTATTTGGTAAAGTTTCCAATACCTTACCATCCATTTCAATAACGTCTTCTTTGGCCATAAGCCCCTGTCCATCATAAAAGAGCGGCTATTGTGCCACCCTCGCTGCAAGATCGAAAGCCCGGAGATGGTTATGGGGCTTAACCGTGTGGCGACGAATCGGCCCTGAATGAGACCATCGGCAGCAACAATGGAGTTGACACCACCGGGCTTTCCCTTACAATACGCAGCCTCAATGCGGGAATAGCTCAGTTGGTAGAGCGCAACCTTGCCAAGGTTGAGGTCGCGAGTTCGAGCCTCGTTTCCCGCTCCAGAATAAATAGCCCGGCTAAGGTTTTACCATAGCCGGGTTTTTTTTATGGGTTTCAGTTAGGCACCGTGACCGGCTGCTCTGCCAATGAATGCAAGCGTTCTATCTCGTCTTCCAGCCCCAGCAGTTCCCAGCGTTGCAGTGCGATGGGCACATTGCCGTTTTGCATGAGCGAGTCGTGAAACGCCTGCAGTGAAAATTCTTCAGCCAGGGTCATACGCGCATCCGCAAGGAATTTCTCAATTTGCAGTTTGCCGATCTGGTAACCGATGGCTTGCCCGGGATAAAAAGCAAAGAATACCGCCTCATCAAAGGCAGTCTGGCTGTCCATGGGCACCGTTTTGGCCAGATACTCACCCGCTTCTGCGATGCTGAAATCACCCAGCGCGAGGCGAATATCGACCTCAACGCGCAAGGCACGCAGGCGCATAAAGCTGTAAATGATTTCCCGGCTACGCGGACTGAAATCAAACAGCCCGGCCTGCAGCAACATTTCTTCAACATAAAAACCAATGCCTTCATTGGCGGAGGAATCAAAGAAGTGCCTGCGAATGGGGTCGGGATGGGCCCAGGATTGTGCCAGTTGGAAATAGTGCCCCGGCACGCCTTCATGAATGATCAGGGGCCGAGGATCGCGGGCCGATGCCAGACTGAAGTAGGGCAGGTCTTTGTTCGGTTCCTGGATATAGCTGTAAGCGTCTTCGTCCAGGCGGCTGGCAGAAGTCAGGTCATCGGTAACACCCAACCAGGACACCGGCGCCAGCCAGGCCGGAACAAGCCGGTTGCGGTAATGCTGCAACCACGATGGTACCGTCATCAACTGTTGGTTTTCCAGAAAGGCACGAATTTCCAGTTCATGGCGCGCCGAGGCGGCAATCTGATCATCCGCAGAGGTGAATAAGGGCTGTGGGGCTGTGTCAACATTACGGTTTTGCTGCAGGACATCAAAACTCACAGAACGATTCCAGGCCTGCTGTCCCTGTGCCAGCAACTCTTCCGGACTGTAGGGGATCAAGGCCACATTGACCAGAAACCATTGATAGGCATCTTCGCCTATGGCGAATGTGTCACTCATCTCATCCAGATTTTTTTGCAACCACAGGCGGTAGTCGGCCAGGGCCGCAGATGCGGTTTGTACTGACTTGCTCAGCGCTTTGTGTTGCGATTCTTCAATTTCAGGCAGCAAGCCCGCCTGCATGGTCAGCAGCTGTTCTTCTACCGTTGCCAGTAATTCAATGGTGGTGAGTGCGAAGGGGCGTACGGGTCTGTTCAGGTTGACCTTGGCTTGCTTGATGGTGACGGGGAAATGCTTCAGGCGGCGCAGCAATTGATCGCAGCGCTCGGTTGTCCAGGGTGACGACAATACCAACAGTTCGAAAACCGAGCCCAGAGTTTGTTGTACATAGAACAAAGGGTTCCGGTGCGGTTCAGCCAATACATCCAGCTCCCAGCCAACGCGCTTGATGGCAGAAGACAATAACAATGCATCCACCTCATCAGCCCTGCTGAAGCCGGAGCGGTCCAGCGCATCCAGCTTTTCCAGATAGTCCTTGTATTTAACCCGATAAACAGCCAGATCTTCCCGCGACCATTCAGGCAACCAGTTGTCCGGGCGCTCGACTCGTGGAATATCGTCTCCGGAAGCAGGTTGTTGTTTGCTGCGCCAGGCAAAGAAGTCAGCCGCCAGGCGTTGCAGGCCGGAATCGAGGGTCGGGTCAGGGGTCGATGCTACCGTGGGTTTCGGGACCAGCGTATCTTCCTGAGCCACCAATGCAGCGGGTAACAGTAGCAAACAAAGTGCAATCGTTAAGTGGCGCATACGATATCCTGAATTAAGATCTTCTGTTTTTACTGTAAGCCCATGATAAAGAAAAACCCGCTACGGATCATAGGAATACTAGACCTATTGGCCAACCGCTAAGAGCGGTTTATGCTGCTTCCTCTGTTTTACATCTGCTTGGCATCGGGAAAAAGATAATGAAGAGAATTTGGCAACTGGTCTGGGTGGCCGCTCTGGCTTCAGGTTCAGCGCAGCTGCAAGCAGAACCGTTCACTTTTGTAGCGCTGGGGGATACAGCCTATGAAATCCCGGACGATTATCCCGCTTACGAGAAGCTGATTTCCATCATCAACCAGTCCAAACCGGCATTTTCCATTCACATAGGCGACACCAAAGGTGCCGGTGATTGCGGCGACGCATTCCAGATGCAGCAACTGGAGTTTTTCAACAGCTACGAACCGGCTGTGTTCTACACGCCGGGCAATAATGAATGGGCCGATTGCTGGAAAGACAACCGCGGCGGTCATGACCCTTTAGTGGTGCTCAATTCCATGCGTGGCATTTTTTTCTCTGCAGCAAAGAGCCTGGGCAAATATCCCCTGGACCTGGTGCGGCAGTCTGACCAACAGAACGACACCTTTCCGTCTTATGCAGAAAATGTGCGCTGGCATAAGGATGCCGTCACGTTCCTGACTGTGAATGTGGTTGGGGAGCATAACAACCAGTTTCTGCGCGACGAAAAACTCTGGAAGGAGTTCGTGGAACGCGAGCAGGCCAACCTGAGCTGGATTAAGGCCGGCTTCGCGGATGCCCAAGCCCGGCAGGACAAAGCCATGGTGATTTCCATGCACAGTGATATTTTTGGCGAGTTGGGTGAACTGGAGGGCGGGCCTTTCCAGCGGGTTGTTCAGGCCATTGCCGATGGCGCCAGCCAGTTTGCCGGGCAGGTGCTGGTCATACACGGTCACGAGCACACCTTCATCATCAACAAGCCTTTGCGGGTCTGGGACGATGCAAACGGCACCACCCTGCATGACAACATCACCCGTTTACAGGTTTATGGTTGGCCGGACATGAAGGCTGTTACGGTCAGCGTGGACACCAGCAAACCCTGGGTTTTCGGCTTTGAGCCACTATTTGGTGACGACAATATTTCTCCGGCTTTCAAGGATTGATGGCCGTGTCCGTTGCGATTGCCGAGTATCTGGAGAGACAGGGGTTTGTGGTACTGGATGGCGCTATGGCAACGGAGTTGGAACAGAAGGGCGCCGATCTCAATGATGAGCTTTGGTCGGCTCGTTGTTTGCTCGAATCGCCGGAGTTGATCTCAGAAGTCCATAACGATTATCTGCAAGCGGGCGCCGATATCATTTCTTCAGCAACCTACCAGGCCAGCGAGACCGGCTTTCGCCAGCGCGGGCTGAGCAGCAAAAAAGCCAGAGCCTTGATGCAGGAGGGTGTGGCACTGGCTGTACGTGCGCGGGATGGCTTCTGGCTTGCAGAGGGCAGCGGTGATCCGTATGGCCGCGAAACCGGCAATAACGGCTTGAAGCCGCTGGTAGCCGCGTCCATGGGCCCGTTTGGTGCTTGCCTCCATGACGGCTCGGAATATCATGGAAACTACGCGGCCAGTTGGCGCGAAGTTCGAGAATTTCATCGCGAGCGCATGTTGTGGCTGGCAGAAGCGGGTGCTGATTTGCTGGCTTTTGAAACCATACCCTCATTGCCGGAAGCAGAAATCCTGCTGGAATTGCTGGAAAAGCACGTGAATGACTTACACGGGCTGTCGTCCTGGATCAGTTTCAGTTGCAAAGACAACCAGCATGTCAGCCACGGCGAGTCCTTTCGAGACTGTATGGAGTTGATTGCTGGCTCGGGCCAATTGGCAGCGGCCGGGATCAACTGCAGTGCTCCCGGATTGATCAGCGACCTGATTCGAAGCATTGATGTCACCGGTTTGCCTTTGCTGGTCTATCCCAACAGTGGTGAAACCTGGGACGCTCACGACAATTGCTGGCTGGGGCAGGGGACTACAGATTTTGCTATCGAAGAATGGTATGAGGCTGGTGTGCGTCTGTTTGGTGGCTGCTGCAGGACCCGTCCGGAAGATATCGCCAAGATACGCAAAACCCTGGAGGTGCTTATCCGGGGCGCCGATTAAGACAGGTTCGGTCAAAGATCGGAGACATTTGTCTCAAGAGCTTTCGAAACATGGCAATGTCTGGCAAGGGATAGTAGAATGCGCGGCTCGGGAAATCCCGCATTCTCAAACCATGGCTAGGTGGCAGAGTGGTTATGCAGCGGCCTGCAAAGCCGCGGACGCCGGTTCGATTCCGACCCTAGCCTCCATTTTTCCTACCCGCAGGGCAGGAAAAATGAAATCCAGGGGAAATCACGTCGTCTTTCGTCACTATTCTTATTGAGATGGACAACGAATCCGGAACGCTTGCTTAAGTTACTCTCAGGCATGATGCGGATTCGCAGTTCGATTCCGACCCTAGCCTCCATTTTTCCTTATTAACGTCATCCCGGCCTCCGAGCCGGGAACCACTGCTGCACCATAATCGGCACCCGATCTTAGTGGGTAAATAGCACCTCAATTCCAGTTCTTAATTCAATAGCTTTTATTCACTTCAACCATCTGATTATGCTCGATTAATAAGTCTTAATACTGTATACTGATACAGCATAATATTCGAGGCCAATCCGATGGAAATCTCCACCCACGAATCCCCTTCTGCTAAAGCCTTTGTTATGGAACACAACGCCCAGGCTGAGCGGCGCCAGCAGCGCATCCAGGGCATGGAAGATGAGATCACCGAACTGGCGGCGCATATTCACGCGGCCACGTTTCGCTTGCTGGAAGTGCTGCGTGAGTACGATGAGAGCAAAGGCTGGCATGGCAAGGGTTTGAATTCCTGTGCTCATTGGCTGAACTGGAAGTGTGGTATCGGGCTGGGTGCCGGGCGGGAGAAAGTGCGCGTAGCGCATGCCCTGAAGGATTTGCCCCGGATCAGTGAAGAGTTTCGCCTGGGTA
>CAZRTG010000011.1:0-36778 GCA_964602895.1 uncultured Wenzhouxiangellaceae bacterium
TCTGGCGCTGTAGCCGCGCAAGATGCGAGCCTCAGTGTAAGCGACGACCAAGGCTCGGCAGGTGCATCCGTATCAGTAGATATTACCTGGGATCCTGGTGTAACTAACCCAAACCAATATAAAAGCTTGGAATTTGAAGTCAGTTTCAATACTGCAATCCTGACTTTTACGGGCTGCACATTGAATGAGCCATATAATTCCTACGGGCAACTCAAAATTTGTCAGGACTTGGGCTCAAATGGAACAGTCGATGTTGGCCTGATTCAAACTCTAGCCCCTGCAATTCCAGGCGGCGTACTCGGTTCACTCAACTTTACAATTGCTGGAGGTGCTCCACTTGGGGCTACGCCACTAGATTTAATCAACGTAGTGTTGGCAGCCGGTTACACTTTGGATAATGGTCAAATAACCGTCCAAGCCGGTCCACAACCTGCCTTTGGTTCCGTTCCAACACCTGCACAAGGCGTAGCACTTGGCTCCGTGGTACAGAATGCAACGGATCCAACCGCTAACGTGGTTATTTCAAACACCGGTGATAATAACTCAACATTAACGGGCTCCTGCTCCATCACCAACAGTAGTGGTGGCGTTTTCAGCATCATCGGCGATCCCAACATTTCGGCTGCTAAACCCGCAACAGACACAGTGACAGTAGGCTGCGACTCTGCTGGTAGTATTGCCAATCACACTGGCGAAATGACCTGTACGCATAACGGCGGCGGTGGTGATGCTGTGTACGCATTGTCATGCAATATTACGGCTGGCCCACAACCCGCATTCAGTTCAACACCATCAGACGGAAGCCTTCTGAACTTTGGCGGCGTAGCTACGGAGCAGGGCACTACTCCAAATCCGACATCTTCGATTGTGGTCACCAACACTGGCGCGGCCTCGGGCCTGACGTTCACTTGTTCGGATACCAGCGATCCTTCCGGTGCCTTTACGGTGACCAGTGGCGGTACAGTAGGCTCGCCTGGGCTCGGCATTAATGCCAGTTCAGCACCGGTGGTTGTAACCTGCGATGCGAGCCTGCCTCCGAATACTTATACAGGCACGCTGTCTTGCAGTCATAACGGCTCAAACGATTCGCCAGCTACTTACCCACTGAGTTGTGAGATATCTGAGGCTGGTGCGGCGATATTTGCATCAAGCCCCCCACCAGGCCCCATTGATGTAGCTGGCGGCGCTGATGTGGTTGTGGGCGACACAGATCCTGAATCTACTTTGACGTTCTACAACAACGCAGATGCAGGTGATCAGGTGCTCGACTTGAGTTGTAACCTGTCAGGTGATCCTGAAATCACAGTCATACCGGGTCTATCTGGTGGTGCCTCAATCGCTCCGCAGTTCAATACGTCGGTGTTCTTCACCTGTGACACGGAGACCAGTGGAGAATTTACTGCGACCTACACTTGTGATTACAAGAGTGGCGGGATAGAGGGGCCAGCAGGTACAAGTCAAACCAGTCAGGCGGTTTATAATCTGAGCTGCAACGTACGTGAAAAAGAGGCACAGGTAGAGCCTAGCCCGCCATCAGGCACAACATTGAGCGGTAGCATACCGCCTGGTGGTACCGCTTCCTTCAACGTAACTTTCCCTGAAGTTAATGACGAAGGTCTGGATGCAAGTTTGGTTAGCTGCTCGTTGGATGATGGATCAGTATTCTCCATCACAGCACCTGCTTCATTCCCGCAAACCATATCCGCAGGTTCTTCTGTAACGGTAACGGTTCAGGGTACTGATCCAGGTGGTGCCGAGAATCTTACCGATATACTGAGCTGTACATTCACCGACAGCGATAGCGAAGGTGAAGTTGTTACTTACCCGATTAATGTGAACATCGGTGGAAATGCACAATTCCATGTGCTGAAGAAGTTCACCGACGATAACCCGGGTAATGTCACAGTTGATCTGGATTGCGATACCGGTTTGATCCTGGATCAGAGCAAGGTCATCCATGAAGACGGTATCGGTGTGACTTTCATCGTCAGTGATTTCGATGCCGGCGAGCTGAACTGTAATGTGACTGAACGGCCCGTGGCTGGCTACAGCGCTACATACGATGCGAGCGGCAGCGACAGTGATTACACGGATGCTGATGACAATCAAGCCAATCCAGGTTGCTACTGGACTGAAGTAGCGGGATCGGACTTCAATATCTGCGTGATTACCAACAGTCCGAAAGCTGTGGATTTTGTGGTCACCAAGGAATGGTTGTATCCAGGTAGCGCTTCCGGTAGCGATGTTTCGGACCACTTTGAGCTCATATTGTACTGTGCCAATGCATCTATCGAAGGTGGTGCACAGATCTTTGGTGACGAGCAGCAAGAGAGTTCAGCAGTTCAGCAAGACAGCTGTGCTTATGATGAAGTGAGCAAGTCACAGGCAGAGCAAAGTCAACTTATCGTGTTGGAAGATCTGTGGTGCAAAACTCTTAGCGGTAAAGGTAATAGAGTATTCAGAGAAAAGGTTACTCCACATACCTGGCCAGGTGGATTGTGCGTAGGCCTTGAAGTCAATGTAAGCGATGCAGTAGAAGTAGAAAATGGCTGCCTGGCTGCGTTGGAGGTCAGTGCCGGTTCCGGTAATTCGTGCACGATCACCAACACCGTGTTCTATGAGGGTATTCCAACCCTCAGCGAGTACGGTATGGCACTGTTGGCCCTGTTGATGCTGGGCATGGGTTTCGTTGCAGTACGTCGTATCGCTTAACGATTGTTTAAACGAAAGCAGGAACAAACCGGCGCCCAAGGGCGCCGGTTTTTTTTAAGTGTTTGTCAGGAAAGCCGTAATCCGGGAAGCAGTAAGGCCGCTACCCGGGATCAATGAATTGGTTTATTCCAACCCGTTACGGAAGATTGGATCCGTGTCGTGAAAGTCGGGCTGGATCATCGCGCAGTTGCCATTTGCAACAACCAGGCGACGGGAACCGGGAACATCAGAGTCACGCCTGGCTTCATGCCTGACGTCATGTCTGACCTCCTGCCTGGCTTCACGCCTGACTTCAGGCCAATTCTCACGCTGTGTCATGGTTCCTCATGGAACCGGTATGATGCACAGTTATTTTGCCTTTCGGCCATTAATAAAGAATGTTTTATAAAATCCTGACAGTTTTCTGCGAAAATAGCCCGCGCAAGCGGCTGTGCACGGTAATCTGCAATACAGGGTTGGAATCAAATGGATGTGAGCCATGAATGATCTTATAAGAGTATCTTTTCTTGTTTGTACTGTGTTTGTTTGGCCTCTTGTGGCTGAGGCAACGCAGGTGCAGTTGAACCCGATAATGGATACCACTTTGTACGAGGATGATCAGGGGGCCTCGGCCAATGGTTCAGGTCAGTACCTGTTTTTTGGCAAAGTGGGCCCAAGTGGCGGTAATAAAGTACGGCGGACACTGATCAAGTTTGATGTATCGTCGATTCCCCCGAACGTGATAATTGATCAGGTCAGTTTGTCGGTAAAAATCAATCAGATCCCCATGACTGATCCCAGGGGCGGCCTGGCCAGCCTGCACCGTGTTACAGCACCCTGGGGTGAGGGTACTTCGGTTGCAAATGGCAGCCAGGGGGAGGGAACTGCTCCGGCAGCGGGTGATGCAACCTGGCTGCATCGTCTCTATCCTGACGACCTTTGGTCTACAGCAGGAGGCGACTTCCAGTTAACACCATCAGTTCAGGAAGAATACGGCGTGGCCCGGGAAGAACTTGTATTCACTTCATCGCAGGCATTACGCCAGGATGTCAAAGACTGGGTCAGTAATCCGGCCGATAATCATGGCTGGATAATGCGGGGTGATGAGTCGTTCGTCTTTACGGCCAGAAGAATTTTTTCCCGCGAATCAACCGATCCGGCGGTTCCGCTGCTTACCGTGGATTATTCCCCCAATCCCACAGCCAATCTGGCACTGACAGAGATGGCTTCAGGCCTGAATCGGCCGGTGGCCATTGTTAATGCAAATGACGGCTCCGGGCGGCTGTTTATTGTGGAACAGACCGGCAAGATCAGGATACTTGATTTGGCTACGCAAACTGTTCTGGCCACACCGTATCTTGACCTGGGCAGCATCATTGTGGGTGGCACTTCGGGTGAGCAGGGCCTGCTGGGCTTGGCTTTTCACCCTGATTTCATTAACAACAAAAAGTTTTATGTTTATTACATTGGTCAACCCGAGTCCGGCCCGGATCACAGCGTGGTAGCCATGTATCAGCAGAATGAAGTAACGCCTAATGTCGCTGTAAATACAGGAACGGTGCTGCTTGAGTTTGAGCAGGATTGGTCCAATCACAACGGTGGCGATATGCACTTCGACGCAGACGGCTATCTGAATATCGCCAGCGGTGATGGTGGCAAGAGTGGTGATTTTTTCAAAAACGCACAAAACGTCAATGCACTGAAAGGCAAAATTTTGCGCATCGACGTCGATGGAACTCCACCTGGTAACGGCGAGTTGTGTGGTTTGGTAAAAAATTATGCCATCCCTGCGGGGAATGCTTTCCCGGGGGAGAACGACGGTTGTGATGAAATCCTGCACCTGGGCTTGCGCAACCCCTGGAAGTTCAGCTTTGACGCCCAAACAGAAGAGATGTATATCGGTGATGTGGGGCAGGCCTCCAGGGAAGAGGTAAATTACGCAGCCAAAGGCGCGGCCGGGCTGAATTTTGGCTGGCCGTGCCGGGAAGGCAAAATTCCGTATACGAACCCGCCTGCCGGCGTCACCTGCCCAAATCCTGTGGAGCCCATTTTTGATTATCCAAGACCCGGGTACCCCGATGAATGTTCCATCACAGGCGGTTATGTGTACCGGGGCTCAAACGCCAACATGGTGGGCCACTATGTTTATGGCGACTACTGTTCAAGTAGAATATGGTTGGCGAAGAAAATGAATAACAGCTGGGACAGCGTGGAGTGGCAGGCAGCGGCTCCGGTTTTGGACAGGCTGAGCGCATTTGGTCAGGACGAGCAATGCGAACTCTATGTTGCTGATTTGAATGCCGGTAAAATTTTCCGAATTGATGATAACGAAATGGTGCAACGCTCCGGCTTTGAAAGCTTGCGTTGCCAGTAAGGGGTTAAGCAGGTAAATGGCGCAAGGGGGATTGAAATTTATTGTAGCTTTGCTGCTGCTGGTATTTAGCTGCAACAGCCTTGATCTCCAGGCTGCGGTTCCTGCCGGGATTGCGGACGCCTTGCGTGCCCGGGCGGCCAGTCAGGGTCCACTGCGGCTTATCGTGCAGTTGCAAGCGCCGCAGCTGGATTTTGGAAAGCTGGATCAGGCTGCACGCCAATCGCGTTTTCAGGTCATTGACGATTTGCAAACCGGGTTGTTGGTCCAGTTACGCCACACCGGGCTGCGGGAACTGGCACGTTTCAAAACCATTCCCTTTATGGTGGTTCTGGCCGATGCGCAGACCCTGGAAGCTTTGGTCCGCTTGCCACAGGTTATCAGCATTCAGGAAGACATACCCGAACCGCCAACACTGGCCAGCAGTGTACCCATCATCGGAGCGCCCGCAGCCTGGACAGAAGGTTTTGAAGGCACGGGCCAGGCCGTGGCGGTGCTGGATACGGGGGTAGATACCGGTCATGCCTTTTTCCCTCCGGGCAAGGTCGTCGCGGAAGCCTGTTTTTCAACAACATTCGCAACGGATAAAAGTACGTCCGTGTGTCCCGGTGGTGCTCCTTCCTCAACGGCATCTGGAAGTGGTACTTACTGTCCATTGAGTTACGGCGGTTGCGATCATGGTACCCACGTAGCGGGCATTGCTGTGGGCAACGACGGCGTCGGCCCCAATATTGGTGTTGCACCTGATGCACAGTTGATACCCATTCAGGTGTTTTCGGTTTTTGGTTCGGGTGCCGGGGGCTGTGCTTTTAAGGCTTGCTCGTATCCTTCCGATCAAGTCAAGGCTTTGGAGCATATTCTGATTCTGAGTGACACCATTGATATTGCCGCCGTCAATATGAGTTTGGGTGGAGCTCTATTTGCCAGTCAAAGCAGCTGTGATGCGGCAAATGAGCTTCGCAAAGCGGCCATTGACAACCTGCGTGCGGTGGGTATTGCCACAATTATTGCCAGTGGCAATAACTCCGGCAAGGTCAGTCTTTCACAACCAGGCTGTATCTCGTCAGCCATCAGTGTGGGCAATACCACCGATGCCGATGAAATTGCCGCCAGCTCCAACGTTTCGATGTTCCTGAGTTTGCTGGCGCCTGGTACCGATATCAACTCTGCCTTCCCAGGCGGTGGCCTCAAATTGAACAGCGGAACCTCAATGGCAGCGCCTCATGTGGCCGGAGCCTGGGCCGTGCTGCGTGAAGCCGAGCCACTGGCGAGCGTTGATGAAATCCTTGCCGCCTTGCGCTTGACCGGTACCTCGGTTGACGATCAGCGTAGCGGCGGCAGTGTCACCGATATGCGACGTATCAACCTGGACCTGGCACTCGATCTGCTACAGCAGCCCAGGCCAGAATACAGTTCAGTTCCTGCCGCCAGCAGTATCCTGGACCTTGGAAATATCCCTGTGGGAAGCAGTGGCACGGTGTTCGACCTGGCCGTCAGCAATCTTGGCGACGCAGACTTAACGATGAACTGTGCCATCAGCGGTGCGCAAGCTGCCCACTTTGTGTTGACTCAATGCCCTGGCCTCATTGTAGCGGCAGCATCGGCTGATATTTCCCTGCGCTGCGATCCGTCCCTTATGGGAGATCTGAGCGCCACGCTGGTTGTCACCAGCAATGACATACGTGCGCCGGAGCTCAATTACAGCTTGCAATGTGTTGGTCTGGATGTGGAAATTGATACGACCCCGGTAGCCGGCACGGTACTGGATTTTTCTGCTGTGCTGGTCAATACACAAAGCCCGGTGCAGGGAATTCAGGTTGACAACAGTGGCAACCTGGCCTCCAGCCTGAGTTGCAACCTGTCTGGCGATAACCCCACGCAGTTTTCGATTACAGCATGCCCGGCCAACGTGCCTGCCGCCGGACAAGCCATGGTCAGCGTTGTTTGTTCGCCCACCGGTGTGGGGATATTCGCTGCCATGCTGGAAATTACCAGCGATGATACGGATGAAGGCTTGTTGAATTTTCCGCTGGCCTGCTCGGGCGCGACGGCCGAAATCAACAGCGACCCGGTCACAGGCAGCAGCCTGGATTTCGGCATAACCGTTGTCGGTGTGGAAAGTGCCGGCCAATTCATCAATCTGTCCAACAGTGGCGACGGAGCCCTGCTGCTGTCTTGTGATCTGGTGGGTGCAAATCCGGACAGTTTCAGGATCATCAATTGTCCGGCCAGCATTGCTGCTGGCAACCAGATTGATTTGGAGCTGCGTTGTCAGCCCGATGCAACCGGTACTCTGGCTGTGCAATTGCAAATCAGCAGTAACGACGAAGATGAACCGCTGTTGGGTTTCGACTTGGCTTGCCAAGGCGTTGCACCCAAATTTGAGCCGGACCCGGTGGCAGGGAGTTCGTTCGATTTTGGTCGCGTCTACCTGGGTGAGCCAGGCCCTGTTCACCAATTGACAGTGCAGAATTCAGGCACTTCACCCCTGGCGCTTTTGTGCGAGATTACCGGAGATGCAGCCGTCGACTACGCCATCGTGCTGTGTCCTGTCAGTGTAGCCAGTGGACAATCCGAAACGGTAAAATTTGAGTGCATTCCATTGACCGAAGGCGTCAAGTTGGCGCAATTGCATCTGACAACGGATGATACCAACGACCCGGAAGCGTTTTACAACCTGAGCTGTGATGCGGCGATAAGGCCGGAGATGATCTTCAGGGATGGCTTTGAGGATGTACCACCGCCCTGATCATTCGGGGCCTTCAAAACCGTCAGCAAAGACCCGGTCGTTTTTGAACAGCATTGCATTGTCGATGACCAGCAGGTTGCCTACATCTTTCAGCAGCGAGCCATCGCCCTGCATTTCATTGATGATCAAATCGGTGATGCCGTCACCGTTGATATCACCCTCGGCGCCGCTGTAGCACAGCACATCGCCAACAAAACCATCGGCATTACCTTTGGCGCCGTAAATCTCAAAAATGGCTACGCCACTTGAAGGAAAGTTCTCGGGTTTGAGGTCGGAAAGGGTGGGAAACTTGCCATTCTGGCCTAAAACGATGTGCAAGGTGCCGGCATTTTTGCGACCCAGGGGCTTATCTATGGTCAGTGGGCTGTCCTTGGGTGATGAAAAAGCCAGATCGTCTATACCATCACCGTTAAAATCACCATGCATTGCGGTATCGCCGGTAATGGCGCTGGGTGCTGGCCCCACAAAGGTGCTCATGTTGAATCCAACCGGTGGGGCGTCGACGGTGATGGTGTGGTTTTTCCAGTTGGCAATGTCGTAGATAACATGGCCAGTACCGGCATTATTGCCATTGAAAACATCGCCCCAACCGTCAGCCGTTAAATCTCCGACAAACAAATCGGCAGCACCGTTATTGTCGTAATCCCGTCCGCCAAGTATTTCCTCACCAAAAGCGTCATTTTTACTGCCGCCGATCAATGTGGTCGTGCTGCCTGTGCCTTGACCGATCCTGAAATCCGGGGCGGGTATCCAGGATTCGGGAAAATTGTCATCCCAGGTGATAAACAGGGTGCCAGTGGGAGTCCCACCACTGCCATGTGTGTCATTATTTCCCCCACCATCGGGTTGTAAACCGGCACCGGCCCGGTTCAGCGCAGCTGCTGCCATGACTTCGGCCTTGCCGTTGTTATCCAGGTCAGCAACCTGCAGCGTAGCACCCAGGTGGTAGTGTGCACTGTTGGCTGGCGTTCGAATGCGGGCAATATTGCCGGGTTCGACGCTACCAAAATTGGCCAGGTCGATGGTTTTGCCGGTTGCCAGGTGATCCCCGCCACGAATCACATAGACCGCACCGGAGTGTG
The DNA here is from genome assembly GCA_964602895.1 of uncultured Wenzhouxiangellaceae bacterium. Classification (GTDB taxonomy): domain Bacteria; phylum Pseudomonadota; class Gammaproteobacteria; order Xanthomonadales; family SZUA-36; genus JAWXBM01. The sequence continues at coordinate 8,894 of CAZRTG010000011.1, forward strand.
CATTGACTCCATCGGCTTCCTGATCAGCAGCAACGACCAGATCATCAATGCCATCACCGGTAATGTCACCGGTGCGGGCCCAGATGCACAAACGTGAGTAGTTGCCTGGACCATGAATGGTCACGATGGGCAGTCCGGCCGGGGGGTTACCCAGATCGAGCGTAGCGCCATTGCTGGCCAGGTCACGTAAAGCACTGCCACCCGGCAGCAAAGTCAGAGCGCCCGCACCGATACGTGTTCCGCCCGTCGAATGGTTCTGTCGACAGATGATCAGATCACCGAGGCCATCGCCGGTTACATCAGCCATCCAGATCTCACTGCCGGCATTTTCCTTTTTCTGATGGCCTCTGATTCGCAGGATATTGTCGGGATTATCAAGCGTGTCGATCTGGCCGTTGATCTGGCCATCACCAAACACAAGAAAAATCTGTCCGGCCTCATCATCAACTGCGTAGACCCCGGCACGTTGGGCCGCCATGGCATAATCCGCATGCCCATCACCATCTACATCGTGGCCACCGGCCACGGGCACGCCTGAAGCGCCCACGCCAACGGAACCCAGCACACGTCGGTAAACGCCGTCGCTCGGGGTGACATCTGCAAGGTCAAGAGTACCCACGGGCTGGGCTGTCAGATCTCCAGACAGCAGGCAAAGTGGAAACAAAAATAAAAAGAGTCCGTTCTTCATAAGGGGAAGTTTAACCGAAATAATTGAAGTGTCTTGGCGTACATGGAAGCAGGCCATTCCTGATTACATCACATCTGGCGGTTGCTGTTCGCAGTAATGGGGGTCGGGAGCCTTAATTCAACTCAGGTGTACTGTTTTGCCATCAACCATCGTACGCAACACCGGGATGTTTTTGATCCGGTCCGGGTCGGTGTCGTGCGGATCAGCGCCCAAAACCACAAGGTCTGCCAGTTTGCCGGGTGTCAGGCTGCCTTTGATCTGTTCCTCGCCTGAAACCCAGGCGCCGTTTACAGTGCAGATACGCAACGCCTGATCAACGCTGATGCGCTGGCTGGGGCCCCAGACCGTGCCATTGGAGTCTTTACGGGTAACCATGCTCTGGATGGCCATCAGTGGTTCAAAAGGTCCGGCGGTGTAATTGGATGCGGGCGCTACCGGAATGCCATAGTCCAGGAAGGAGCGGTGGGCAAACATCCACTCCATTTTATCGCTGCCGTAATCTTTCCACTTCTCACCATGATTATGGGCGTAGGTATAAAAGGGTACCGGAATGGAACCCGTGTTTTTGATGCGTTTCAGCAATTCCGGATTGGCCAGCGAACAATGCTCGATGCGAAAGCGGGGGTTGGGGCCCTGCCAGTTACTCAGAGCTCGTTCATAGGCATTGAGGGTCATATCAATCGCGGTATCGCCGTTGGCGTGTATGCCAATGCGCCAGCCATTGGCAACGGCATCAGCCACGGCGGCATGGATTTCATCCTGATCCATGATCAGAATGCCGTAATCATCCGGCCGGCCGATAAAAGCAGTGCTCATACGCATGGTGTGTCCCAAGGCCGAACCATCGGCCCAATATTTCACCGCGCCAAAGCGGATCCATTCATCACCAAAGCCACTGCGCAGTCCCGCTGCCTTTAAATGTTCGAACAGGGGTGAAGGGCCATAAGGCATGAAACTCAGGCGGGTTTTCAATTCTCCGGCAGCCCGCGCGTCCTGGTAAGCCACCAGGCTTTCCACTGTGCCAAAGGCATCCGTGGTGGAGGTCAGGCCCGAGGCTGCCATCAGACCGGTCAGATAGGCCACGCTTTTCTGTCGCAGACCGCGGGCAATTTCCGGCGTTTTTCCGGCTTGCTCGAGTATGACGCTCTGGATTTCTGCAATGCTCTGACGGTTGACATCGGCACCGGTGTTCTCAGCGGCACCAGCGGGATGGCTGTGGGCATCAATAAAACCCGGAAACATAACGCCGCCACCCACATCGGAAATTTCGCTGTTGGCAGCGCGCAGTGACAGCATGTCGTCATTGCTGCCCAGCGCCAGTATGCGATTGCCGCGCAAAGCAATGGCTTCGGCCTGTGGCACAGCCGGGTCCATGCTGTAAATTCGAGCATTGATCAGCACCTGGTCGGCTTTGACTGCCGTATTGCCTGCCGCAAAGGCATTACTGGCCAGCGGCAGGAATGCGGCTCCGCTTAAAGCAGTACCGCTGACAAACTGACGTCGCTTCATGTTGCACCCTCTGTTGCAAGCTGCGTTTTGCTTGCCGTCATCAGGCTGACGCCCACCGTCAGTGTCAACCCGACCAGAAAGCCGGGAATGATTTCCAATAAATCATAGGCGTTGGGTTTGATCCAGATCACCCAGGCCATGGTGGTGAGGAAGCCGCCCAACATGCCGGCAAATGCGCCCCAAAGATTGGTGGGTTTGAACCACAGTGCGCAGAGTATGACCGGGCCGAAAGCAGCACCGAGACCGGACCAGGCAAACAATACAAACCAGAAAATCAATGCGCTTTGCTGCAGGGCAAAAATAACGCCCATGATGCCTATCAGCAGGGTCAGCCATTTGCCTGTTTTGGCCAGCGTTGCATCGCTGCTGGTTGAGCGGCGCATCTTGTGCAGAAAATCCCGTACTGCGGCAGACGAAGCCAGAATCAACAGGCTGTCGACGGTGGACATGATGGCTGCCAGCACCACAATCATCATCACGCCAGCCATTACCGGCGAAAGCAATTCATTGGACAACAGGGGCAATATGGTTTCGGGGTCTTCCAGACCGGGAAACAGGGCGCGGCCTGCCATGCCGGTGAGTACAGCACCCATGCCAAAACAGAAAATCACCACAACGGATATGCTCATGGCCGGCACCAGGCTTTCTTCGCTGCGTGCCGACATAAAACGAACCATCAATTGCGGCACGCCCATAAAAGGTATGCCGATGGCCAGAAAGCTCAGGATGCCCACCACGGCCAGAGTGCTTTTGCCATCCGGTCCCCAGGCCGTGAGCAATCCGGGGTCCTGTACTCGCAAGGACTCGGTTACCGCTGGCCAGCCGTCTGCAGCATGGATGGCCACGATGGGCATGAAAATCAGACCAAACAGCATCAACAGACCCTGTACCAGATCCGTCCAGGCGACGGCTTTGAAACCACCCACCAGTGTGTAGGCAATGATGACGGTTGCGCCCACCATCACGCCTTGTGAATAATTCAGGTCGGTAAAGCCGGCAAACGCCTTGCCGGTAGCCACCATCTGGGCTGCGACATAGGCGCCAACCATGACCAGGATGATCAAAACACTGAGGCCACGCAGCAAGTGCAGCCGGTCGTTGAAATGGGCCGCCAGCACGTCCGGTACGGTGATCGCATCGTGTGCATCGGCCATCCGCTTCAAGCGGCGTGAAATAACCAGCCAGGCCAGGCTGATGCCCAGTACTTCACCGGCAACCACCCAGAAAGCCTGTGCGCCAACGGCGTAACCCATGCCGGTCAGGCCCAACAGCAGCCAACCGCTTTCACCGGTAGCATTGGTACTGAACGCGACTACCCACGGAGGTAATTTTTTGCCTCCGATAAAGTACCCGCTCATGGTGTTTGATTCGCTGCGACTCCACCAGGCCAGGCCAGCCAGGATCAACAGGTAGATTACAAATACCGTAAGTGTGATGCTCATACGCAGGACCCTGTGTTTTGTAATTTTTGGAGCGGTTTGGCAGACATTTTCAGGCCTGTACCAGACACATGCAAATCCGTTAATCGAAATGCAAATCTGTGGTCAGGGCCATTATAATGGCAGGTCCTTAGCATCCCAGGCAGGCTATTGTGTCCAAGACCAGTACCCATAATGTACATTCCCTAACGGCGTCTCCGGTGGAGCGTAATCCGGGTCTGCCTTTCGAGGCTGACCTGTTTGGGCATATCCGGGTCAATCGCAGTGCGGTAGAACGTCGTACGGCCAGCCTGAGCAAACGCCGCTCGGTTAAAAAAGATCATCAGGCCGCCTGGCTGTTGCGCGCCATTACCTGCATCGACCTGACCACACTGGCAGGGGACGATACGCCCGGCAAGGTACGGCGTTTGTGCCAGAAAGCGATACGGCCGGTTCGTGCCGACATTCTTGAGGGTCTGGGCGTGGCCGATCTGGACATCAAAGTGGGCGCTGTCTGCGTTTATCACAATCTGATTGAAACAGCAGTGAGGGAACTGGAAGGCAGCGGTATTCCGGTTGCTGCTGTATCGACCGGCTTTCCGGCCGGGCAAATTCCGCTGTCTTTGAAACTGGCGCAGGTGCGGGAGTCGGTTGCGGCGGGTGCTGCCGAGATTGATATCGTCATCAGTCGCGCCAAGGTGTTGACCGGTGACTGGCGCGGCCTGTATCAGGAAGTGCAGGAATACCGTGCAGCCTGTGGTGAAGCGCATATGAAAGCCATACTGGCAACCGGTGAGCTGGCCACTTTAAGCAACGTGGCCAAGGCCAGCTGGGTGTGCATGATGGCAGGCGCCGATTTCATCAAGACCAGTACCGGTAAAGAATCGGTCAATGCGACTTTGCCCTTCAGTCTGGTGATGGTTCGTGCCATTCGTGAATTCCATGAACTGACAGGCTATCTGGTCGGCTATAAGCCAGCAGGTGGTATTTCCAGGGCCAAAGAGGCCATCGAATACCTGGTGCTGATGAAAGAGGAACTGGGTAAGCGCTGGCTCAGGAACGATTTATTCCGCTTTGGTGCCAGCAGCCTGTTGGGTGATATCGAACGCCAGCTGGAGCATCACCTGACGGGTGGCTATTCAGCACAGTTCCGCCATCCAACCAGTTAGTCCCCAAGGAGAAGGTCATGTCAGTACGGGATGCATTTGCCAGCATGGAGTACGGAAAAGCGCCGGAGAGTCCGGCTGCAGCGCTTGCCTGGTTGCAGCAGCGCGGTTCGCGCTTCGATCATTTTATCAATGGCCAATGGCAGGCTCCGGCCAGTGCAAGCTATTTTGCCAGCCTGAATCCCGCCACCGGTCAGCAGATTGCCGAGGTGGCCGACGGTAATACCGCTGATGTGGATCAGGCCGTTGCCGCAGCACAGACGGCGCAGCCCGGCTGGGCCAAACTGGGCGGCCACGGTCGCGCCCGTTATCTTTATGCCATGGCACGCCAGATCCAGAAAAACAGCCGTTTGTTTGCCGTGTTGGAGAGTATGGACAATGGCAAACCCATCCGTGAATCGCGTGATATCGACATTCCGCTGGTGACGCGGCACTTCTATTATCACGCCGGTTGGGCACAGCTGGCAGAGCAGGAATTATCGGCTTACCAGCCACTGGGTGTGGTCGGGCAAATCATTCCATGGAATTTCCCTTTGCTGATGTTGTCGTGGAAAGTAGCTCCAGCCCTGGCCATGGGTAATACAGTGGTTTTGAAACCGGCCGAGTTTACTTCTGCTACGGCGGTGTTGTTTGCCGAGATGTGCAGTGAAATCGGCTTGCCCCATGGGGTGTTCAACCTGGTGTTGGGTGATCACAAGGCCGGTGAGGCGATCACCGTGCATCAGGACATTGCCAAGCTGGCCTTTACCGGCTCAACCGAAGTGGGGCGAATTTTACGTCGGGTAACTGCCGGTACCGGCAAGAAACTGACCCTGGAATTGGGCGGCAAGTCGCCTTTTATCGTATTTGAAGATTCTGATCTGGACAGTGTGGTCGAAGGCCTGGTAGATGCCATCTGGTTTAACCAGGGGGAAGTGTGCTGCGCCGGTTCCCGTCTGCTGGTACAGGAATCGGTGGCGGATCGTTTGCATGAAAAACTGCGTCAACGGATGGCCAAACTGGTCATCGGTGATTCGCTGGACAAGAGCGTTGATATCGGTGCCTTGATCAATCCGGGGCAGGTTGAGCAGGTCAGCCGGCTGGTTGCCCTGGGGGTGGAACAGGGTGCAGAAAAATGGCAACCCAGGTATGAGTTGCCAGTGGGCGGTTGTTTCTATCCACCCACCTTGCTCACCGATGTGCAGCCGTCGTCGACGCTGGCACAGGAAGAGATTTTTGGTCCGGTGCTGGTTTCCATGACATTTCGTACGCCCAATGAGGCGGTGCAACTGGCCAATAACAGCCGTTATGGCCTGGCTGCCAGCGTCTGGACCGAAAACATCAATCTGGCTCTGGATATTGCACCGCAAATCAAGGCCGGTTCGGTATGGGTAAATTGTACCAATCAGTTCGATGCAGCCGCTGGTTTTGGTGGTTACCGTGAATCGGGTTTTGGCCGGGAAGGCGGTCGGGAAGGCTTGTACGAATACATCAAGCCCAAATGGGAAAGCCGGCTGGCTGACAGGCCGCTCACTCCTGTGCCGCAGGTAACAGCAAAAGCACCTGTCATCGTGCAGGATTTGCCAGCGATCGATCGTACTGCAAAATTGTATATCGGCGGTAAGCAGGTCCGTCCGGACGGTGGTTACAGTCGCCCGGCCGTGGATGCCCAAGGCCAGGTGATCGCCGAAGTGCCGCTGGGTAACCGCAAGGACATACGCAATGCGGTGGAAGCCGCACGGGCCGCCAAAGGCTGGGGTGGCAGCACCGCACACAACCGCGCCCAGGTGATGTTTTACATCGCCGAAAACCTGGCCACGCGAGCAGAAGAATTCAGTCGCAGACTGGCACAACTGAGCGGCCGTGGCATGGATGATGCACAAGCGGAGATTGGCTTGTGTATTGACCGCATTTACACCTACGCCGCCTGGTCCGATAAATACGACAGCCAGGTGCACGCTACACCTTTTCGTAATGTCACGCTGGCCATGAAAGAACCCTTGGGGGTATTGGGTATCGTGGCACCCGAAGAAGCCGGCTTGCTGGGTCTGGTATCCACCCTCATGCCGGCCATCGCCATGGGCAATGCCGTTGTGGTTGTCCCGTCGGAACACTACGCCTTGCTGGCATTGGATTTTTATCAGGTGCTCGATACGTCTGATCTGCCGGGAGGTGTCGTCAATATCGTCACAGGGAACCGTGCCGAACTGACCGATGTCCTGGCGCGGCATTTTGATATCGAAGGTCTGTGGTACTGGGGCAGTGCGGCCGGCAGCAAGCTGGTGGAGGAGCAGGCTGCGGCCAGTATGAAACGAACCTGGGTCAATTATGGTCGCTATCACGATTGGACCAGTAATGAGCAGGGCGAGGGAGAAGTGTTCCTGCGCCGTGCCACCGAAATCAAGAATATCTGGATTCCCTATGGTGAGTAGGATTTTCCGGAGTCGCTTGGCGAGGTGGTTCGGAATGGTCAGATTGTCGTATTTGGCCATGGCCGTGTTACCGGTTTTGACAGCCTGTGCAACGGTAGTGGCTTCTGCCGGCAGCGGCCTGGCAGGAAACCTGAACAAGGCCATGTTGAATCAGGAAGACCCGGCGATTGTCCGTGATGGCGCACCGGCTTATTTGCTGATGCTGGACAGTTTTGTAGAGGGCTCGCCCGACAGTGCGGCGGTATTGGCAGCGGCCGCCCAACTGTATGCTGCTTACGGCGTGGTGTTCGTTGATGAGTCTCTGCGTGCACAACGGCTCACCGCCAGGGGCCAGTCCTATGGACAACGTGCCATATGTGCCGCCAATAAGGCCATGTGCAATTCCTGGGAACTCCCTTATGAGGAGTTCGTCGAACAACTGGATTTTGTAAAACCCAAACAAGTGGATGTGTTGTTTACCTTTGGCTTGAGCTGGATTGCCTATATCCAGGCTCACGGCGGTGATTACGCCGCTTTGGCGCAATTGCCTCAGGCAGAAGCGATTTTGGTCCGGGTGCAACAATTGGATCCGAATTATCAGGCTGCTGCGATAGAGCATTATCTGGGTATTTTGAATACCATCCGGCCTCCCGCTTTGGGCGGTAATTTCGAGGCCGGTTTGGCCCACTTCCAGCGCGCGCTGGACCTGTCTTTTGGTCAGGACCTGAGTATCAAAGTGGATTTTGCCAAATACTATGCGCGTACATTGTACGAGCGCGATTTACACGATCGATTGCTGCACGAAGTTTTGGCGGCTGACCCCAAACAGCGCGGCTACACTTTGTTCAATACCCTGGCACAGGAAGATGCGCAGGAATTGCTGGATTCCGCTGATGATTATTTCTGAAGCGCGCATAAGTTGCGACACCACAGGATGGGAAATGAGGATGAATTTTTTGCTCAAATTTGCTTTTGTAGCCATGGCTGGTCTGTTATCGGCCGCAGCCCAGGCACAAACGCTCAAGATTGCTACGGTGGTTCCGGAAGGCTCTGCCTGGATGAAGTCCATGCGCGAGGGTGCAGCGGAAATCAAACAACGAACCACGGGCCGCGTTGAGCTGAAAATCTACGGTGGCGGCGTGCAGGGCAATGACAAACAGGTGCAGCGCAAGATGCGCACCGGTCAATTACATGGCGGTGCTTTTACCTCCGGAGCCATGAGCAATTTCCAGCAGGATGCGGGTATCTATTCACTGGGGCTGATGTTCAACAACGTCGAAGAAGTACATTACGTACGTGAACAACTCGATGCTGTTTTGATCAAGCGCCTGTATGACGCCGGATACGTGTGTTTTGGTTTTGCCGGTGGCGGCTTTGCCTACATGATGTCCAACACGCCTTTGCGTACTTCGGCCGATATGAACGGTCAGAAAATCTGGACGCCGGAAGGCGACGCGCTGGCTTTTGCTGCCCTGCAGGCCATCGGCGTTGCACCGGTTTCCATGCCCATCACGGATGTAATGACCGGATTGCAAACCGATCTGATCAGCAGCGTGGCGGTACCGCCGGTGGGTGCGGTGGTGTTGCAATGGCACACCCGCCTGAAATACATCACGGATCTGCCTTTGGCTTATGTATATGCAGCCATCCTGATCGACCGTAAAGCATTTGAGCGTTTACAACCATCAGATCAGCAAATTGTCCACGAAGTGCTGGAAAAGGTTTACCAGGGATTCGAAGCCAGTGGAGCGGAGGACAATATAGCTGCTTTGAAAGCTCTGCAGGAAAGTGGTCTGGAGCTGATTGCTCCTGATCCTGATGAAACTGAAAAATGGCGGAAATCCGTCAGTCAGGCACAGCAGAAGCTGGCTGACTCGGGTCAGATTGACGCTGCATTGTATCGGCAAATACAGCATATGCTGGCTGAATATCGCAACCGGTCCGGTTCCTGAGCAGGGCAGAACCTCGAGAGTGCAATTACGAACATTCATTACCGCTGCAGATCGCTTCGGCAGAGCAGCGGAAACCTCGCTGCTGGTTCTGATACTGGGTGGCATGATTGCTCTGGCTTTTGCGCAGATCGTTTTACGCAATTTTTTTGATATCGGTCTGCAGTGGAGTGACGAGCTGCTGCGCATGCTGGTGTTATGGGTGGCGTTGGCAGGCGCGGTTGCCGCCAGTCGCACTGACAGGCACATCAATATCGCCGTATTGGATCGATTTCTGTCTTTGAGTGTTAAAAAATGGGTGTCGCTGTTGGTGCATCTGTTCACCGCAGTCATTTGCGCCACCGTCGCCTGGTTCTGTCTGCAGTTTGTGCTCACATCACGTGAGTATGAAGATGTGATACTCGGCAATATCCCGGCCTGGTGGCTGCAATCCTCGTTACCCCTGGGCTTCGCCTTGATTGCCTGGAGGTATCTGCTGTTTCTGTTGACCGATATTGCCGCCCTGTTTTCCAGTGAGAGAATCGCATGAGTCTGATGTTACTGGTGTCGGGCTTGTTGATTCTGCTGGCATTATTGGGCGCCCCCTTGTTTGCCATTATCGCAGCCAGCGCCATGTGGGGCTTTTATCAGGAGGGTATTGATTTTCAGGCTCTGGCCATCGAGTTTTATGGCATCGCTGAAATGCCCATTCTGCTGGCCATACCGTTGTTCACATTTGCCGGCTACCTGTTGAGCGAAAGCAAGGCGCCGCAGCGTCTGGTGCGACTGACCCAGGCTCTGCTGGGTTGGATGCCGGCCGGACTGGCGGTGGTTTCTCTGGCCGTCTGTGCCTTGTTTACTGCTTTTACCGGCGCATCGGGCGTTACGATTATCGCTTTGGGCGCATTACTGTTGCCGGCGCTGCAGCAAGCAGGCTACCCGGAGAAGTTCAGTCTGGGGCTGGTCACTTCGGCCGGCAGTCTGGGCCTGCTGTTTGCACCTTCCTTGCCGTTGATTCTGTACGGTGTGATCGCTGAAATTTCGGTGGACAGCCTGTTCCGTGCAGGCATTTTGCCGGGCATCCTGATGCTGGTTATCTTATCGGGCTACAGCGTCTGGGTAAACCGCGCCGTGCGGGTACCGCTGGGTGATTTTTCCTGGGCCGAGGTGGGTTCGGCGCTGCGTGAATCGGCCTGGGAAATACCTTTGCCCATCGTGGTATTGGGCGGAATTTACTCGGGCTATTTTGCCATCTCGGAAGCGGCCGCTGTGACGGCTTTATACGTGCTGGTGGTCGACATGCTGATTCTGCGCGAAGTGTCCTGGCGAAAACTGCCCGAAATCATGCGTGAATCCATGGTGCTGGTGGGTGGCATACTCATCATCCTGGGCATGTCATTGGCATCCACCAATTACATGATCGACGCCGGTGTGCCGCAGAAACTGCTGGCGCTGGTCAGTCAGTTCGTCACCAGCCAGTTCAGTTTCCTGGTTCTTCTGCTGATATTTTTGCTGGTGCTTGGCGCCATTCTGGATATTTTTTCAGCCATTGTTCTGGTGGTGCCTTTGATATTGCCGGTTGCGATGCAGTTTGGTGTTGATCCGATTCACCTGGGGATTGTCTTTTTGGCCACCATGCAACTGGGCTATTTGACGCCACCGGTAGGGTTGAACCTGTTTATTTCCAGCTACCGGTTTGAGCGCAGTATTGTTGAGGTATACCTGTCCACTTTACCGTTCTTTGCCCTGCTTTTGTTTTCGGTGGTGCTGATCGCTTTCTGGCCCTGGTTGTCATTGGTATTGCTCTGAACGGCAGCATGGGTGGCCTCAATGGTTGGTACAGGCATTAACCCGTTGCGAAAGAGATGCTAAAGTAGTGGGCGTGACACCTTGTCCAAAGTTGTCGGTGTGTCTGATTAAAACGGACTTTGATGAGTTGACCTGATGCCAAAAAGAACAAATGTGTTTGCAACCCCGACAGTCCCCGTTGCCTGTTTGCTGCTGTTTGCGGCATCGTTTCCGGCAGCAGCCGGCTCCGAGATCTATCGTTGCGGCCCGGAGGGCAGCCAGCAATTCTCGCAAATTCCCTGTGAAGAAAATTCCGAACCGCTGGTGATGGAAGATCATCCCATGTTCAGCGAATCAAAAAGGGCTGAGCCGGCCGATGATGCAGATTCAGTCGATGCACAGGAGAATGGGGCTTCGGATGAGACCAACAAGGCCCAGGCTTTTATCACTCAACTGGAAAAACAGCGCAGTGAACAACTGGCTGAAATAGACCGGAAAATTGAACAACTGCAGGCGGAAAGTGCCACTGGCGAAGCAGACAACAGTGCTACAGACGAGGGCACGGCCACATTGTTGGCCAACCTGCAGATCTCACGTGCGTCCATTGTCTCTGAATACAATGCCATGATTGATGCTGCCAGGCAGCGAATACAGACACCCTGAAGCCAGGCAGCGTAGAATTCGCTGATGAACTGGTTTCGTGAACCCTTTTTCCTGTTGCTGTTGAGCGGCCTGCTGGCTGGCCTGGTCTTCCTGGGTTTGCAGCCTCCTCAAGCCTTGCCTGGATCCGCGCCTGCCAATACGTTTTCAGCCACCCGCGCCGTGAGCATATTGCAGGCGCTGAACCGGGAAAACCTGCCACATCCTGCCGGGTCTGAACACAACCAGCTGATACGTGACCGTATCCAGGAGGAACTGCAAGAACTGGGCTTTGAGCCGCAATTGCAGAGCCTCAAGCACTGCAATCCTGACTTTGGGAGCTGTAGCCCGGTTGAAAACATCGTGGCCCGACTGCCGGGCCAATCCCCTGGCCCGGCATTACTGCTCACCGCCCACTACGACAGCGTTGAAGCCGGACCGGGTGCCGGAGACGATGGCGCCGGAGTTGCTGCACTATTGGAAATTGCCCGCATGGCGGTTTTACGGGGTGATTTGCAGCATGATCTGATTTTCCTGTTCAGCGATGCAGAAGAGCAGGGTCTGATAGGTGCAGATGCTTTTGCCAGCCGACACGAGTGGTTCAGGGATGTGGCGCTGGTAATCAACCTGGAAGCACGTGGCGTTACGGGTGCCAGCACCATGTTTGAAACGGGCAAAGGCAACCGCTCTTTTATGCGCATCATGGCGCAAGCACTGGATCGGCCAGTTGCCAATTCGCTGAGCCGGGAAGTCTATCGGCGTATGCCCAATGACACCGATTTTTCTGTGTACCGTGAACTGGGACGTAGCGGTTTCAATTTTGCTTTCACCGGTGGTGCAGCGGTGTACCACAGCGCCATCGATGACCTGCATGAACTGGACCCCAACAGCTTGCAGCATCATGGCCAGAATCTCTGGTCATTGCTGGAGGTACTGGATCAGCGCGACCTGCAGCGCATAGACACCAAAGAAGATGCTGTTTACATCGACCTGTTTGGCCATAAATTACTGCATTATCCGGTCAGCAGTTCAACCGGGCTGGCGTTGGTGTTGGCTGTATTGATACTGGTGCTTATCCGCATTACCTTCCGTCACCAGTTGTCATTACGGCAATCGCTGTGGACCGTATGGTTTATTGTGCTGTTGCTGCCTTTGCTGTTGGGCCTGGGCTGGTTATTGTCCTGGCCGCTGGGGCTGTGGCCGGATGTCAATACCACGGGACATCCCTATCCCTGGCTGGGGCGCGCAGCCCTGTTCCTGGCGGCTGTGCTGGCCCTGCGTTTGTTGTTGAATGGACTGTGTCAACGTGCCACCACAGGTTCCGTCAGCCTGGTGAGTTGGCTGGTTTTTGCTGCTCTGGCGATGGGGCTGTCCATACAGATGCCCGCAGCCAGTTTTCTGGGTGTTTTGCCGATGGTTGCTTTTGTTCTGGGTGCCGTACTGGATGGCATCCTGCGCAAACGCTATACGCAACTGCTGTTTGCCCGTTTGTTTGGTTTTGCTGGTGCGGCATACCTTGGGTTCTACTTTGTTTACAGCATCGAAGTGGTGGTGAGCTTTGAACACTCCGAACTGCTGATCGCACCTTTGATATTGCCGTTGGTGGCGGCTTTGCCCCTGCTCGCGGGCAATGAAGGCAGACCGGATGCTGCACGCTGGAGCACCAGCCTGATCCTGCTGCTCATTGTGGCAAGCTGTGTGGGTCAACAATTTGTTCCTGGACATACCCTGGACAGGCCCAGAGCCATGAATCTGGTGTATCGGGCCATCGAGGGGCAGGACCCGACCTGGTGGCAGTTGCACGGAGGCAGCAGTCGGCTGGATATGCGGTATGCAGGGAGCCACGACTTTGGTCCCGTCACTTTGGCGGTACCGGGCAGAATGCAGCAGGACATTATTGCCAAACCGGCTCAAAAACTGGAATTGCCTTCAGTGCGTTTGACCGGACAGACACAAAACGATGATGGCACGCTTTTGCGACGAACGCTGCAAATTGAAATTCCAGAAGGATTGCAGGAATTGACATTGTTCCTGCCCAGGGAGCTGCGGTATAACTCCATCCGTGTCGCGGGCGTATTGGCGTTACAGGGCAACGAGTCCGAAACCGGCCAGCGTGAACGACGCCTGATTGCGATCAATCGGCCTGCCCAGGGAAACCTGACGATTGAGATCAATAGCCCCTCCGGTTCGAGTAATCAAACTCCGAATGATAAGGCGCTGGTGATACCCGCAAGAGCCCGTTATGCCTTGCCGGAAGCCGTTTTACAGGAAGCACTGTCAGGCTGGCCCCTGGATGCCCAGCCGCAGCAGCTTGGCCACCGCGCTGTGGTGGATTTCCTGCTAGATTAGGCCATCACCAGGTAGGTGTTGTATTCAAACGGGTTTACCGCGCCGGTAAACTGCAATTGCTCGGCACGCTTCATCTGCGTGAACGCTTCCTGAAAATCCGCTCCCAGCGACTGCGCGACGAACTCGGAATTTTCGAAAGCACGCAGTGATTCAAACCAGTTGCCCGGCAAAATGGGGTCTTCGTCAGTGGGGCCACCACTGGTGGGTGGATCGGCTTCCAGTTGGTTTTCTATGCCATGCAATATGCCCGCCAGAATGGCTGCCAGAGTCAAATACGGGTTGGCGTCGGCACCGGCAATGCGATGTTCGATGCGCCGCGCCTCACCGTCACCATTGGGTACGCGCAAGGCTACATAGCGGTTTTCATAACCCCAGGTGGGTTGCAAAGGCCCGTGCACACCGCGCCACAAGCGTCGATAGGAATTATGGTGTGGCGCAAAAATCAGCATGCAGTCTGCCATGGTGGTGGCCAAACCCGCTATGGCCTGACGCAACAGATCGCTGCCTTTGGCGCTGCCATCATCAAACACGTTCCGGCCATTTTTATCCACCAGACTGACGTGGCTATGAAAACCGTTGCCGTCTTTGTCACCAAAAGGTTTGGCCATGAACGTGGCAATGAATCCATGTTGCTGCGACACGCCCTTGATGACCTGCTTCAGCATCTGTGCGTGATCTGCAGCCAACAGCGGATCGGCAACGTGGGTCAGGTTCAGTTCGTATTGTGAAGCGGATAATTCCTTGACCAGCCCATCCATGGGAATCTGCATGATCTCGCAAGCCTCGCGGATTTCATGCAGCAATTCGCCCTGCTCGTGCATGACCTGGGTGCTGTAGAGCTGCCCGCCAATGGTGCTGGTGCCATTGGCGCGGCTGTATGGCAATTGTGGCGTGCCATCGGGATTACGTTCTTCAAGTACCAGGTAGAATTCCAGTTCAGGCGCACAGACCGGAGTCAGGCCCAACTTTGAAAATCTCTGCACGATACGCTTGAGCACCACACGGGGATCATAGCCCCAGGGTTCGCCGTTTTCGGTATTGAGTTGCAACAGAAACTGTGCAGTGGGTCGTTCCACCCAGGGTAACAGGCGGATCGTCTCTTCCAGTGCAACACAAAGGCCATCGCCATCGCCGACTTTCTGACACAGGGCTGGAACATCACGCCCCCAGATATCGGCCGAGACACCAGTCAGGCTCATCTTGAACTTTCCATCCAGAACTTTCTGAATGGCGCTCACCGGCAACCACTTGCCACGTAAAATCCCGTTCAGGTCGGTCAATACGACTTCAACCGTTTTAACTTCAGGATGATTGCGCAGGAATTGCCGAACTGGCGATGGCTCGGATGAAGATTCTGGCACTTGAGCTTTCGATTTTTCAGTCAAAGGCAGGGTATTGGTTTCATACATTTGGCTTTTGTCCACAGGCTACAGCCCATGATTCTAGCCGGGCCGGAGCCATCTTTCACCTGCTTGCTCAACCGGGCATCTGTTGCACCACCATGGCTTCGATCAGTTGTGGGCCTTTGTGGTTCATTGCGGCGAGGAACTGGTCATCAAATTCTTCGCCGCTGTTGGCCCGTGAGGCTGCCATACCCATACCCCGGGCGATCTCCACCCAATTGATCCTGGGATTGGCAAGGCTGAGCATGGACAGGGTTTTCGGGGTTGGCTGCCCGGCACCCACTCGAGCCAATTCGATGTTCAGAATGGCGTAGCTGTTGTTATTCATGATGACGACGGTTACGTCGGCTTGTTCACGCACCATGCTCCACAGGGCCTGAACGGTATACATGCCGCTACCATCTGCCTGCAGGGCAACGACTTTACGTTGCGGACAGGCAATGGCCGCACCCAGCGCCAGCGGCAGCCCCTGGCCAATGGCGCCGCCGGTCAGGGTCAGCCAGTCATGCGCTGCAGCCTGCTCGGTACAGGCATAAATCCCCAAGCCACAGGTTGCAGCCTCGTCCGAAACAATGGCACCGGCTGGTAAATGCCGGGTGATGCTTTGGCCTATGGATTGCGGTGTGAGCAATCCGTCGGGTGCTGCAATGCCGGAAACAGGCTCCACAGTCAACCCATCTGTGCTGGCGCCCAGCCTCTCCGCCAGTCGGGTTAACGCATCGAAAATGTCCTGGTCATAAGCCGCCAGGGTTTGATGCTGGCAGGTCTCGGGCAATAGCCAGCCGGGTTTGCCGGGGTAAGCAAAAAAAGAAACCGGTGGCTTGCTGCCAACCATGACCATCTGCCGGAAATCCTTCAAAGCATCCATGGCCTGTTCGGAAAAATAGGGCAGCCGGTCTACCCGCACACGTCCGGTGCCACGTTGCAATCGGGCGGGAAAGGTTTCGCAGATCAGCCGTGCTCCACTGGCCTGGGCGATTCGACCCGCCAAAGTCAGTGCCTCAGCACGTAAGGCCCGTCCACCCAGAAAAAGAGCTGATGGCCCGCCGCTTTGTAAGGCCAGAGCAGCGCGTTCAATGGCTGCATCTTCCACTTTTTCGGGTGCTGTTAACGGCAATGCGGCGGCTGGTTTGCTGCCTGGCTCCCAGGCATGATTGGCCGGAGCGATAAAGCTGGCGATCTGGCCATTGCCTTGCATTGCCGCTTGCACTGCCGCAGCACCCACTTCTGCGAGGTTGTCGGCAGATTCCGACCGACCCACCCAGTTGGAACCCAGTTCGCAATAAGCCATGACGTCGGATGTCAGCGGCGCATCGTATTTCAGATGATAGGTGGCGTGATCGCCCACCATGTTGACCAGCGGTACATGGGCACGCCTGGCGTTGTGCAGGTTGGCCATGCTGTTGGCAAAGCCGGAGCCCAGATGCAACAAGGTCAGTGCGGGCTTGTCAGCCATACGGCCGTAACCATCGGCAGCGCCGGACACCACGCCTTCAAACAGGCACAACACGGCGCGCACTTCATCACTGTTGCCTATAGCCGCAACTAACTGCATTTCTGAGGTTCCCGGATTTGCAAAACAGACTTCGATCCCGGCCTCAACCAGGGTGTTTAACAGGTTCTCGGCGCCATTCATGCTTCAGATACTCCAGACTCGGTAGCGGGCAGATCAAAAATTTTTCCAGGATTCAGCAGGTTCTTCGGATCCAGCGCCCTTTTCAGGGTTTTCATCAAAGCCAGTTCCTGGGGTGATCGACATAAATGCAAATAGGGTTTCTTTTCCAGCCCGATGCCGTGCTCTGCAGAAATGATGCCGTTGCGGGACTGCAAACATCCGTAAACAATGTCTTCAACGCGTTGCACACTGTCATGTTCCAGGCTGCCTATGGTCAGAACCGGATGAATATTGCCATCGCCGATATGCCCAAAGAACACACATTTCGATTGTGGAAAGGCTGCCGTCAGCTGCTGTTTGACTTCAATAACGTAGTCATCCATTCGGGCGATATTCAGACTGATATCGAATGTGATCGGGGGGTAAAGCTTTTGCACCAGGCCTGCTATATCGTCACGAATGGCCCACAGTTCACTGCGCTGCTGTTCATTCTGCGCAATCACGGCATCGACAATCAGTTCCTGTGCGATCGCTTGTTCCAGGGCATGTTCAAAACTGCTGCGATCGTTTTCTTGATGTGCGCCCGTGGCCTCCAACAGGACATAGAATGGGTGATCAGTGGCCAGTGGCGAACCGTGTTTGACACCATCGCCTATGATCAGGCTGTAAAAATCATTCCACAGCACTTCAAAAGCGCTGAGGCTGCCGGCAAGTTCGGCCTCCATGCTGCGCAGGAATTGGCTGACACGACTGAAATCGGTCAGCGCAACCAGAGCGGTATTTCGGCTGCGTGGCAGGGGACGCAAGCGCAACACCGCGCGAGTGACAATACCCAGGGTGCCTTCTGAGCCTATGAACAATTGTTTGAGGTCATAACCGGTATTGTTTTTCATTACACTGTTCATGGAAGAAATGATGGTGCCATCAGCCAGCACGGCTTCCAGCCCCAGCACCTGTTCCCTGGCCATACCATAGCGAATCACACCATTGCCACCGGCATTGGTTGAGATATTGCCACCGATGGTGGCGGAGCCGCGCGCGCCCAGGTCCAGTGGGAACATCAGGCCGTGCCCGGCTGCTGTCTCCTGTATCTGTTGCAGTACGGCGCCTGCCTGTACGGTCATGCTGCGATTCTCTTGATCTGTCTGTTCAATGTTGCGCATGCGCTCCATGGAAATAACGATGTCCTTGGCTGAGCTGCAAGCACCTTTGACCAGGCCGGTCATGCCGCCGTGTGTGACAACCGCTTGATTGTGCTGGTGACAAATTTTGAGAATTTCCGAAACCTGCCCGGTCGTGGCCGGCCGGACAATGCAATGTGCTTGCACACCCGATTGGGTCCCCCAGACTTCCGGCCTGCTGTGCACGTCTTTTCCGGTGAGCAAGCCTGCGTCACCCACAACGGAACGTATGTTTTCGATGATGCTTGTCATACGGCTTGAGGATTCGTCATCAGGATTTGAGTCGCAATAAAAAGGCTAACGCGCGATGGGCTAATTTGCCATAGGGCGGCGCGAATATTTTCAGGGCGCTGAATTTTGCCTGGTAGAACACGGGGCGCAGTTTGGAAAAAGTCTGGAAACCTTCGTACCCGTGATAGTGACCCATGCCGCTGGCACCGACACCGCCAAAAGGCAGGTCATGCTGTGCCTGGTGCAGCAATACGTCGTTCACGCAGACACCACCCGACATCACGTGCGTGATGTAATAGGACTGCAACTGCCGGTCATTGGTAAACGGATAAAAGGCCAATGGCCGATCACGGTCATTGATGTAAGCCACCACTTCACTGGCTTCTTTATAGGTTTTAACGGGCATGATGGGGCCGAAAATTTCCCGACGTACCAGTTCCATTTCCATCGTCGTGTTCAACACCAGATACGGCGGAAACTTGCGTGCCGCTTCATCAGCAGCCTGACCGCCACTCAGATCGATCAAACGTGCACCTTTGCGGCGCGCATCTTCCAGTGCCGATTGCAAGCGGTCAAAAGACTTTTGATCGATGATGGAGGTGTAATCCGGGCTGCGGATATCGGGAAGGTGTTTTTTGCACCAGTCCAGGCAAAGCTGCACAAACGACTCGAGTTGACTTTCATGTACCCAGACGTAGTCGGTGGTAATGCAGATTTGCCCGGCATTGAATATTTTGGCAAACAGGATGCGCTCCACCGCTTTTTGCAGCGGAAAGTCGGGCGCAATTACAGCGGGTGATTTGCCGCCCAGCTCCAGCGTTACCGGCGTCAGGTTTGCAGCTGCAGAGGCCATGACAGAACGTCCGGTCTGACCCGAGCCGGTGAACAACAGGTGGTCAAAAGGCAGTTGCGAAAACTGTATGCCTACGCTGCCCGTTTCTTCATAGAACTGCAGTTTTTCGGCAGGAAAATAGCGGGGCGTGATCCGGATCAACACCTGTGTGAGCGCCCGTGAATTTTCGGACATTTTGACCATGGCCCGATTGCCGGCAGCAAAAATGGACACCAGACCACTGAAAGCCAGCTGTATGGGAAAATTCCATGGCACGATGCAACCAACCACGCCCAAGGGCTGTGGTATCACCCGGTTTCGTGCACCTGGATAAAGCATGAAATCAATGGAGCGTTTTTGTGGCTTCATCCAGCGTTTGAGGTGCTTCAGGTTATCGGCAATGGCCTCCAGCACAAGGTAGATCTCGGCAAATTTTGTTTCAAATTCGGCACGACTGCCATAGTCCTGGTTGACCGCAGCAATCAATTCCTGCTGGTTTTCAATCAACAACCGCTTCATGGCCAGCAGGTCGCTACGTCTTTGCTGATAACCGGGGCAGGGCTGCTTCAAATAGGCCTGCTTCTGCGCCCGCAGATCGGCCAGCAGATACTGTCTGATGCTTTCAGTATCATCAGTGTCAGTCATTTTTCTGACCGCAGTACTCATTTCATTGGATCTCCGATTGGCTGATCATTCCCCACAGTTGAAATCATAGCCTAAAAGGGGACGGGGCAAATTAAATGCCTTTAACGGGGACGGGGCAAATTAAATATAATTAATTTGCCCCGTCCCCTTTAGCTCCTGCCAAAGCGATACAATCTGAGCTATAAAGTACCAACCGGAGCATGAGAATGGAAAAAGATTTCTGGCTGGAGCGGTGGAAGCAGAATGTAATCGGTTTTCATCAGAATGAAATCAATCCCGATTTGCGCCAGCATTGGCAAGATCTGCAGCTTGCCGATGGCACTGAAGTGTTCGTGCCGCTGTGCGGCAAAAGCCATGACCTGCTATGGCTGCGCGAGCAGGGACATACGGTGCTGGGTGTCGAATTGAGTGTCGTTGCGGTGCAGGCATTCTTCAAAGAAAACAACTACGTCCCGCATCATATTACCGGCAAAAAATTCGAGAGTTATGAGGCGGAAGGTATCCGCATCCTGTGTGGTGATTTTTTTGACCTGGACAAAAGTGATCTGGCATCCACGGGTGCTGTATACGATCGGGCCTCTTTGGTCGCGCTGCTCCCAGAAATGCGTGGCCGGTACGCACGTCATTTGACGAGCATTCTGCCTCCAGCGACGCAAATTCTGCTCATCACTTTCGACTATCCTCAAGCGCAAATGGCGGGGCCGCCGTTTGCGGTATGTACCGATGAAGTGAAGTCACTCTACCGCGAACACGCGGTGATACGCCTGTTGGCACAACGGGACGTACTGACACAATATCCGCACTTCCAGGAACGCGGCCTGAGTCGATTGCAGGAAAATACCTTCCTTCTGACACTTAAAGGGGACGGGGCAAATTAAATCTAATTAATTTGCCCCGTCCCCTTTAGGGGTTTGGTAAGTGCCGGGAACGGCGCGGAAGCTGATTGCAAGGCGGTTCCAGCCGTTGATGGCGATCACTGCAGTGGTGATATTGACGATTTCCTTTTCGTTGAAATGTTGTCGCATGGGTTCATAGACTTCATTCGGAACCTGTGATGTGGAAACCAGCGTAACCGACTCTGTCCAGGCCAGTACGGCACGCTCTTTATCGGTGAAAAAAGGGGTTTCGCGCCAGCTGCTGAGTGCATAGATCCGTTGCTCGGTTTCGCCCAGTGCACGGGCGTCCTTGGTGTGCATGTCGATACAATAAGCACAGCCATTGATTTGCGATGCCCGGATCTTGATCAGTTCAAGCAATTTTGGTTCGATACCACAGGTGCTGACATAGCTCTCAAACGCCAGCATCGCATCAAAAGCTTCGGGTGCGGCCTGAGCATATTCAATTCGGGGTTTCATCATAGTGTCGTTCCCTTGGTCTGGTAAGGTAACGGCGGTTCGGAATCCGCCGGTCCATATCAGTGACGGGCGGTCAACATTCAACCGCCCGCCGACTGAGGCCAGAATGGTGGCCGTTCTGGATCAGGCTGATGTGGTCTTGCCGATCCGCACCCGCCAGGTTTCCGGACCCGATTCCAGGTAGTCCCAGCTGAATTCCCCTGGATGCTCTGCATCGAACTGGTAATACAGTGGCTTCGGATCATGGTCATTGATCAGCACAAAACTTTTACCCGGGGTCAGATTCTGCCAGGTGTTGAAGATGGTGCTGTGTCGTTGCCTGGGAACCAGTTGACGCACGTCCAGATTTTCGCTGTTGCTCATGAGGATGTCTCCTTTGTTGATGAAGTTGATAAGGTGGGTTTATCGCTGATGGGCGATTCGTTTTTGCTGTTACGCCTGGGGCTGGTCAGGTTGTGCAGAACTCCGTTCAGCCGTTCGGCTTCGCGTGGCTGCTCGTGCCGCAGCAGCGACCAGCCTTGTGCCGCCAGACGACAGGCAGCATCGATTTCTCCAACATCGCCAAGGCGCAGCAGTGCTTTTATGAAAAGACGGTTGAGTGCAGATGGCGGGCAGGGTGATTCCATTCGAAGCCGCTCCTACTCAATACCGAAAAATAACTGAGCCACCGGGCTCATGGCCTGAGGGCTCCAGGGGGGCTCCCACACCAGAGCGATATCGATGTCATCCACGCCGTCCATCTCTTCCAGTCGTTGTCTGACTCCCCCTTGAATCATGTCTGAGGCAGGGCAGCCAGGTGTGGTCAGTGTCATGGTGACCATCACCCTGCCATCGTCGATCTCAACCTCGTAAATCAGGCCCAGATCGACGATGTTGTAGCCCAACTCGGGGTCGAACACATCCTTCAATGCATCGAGGATGACGTCCTTGGTCGGTGCGCTCACGCTGTACTTCCAGCCTGTGCCGCATCGGAGCTTCCGCGCCGGATCAACACCCGGTAGTCGCTGGGACCCAGTTTTTCGCAATGGGCCTGATGGCCACGCTTTTGCAGTTCCGGATACAACAGCAAGGGGTCGCGGTCGTACCTGCCTTCCAAAACTTCCCCCGCCGTCATGGCTTCGATGGCCTCCAATGTGATGACCATCGGTTCGGGTGGCATCATGCCGCGGTTATCGATCGACTGGCTGGGTGTGGGCCAATCGCTGGCGTCATCCTGTCCGTTTTTGGCGGTTTTGGTGCCGGGTTCCTGCACCGTGGCGGGGGTATTGTCTTCCGGTCTGAAGATAATTTCCCAATCATTGGCACCCACTTCTTTTTCGCTGTGGGTGAAACCTTTTTTCTGCATCACCGAAAACAACGGTACCGGTTTGAATGTGGCTAGCAGACGCAAGCCCTGGCCGCTCTCGAGCCGGGTCAAAGCCTGCATGATTTCCTGAAAAGGTTCACCGCCATTGCGTAGAATGGGGCGAACATCGAGTGTCAGAAGTGAATCGGTCATATCATTCTCCTTGGATGGGGTGGGTAGGTGAGGCAGTCTGTGTTGTGGGTTTAACAACAGGCGGCACAGGCCTGGCTGCAGGCGACAACATTCCCGGTGGCCGAATTGCACTGGGCTTGAGGTTCGGGTCCGGATGACGTGCGCGCCAGAGTTCAACGGTGATCAGCACGGTTGCCATTGATTGCAACAGGACAGAGATTTTCCAGAACATTGCCTGCTGGCTTGCAAGAGCTACGCTGGCCAATACAGCGGCCACGAAAAACAGCATGAAAGAGGGTCTGGCGCGGGACTCATTGACCAGATCCTGGACTCGCGGTACCGGGCCTTTACCCAGTTTTGAGCCAAACACTTCCAGCCAGGTAAGAAACGGAATGATCTTGTAGAGCTGACTCAGGCCCAGTCCGGTCAGACCGCCAAACACAAACAAATAGCCGATCGCAGCCGCATAGCGGCCCAGCATCCCCCAGGCCATGGCCATTGCACTCAATACCAGGGCCAGGAAAATCAGGCCAAGCGCCACTGCCGCTGTCTGGCTGTTCAGTTCCAGGTGTCGACGCTTGCGGGCACGGTAGAATTCAATGATGTCGGCCATATAGGACAGCACTCCGAGACCGACCAGACCAGCCGCTACCGCTTTGATCCAGCCAAATGTCATACCCAGCCAAAGCCCGACCAGTCCACCGCTTAGCAACAGGACCAGACCGCTTGCAGTAAGTATCAGCGCAGCATAAGTGCTGCGGCGTGGTTCATCGGGTGCCAGCATGAACATCGACAGCAGACGGTAGCTGACCCCGATCACCGTCAGCATGAACCAGCCAACCAGACCCGCTGCGACATGCAGGCTCAAGCCACCACTGGTCAATGGCAGTAAAAAGGCTGGTGGCCGCGGCAACCCGAAAACAAAGGTGAAGCCAAGGCCCAATAAGCCGGTCAACAAAAGGAATACCAGGCTGAATATGACAAAGACGGCCGGCAACGGTAGTGGACGCGCTTGCCACAGCGTTACCGCAAGATTAATGGCCCCAAGGACAAAGCCAGTCAGTACCAGCCCGCCACCGATTGGCAACCAGACCTTAGCGAGGAAATGGGCGCCACTCAAAGCCAGGAAGCCGATTACCATGGCCGCCAAACCAAAGCCAATTGCCAGTAGTGAATACAATGGCAGGCGTTGGCTGTACAGCCGTGAATTGGTGATGACGGGGACAAACTGGTAAAGCGCACCCAGCATCAACAGGCTCAACCAACCGATGGTGATCAGGTGCACACCAATCAGGGTGGCGGGCGCACGCAAGCCCGCAAGCAGATCGGTATAGCCGGTAACCAACAATACCTCCGCCAGCAACAGCGCAGCGATAGCGCAGCCAAAGTGCACCATGGTCCAGCGCGAGACTCCTGATCCGATCATCATGGGTGTAATTTCGCTACGCTTGCTTTTAAAGTGGTATTACGAATACTCATTAACGGCAATAGTAAGCCTGCGGTTCATAAAAATCCAGAGGTCATGACCATTAAATCCTCTGACCAAGTATCCCGTTTTACCTGGCTCAAACGCTTTCCTGTTCCACGCAATTTCAATGTCACACCGGAATCCCGCGTCCAGCCGGGTCGCACCTGGTCTGCTCCCGAGGGTGCAACGCGGATCAAGGCATTCGACATCTATCGCTACGACCCCGATTCGGGTGAAAATCCTCGCCTCGACCGGTTTCATGTCGATCTTGACGAGTGCGGGCCAATGGTTCTCGATGCTCTGTTATGGATCAAGAACAAGGTGGATTCGACGCTCACCTTCCGTCGCTCGTGTCGCGAAGGTGTTTGTGGCTCCTGTTCGATGAATATGGACGGCACCAATTGGCTGGCCTGTACGCGTTTCATTTCTGACACGGCGACGCTAGCGACGGTATATCCGCTCGCCAATATGAGCATCATCAAGGACCTGGTACCCGATCAGAGCCACGTCTTCGCACAGTACACTGCGATCCAGCCCTGGCTGCGTACCAAAACGCCAGAGCCGGAGAAGGAGCGACTTCAATCGCCGCAAGAACGTAGTCAGATCGATGGTTCCTATGAATGTATTCTTTGTTTTTGCTGCACTTCGGGATGTCCCAGCCACTGGTGGAACGGCGATCGTTTCCTGGGTCCGGCGGTGTTGTTGCAAGCGTGGCGTTGGCTGGCAGACAGTCGCGATGAGGCGAAGGAAGAACGGCTCGACAATCTTCAAGACGCGTTCCGTCTGTATCGGTGCCACACCATCCTCAATTGCACCCGAACCTGCCCCAAGGGACTGAATCCTGGCAAGACCATCGCCGAGATCAAAAAGGCGCTGCTCGAGCGCGAAACCTGAGCATGGACACACAGCCGACTTTGCCAGGGGCAAAAGCGCCACAAACCAGACCGCGCTCGCCCAACATCCAGATATACCGGCCACAGCTTACCTCGGTTCTGTCGATCGCCAACCGGATCACCGGTATTTTCCTCAGCATCGGGGCTGTCGGACTGGTCGTGTGGCTGAGTGCGGCAGCAGCCGGTCCCGAGCCTTATGCGATCGTTCAAAACGCGATCGGATCATGGGCCGGCAAGATCGTGATGTTTGGCTTTACTTTCGCTTTTTTCCTGCACTTGTGCGGCGGCATCCGTCACCTTGTCTGGGACACCGTCCACGGCTTCGAACTCAGGTCGATTTATCGGTCAGGCCTGCAGGTTGTGGTCGAAGACTATGTCCATTCAGGTGCCAGGCTTGTCGCGTTGATCGTGATTCGACTTTGCTGCTATGGCCTCGCCGTCGTTGGGATCATCGCTGTCCTTCGTATTGCATTTGGCCATTAGGCCGAAACCATAACTGTTACATTAATCCTGATCCGAACTTTCAGCCGGATAGACAATTGCTCCCTTCTCGCGCTCGACGGCTCCGGGCGTCAGGCTTGCTTTGTCAACCCGCGATGGTCCCAGAATGTGCATCACAACCTCGCCCTGGCTGAGCAGGTAATCAGTGATGATGCGTCGATGACATCGCCACCAAACCGCTTCGGCGCACATGATTGCGCAGCGATGCTCGGAGCCTGTTTCCTTGAGCCGGGCGAGACCGGCTGCAAAAGGTGCTGTCAGCGCATAATCCGCATAGTTACGGAAGTTGCGGACACGCCAATAGCCATTAGGCGATACCTCCTTGTTCATCGACTTTCCTCGAAGGCCGCCAAGCTCCTCAATGTGTTCGTAGCCGATCTGCCACGGTGCCAGTGTTTCCGCAAGGCTTTCGCCGTTGAACTGGGGATTGGTGCGTGAGCGCGGCATTGATCTCACGTCGACAATGAAATCAACCCGGGACTTCTGCAGCAGATCGACGAATTCGGCTATAGTTCTGGTGGAATGACCTATGGTGAAGAAAGTATTCGTGTCGATCTCCAGGGATTAACAAAGCCCGGCTACTTGAGCCGCTTTAGCATGGATCATAGGTCTTTGCTGTCGAGACCAAAAGAGTAAAGAATGTAAAACAGGAGTTGAAACCATGATCGTCAAGACGATATTGCCTTGTGCGCTCGAACGCCTCACCGTAATCGAAGTGGGGGCGTCAGTAAAGGAGGCAGCCGTGTTGTTGTCCAAACCTCACACTGACCTTGTCGTCGTGTGCGAACACGGCGAGATGGTCGGCGTTCTGACCAAGACCGATATCGTTGGCCGGATCGGAGGCTGCATGGGTGCGGGCTGCATGGCCAGGGTGGACAGCATCATGACCCGCGATGTTACGTATTGCGGCACACATGAAATATTACGTGATGTCTGGTCGGTGATGAGGAAGCGAGGCCTGCAACATATTCCGATTATTGACGAAACACGCAGACCGCTTGGCATCATCTACGCACGGGATGCTTTGCAAGCGCTGTTGTCCGACGCACAGGACAAGGAGGAGTTGCTTCGCGGTTATATATCCGGGGAGGGATATTGGTAAGTCGGGCCCATCTCAGCAATACCGCACGTTGCGGTCGTTCATGTCGAATGGCGGAATTTAACGGTGCAGGATTCATTCCCCCAATGGGTTTCGCTTGTCCGGGTCAAGACTCCAGATTTTGATGGCTTTCTCGACATCCTTGGTTGTCAGTATGGCGTCTGCTGCAAGGGCTACGATGGCGGCATGCGCGATCCAGTATGCATCCATCTCGAAGAAGTCACGTAAAGCTTCTCGCGTATCACTGCGGCCGTAGCCATCAGCACCCAGCGCGGTGAAGCGACGTCCCTCCGGGATAAAGGCGCGCACCTGATCGGCCACCGCGCGCACATACTCGCTGACTGCCACCACCGGACCGTCATGATCACGGAGACATTGCGTAACGTATGGTATGCGTTGCTCCTTGGCAGTCGGGTGCAGTGCATTCCAGCGTTGACACTCAAACCCGTCGCGCGACAGTTCGACGAAGCTCGGACACGACCACACATCGGCTTTGACGCCAAAGTCCTTGTCCAATAACCCGGCTGCCGCAACCGCCTCGCGCAGGGAACCACCGGCAGCGAGCAGCTGAACCCGTGGAGCCTTGCTCGTGGATGAATCTGCCGCCTGATACTCATACATGCCTTTGAGGATGCCTTCCGCACATCCTTCGGGCATGTCGGGATGCACATAACTTTCGTTGGTAACGGTGATGTAATAGAAGATGTCTTCCTGGTCGTGCAGCATGCGGCGGATGCCATCCTGCATGATCACCGCCACCTCGTAGGAAAAGGTGGGGTCAAAGGCGCGACAGTTGGGCACCGTTCCCGCCATCAATTGTGAGGCAGCGTCGGAGTGCTGCAGACCCTCGCCGGGGAAACTGCCGCCTGCAGTGGCACCAATCAGAAACCCGCGGGCGCGCTGGTCGCCAGCCGCCCAGATCAGGTCGCCAATGCGGCGAAAGCCGAAAAAGGAGTAGAAGATAAAGAACGGCAGCATCGGCCGGTCAGAAATCGAATAGCTGGTACCCGCGGCGATCCAGGCTGAAGCGCCGCCGGCTTCGGACAGGCCTTCCTGCAGCACCTGGCCGTCTGCGGCTTCGCGGTAATACAGCAACTGGTCAGCGTCCTGGGGGCGGTATTTCTGGCCGCCCGGTGCGTAGATACCGATCGAGCGAAACATGCTTTCCATCCCGAAAGTGCGTGCCTCGTCGACCACAATTGGCACCACGTAGGGCGCTATTTCCTTGTCGCGCAGCAACAGGTTCATGCCGCGTACCAGCGCCATGGTGTTGCTGACTTCCCGCTCTTTGGTGCCTTGAGTGATCTGCT
>CAZRTG010000012.1:0-36697 GCA_964602895.1 uncultured Wenzhouxiangellaceae bacterium
CTGGTCTTTCCGTTCGCGGTCATCGCCCTGGTCATGGCTGGCATGCCCTTTGTATTTGGCCAGGCACGCAGTCAAAACATGGGTGTGCGTATGTTTCTGGGTATGGTGTTGGGTGGGGTATTCATGATTTTTACCCGCATGGCGCAGAATTTTGGCGATGTCTACCACCTGCCTGCTGTGCTCAGTCATAGCCTGCCGCCTTTGTTATTGGCCTCCGTGGCCATCTATTTCCTGCGGCGAACGGTTTGAGGGCGGGTTTGCAACGCCAGCTTTGATATGCAACAACCGGGTATTGCTCAGGCGATCGTGCCAGCTCCGTTTCTGGCTATCGAACAGCATCCACCAGTAACCCATCCCTGCAGGCAATACCGATAACCAGCCACCAACAAATCGCAACACGCATTGCCACCAGGACGGTTTCTGCCCAGGCCCACCGGTGGCATCGCTGATCAGGCGGACTTTCCAGGCGCGCATGCCCAGGGTCATACCGCCATTGCGCCAGCACCAGGCCGGATAGAAAAACCACGCCAGCAGGAGATAAAGTGTGTAAACAGGGTCTTTGCCGGCGCTCTGATTGCTGAACGGCAATATCAGCGCAATGGCTCCGGCTATCATGAGGATTGCAAATACAACGACTGCATCGTAAACCACAACCAGCAGCAAACGCATCAAGCCACAGCCTTCCTGTGGGTACTGGGTCACCGTTTCCTGCTGTTGTGTGATATGCATGAATTTTACGCCTGTGGAACCGTTGCTGGAGATTATCCAACAAGTCATACCTTGCTGGAACGCACCCGTTGCTTCGGGTATCCTGATACGCTCCCGTTGAATCCCCCCGTCACTGTGGGAGTCTCGGTTAAACGTGATTCCGGGCCCCGGTTTCGACTAACCTTCTGTAGAACCAATTGGAAACAGGTCATGCCAAAAAACAAGCTAAAGCGCCTTTTTAAGGCCTGCCTAATCGCTATTCCAGCCTTGGTATGGCTGAATTTCGTGCAGGCTCAGGATCTGAACTCGACCGTACAGGTTGAAACCAAGATCAATCAAGATGCAGCCTCTTCGCAACAGCGGGTTTCTACACTGGCCAAGCAAGCGCAGGATTTATTGGCCGAATACCGCTCTGTGGTCAGTGAAGTTGAAAGCTTGAGGATTTACAACGGAAATCTGGAAAAAGTGGTCAACGACCAGCGTGCCGAGGTTCAGTCCATCAACCACCAGTTGGAAGGGCTTGAGTCCACCAATCGTGGTGTGGTGCCGTTGATGTTGGAAATGATCGAAGCGCTGGGGCAGATAGTCGAAGCCGATATTCCATTCCGTATTGAGGAACGCCGGGCCCGTGTTGAACGGCTCACTATCATGATGGATCAGGCAGACGTAACGGCTTCTGAAAAGTATCGCCGTGTAATGGAAGCTTACCAGAGCGAACTGGAGTTCGGCCGGACCACCGAATCCTATTCCGACACCTTGCCCACAACCGGTCAAACCGTGGATTTCCTGCGCGTAGGCCGGACCTTGCTGATTTATCAAACTTCGGATCAATCCAGCACCGGTTGGTTCAATCCGGGTAGCCGCACTTTCGAGGAACTTCCCAATAAATACACCCTGGAAGTGAAGAACGGTATCGCCATCGCAAAGAATGAAAAAGCGCCTGATCTGGTTATGCTGCCGACGCCCGGTCCGGAGGTTGCAGAATGAAAAAACTGAGCATGATGTTAGCTGCAGCGACGGTGTTCCTGACTCCTTTTGCCCATGCCCAGACGCTGGACGAACTGGCGCGTATCGTTCGCGACGCAGCCTCTTCAGAAGCCAAAATAAACCAACAACGTGAAGCCGAGTTTGTTCGTGATCGCAACAAACAAAGGGATTTGCTGGCTGCAGCACGCCAGGAACTGGTGGCCGAAAACGCACGCAGTGACCGCTTGCGTGATGAATACGATGTCAACGAACGCGCGCTGGCTGAATTGGAAACCACATTGGCCGAACGCATGGGTAACCTGGGTGAATTGTTTGGCGTGGTTCGTCAGGCCTCTGGCGATGTGCAGGCTGCGCTGGATGATTCCATGGTGACTGCCCAGTATCCCGGCCGTACCGGATTCCTGGCAGAACTTTCAGCTCGCCGTGAATTGCCCACTGTGGCTGAATTGCGCAATTTGTGGTCAGCAATGGTTACAGAAATTGCCGAATCCGGAAAAGTAGTCAAGTTTACCGCACCGGTAGAGCGTACCACCGGCGAAAAGCAGGATATGGAAATCGTGCGTGTTGGAGTATTCAACGCGGTTACGGGAGGCCAGTTCC
This sequence comes from uncultured Wenzhouxiangellaceae bacterium, assembly GCA_964602895.1. Classification (GTDB taxonomy): domain Bacteria; phylum Pseudomonadota; class Gammaproteobacteria; order Xanthomonadales; family SZUA-36; genus JAWXBM01. The sequence goes on from CAZRTG010000012.1 coordinate 2,296, forward strand.
TTGATTGGGATACCAGCAAAAGTCGTGAACATCTGATTGAACTGGCGCGACAGCCATCCGATCGCTTCAAAAGCATGGCAGCCAGACTGCAAAATGCGCCTCCGGGAGGTTATGTCGATATGGCCATCGACTTTACCCGCGGCCAGATTCTGCGTGCTGTGGTACAAAGCAAAACACCCTGGGAGCGGGTTGAAGAAGATGGCGGCGTCGTGGGTTGGGTCATCATCGGTGTGGGTGTTTTCGGGCTGTTGATGTGTCTGTGGAAAGCGTTCTCCCTGTACAGCACAGGTGGTCGGATTGCCCGCCAGATGAAAAGTGACACGGCAGACAAGAAAAACCCTCTTGGCCGTGTGTTGGCGGTCTATACCGATAACCCGGGTACGGATATCGAAACCCTGGAACTCAAATTGGATGAAGCCATTTTGCGTGAAACGGCACCGATTGAAACCGGTTTGAGTTTCATCAAGGTGCTGTATGTGGTCGCGCCTTTGTTGGGTCTGTTGGGTACTGTGGTTGGAATGATCGCAACTTTCCAGATGATCACACTGTTTGGTACCGGCGATCCGCGCATGATGGCAGGTGGTATTTCCACCGCTCTGGTTACAACGGTTCTGGGTCTGGTCGTGGCCATTCCTTTGACCTTGTTTCACAGCTTCCTGCAAGGCAAAGCCAAAGCCATCATTCAGACGCTGGAAGAACAGGCTGCCGGCATCATCGCCCGCATGGCAGAGCGCCGCGCATGATCTGGTTTTATGAAGCCGTTGCCTCTATCCGGGATTTTATGACCCTCGGAGGCGATGTGCTATGGGCCATCATGCTGGTGTTGTTCCTGATGTGGACTTTTATCCTGGAGCGTATCTGGTATTTCTACAGGGTCTTTCCTGTAACACGGAAAAGTATTGTGAATACCTGGGAAGCGCGGGCGGATACGAGTTCCTGGTACGCCAGGCAAATTCGGGATGGCCTGATTTCAGAAGCATCCATTGCATTGACACAGAACCTGGGCTTCATCAAGGCCTTGATCGCTATCTGCCCGTTGATGGGCCTGATGGGCACGGTAACTGGCATGATCACGGTGTTTGATGTGATGACCTATAGCGGTGGCGGTAACGCCAGAGCCATGGCGGGCGGAGTATCCATGGCCACTGTACCCACTATGGCGGGCATGGTTGCGGCATTATCGGGAGTTTATTTTGGTACCTGGCTGGAACATAGGGCCTACATTGAAACCGAGGGCCTGGAAGACATGCTTCAGCGCCATTGACGGGTTTCATTGATAGAGGCCATTGCCTGGCGGCAATGCTGCCATTGGATTTAATGATGTTGTTTGGTTGGCATCGCAAATTACGGAGACTGCTGCATGGCCAGACGGCATGCACATACTGAAGAACCCGAAATCAACATCACACCGATGTTGGATATTGTGTTCATCATGCTCATTTTCTTCATTGTTACCACTTCCTTCACCAAGGAAACGGGCGCGACCATCGTGAAGCCGGAAGCATTACAGGCAGTTCAGTTGCGCAACGGAACCATTTTAATCGGCATCCGGCCTAATGATGATATATGGATGGCCAAGCGCCACATCGAGTTGCGTGAGGTGCGGCAACAGGTAGAGCGCGCCAAAGCAGAGAACCCGGAAGGTAGTGTAGTGATTGTTGCAGACAAAGGATCCCGGATTGGTACGGTTACCCAGGTGATGGACCAGGTGAAATTGGCCGGAATCGAAGGCATCGCGATTTCTGCCGAAATTCCGGGTAGCAATTAATCATGCCCAAGCTTCGGGTGCTCGTATCCGCTTTATTTGCCATCGTGGTAACGTTTGGCTTGTTCCTGTTCATGCACAAGCTGGTTTCTTCCGGTGCGGGTGACCGTGATGATCTCGAAGCCATTGCGGGTATCCATTTTGGTCCGGTTGAGATTCCGGATGACATCACCACCAAGAGTCGTCGGATTCCGAAAAAGCCACCGCCACCGAAAAATCCACCACCACCCCCCAAAATGCAGATTTCCAAGCAGGAACAAACGGTGCAAAACATGCCCAAACTGGACATGCCAAACCTGGACGTTCCATTGAGTGGTGGCGAAGGCATTTTCATTGGAAATTTCCAGCAAGTCGATAAAACTGCTGAAGGTGACATCATTCCGGTCGTAGTGATAAGACCCATGTATCCGCGTGAAGCCGCGATCAACAAAATCGAGGGCTGGGTCAAAGTTGAGTTCACCATTACCGCAATCGGTACCGTCACGGACCCGCGCGTGATCGAGGCCGAACCTCCGCGCATATTCAACCGTGAAGCCATTCGTGCCATTCTGAAATGGAAATTCAAACCACGGGTTGTCGATGGCGTTGCAGTGGATCGTCGCGCAACCCAGATCATAGACTTCGCCCTGGACCAGGGGGGTGGGGACTGAAATGTTTCGTTCACTTTCCCCAGCACGAGTAGTGCTTGCCCTGTGCGTCGGTACCTTGTTGTTCACCAGCTTTGATATCCAGGCGCAACCGACAGTCCAGTGTGGACAAAAACGCGAGGTTGGCGGTAAAGCGCTTGATGAGGCCACCTACAAACAACTGAATCAGGTCTATGAGTGGGTCGGCGAAGAAAAATACACCGAGGCCTACAACGAACTTCGCAGGATGCTGGACCGGGCAGGCAGAGATGAGTACTTACAGGCCATTTTGAACCAGGCATTGGCACAGGTTGAATGGTCACGTAATAATTTTGAGCCTGCTCTGCAGTATTTTGAAAAAGCGGTGCAACTCGATGCGTTGCCCGATCAGGCGCATTTTGCCCTGATGTACCAGATTGCCCAGCTGTATTACATGAAAGAGCGCTACGACGATGCGCTCTATCGCCTGGAGCAGTGGTTTTGTACCGCGCCCAAAGACAAGATAACTTCGTCAGCCTATGTATTGAAAGCTTCGATCAACGCCAATAAAAGGGACTTTGCCAGTGCACTCAAAGCCATTGATCAGGCTATCGCCATGGAACCGGAGCCCAAGGAGCAGTGGTATCAGTTGAAGCTGGCATCACACTATGAGCTGGAGCAGTTTCCACAGGTTGCCTCGACGCTCGAAATCATGATTTCGAAATGGCCAGACAAAAAGTCGTACTGGACTCAGTTAACACAGGTTTATTACAAGCTGAAACAGGACGACAAAGCGCTGTCCGTTCTGGCGCTGGCCTATCGCAAGAATTTGCTGGATAACCAGGGTGATATCATTTTCCTGTCCAGCCTTTATTCCAACGCCGATGTGCCTTTCAAGTCAGCACAAGTGTTGCAGCAAGGCATTGAATCAGGCGTGGTAGAGGCGTCATATCGCAACTGGACACTGGTTGCCGATACCTGGTATGCAGCGGAAGAAATGGAAAAGGCACTGGCGGCCTATGAAAAAGCCGGCATGGCTGCCCGAACGGGCGAAATCGACCTGCGCCGGGGTTATATCCTGATTGATATGGAACGTTGGGTACCTGCAAAAGAAGCCTTGAGTACTGCTCTCGATAAAGGTGGTCTGGATGAGCGCAAAACCGGTGAAGCCTATTTATTGCGGGGCATGGCTGAATTCAACCTGGGTAATTTCGATTCAGCCAGTGCTGACTGGGATCGTGCCAGCAAATATCCCAAAGCGCGTGACGCAGCGCTGCAGTGGATGAATCATCTCAAGGAAGAGCGTCGCCGCCGGGCGTCCTGATGTCTGGCGATACAGCCACGCAGCAGTTTCCACTGATAGAACAGTTTCTGGATGCCGTATGGGCCGAGCGTGGCCTGAGTTCCAACACGCTGGAATCCTATCGTTACGACCTGCAGGCTTTTGCCGTTCATCTGCAATCCGAACAGCGGCTGCGGGATGCCAGCCGTGATCAGATTCTCGAATTTCTTGCCGGCCAACTGAAACAGGGCAAAAGCCCGCGTTCATTGTCACGCTATTTATCCGGATTACGGCAGTTTTATCGCTGGTTGCTAAGGAACGGACAACGTCAGGATGATCCCTGTGCGCTGATTGAGAATCCGAAAATTGGCAGAGGATTACCCAAGGCCCTGAGTGAAGCACAAGTAGAGGCTTTGCTCGGTGCGCCCGACACCGACAGCCCTGTGGGCTTGCGCGATCAGGCCATGCTGGAGTTGATGTATGCCACAGGATTACGGGTAAGTGAATTGGTAGGGCTGGAAACCTCGGGCCTGAATTTGAACCAGGGTGTGGTGCGGGTGGTTGGCAAAGGAAACAAGGAACGACTGGTGCCATTGGGCGAAGAGGCAGAGTCCTGTTTAAAACGCTATTTCGTTGAAGCCAGGCCGGTGTTGCTGGGGGGGGCGAGTTGCCCGCATTTGTTTGTCACAACACGAAAAGCGGGGCTTACCCGGCAGGCATTCTGGTATGCCGTACGCCGGCACGCAACCCGTGCAGGTATTTCCGGATCAATCTCACCACATATGCTGCGCCATTCCTTTGCTACACATCTTCTGAATCACGGTGCCGATTTGCGGGTAGTGCAATTGTTGCTGGGTCACAGTGACCTCTCTACCACACAGATTTATACCCATATTGCCCGTGAAAGTCTCAAGGCTTTGCATGCACGGCATCATCCGCGGGCATGAATGAGATGGATCAACCAGGGTGGTGGAACTTTTAACCAATTATCGGCTCTACCATGCACGCGGTTTACAGGACCGTCGAAATCCTGTTTGTCGAAACCCGGGCTGTCGATACAACGGCTTGAGCGTGGTAAGCTGGCGCGCTGCCGGGTTGCAGGTCAAAGGCCTGCAAACCCCCGGATTTCGGAACTGAATAATAAAGAGAGGTAGGCCATGCGCCGTACTGCACACATCCTGTTGGTTGCCCTGTTTTTGGCGACCCTGTCCAACGCCATTCTGGCCAAGGATAAATTTGAGTTGGTCGAAGAGCGAATTCGGGCGCTTGCACCTTCAGCCAAATCGATTGCAGTTTCCGAAACCCGTATGAATGGAATCCTTCAAGTGCAGGTGGAAGGCGACATTGTTTACGCAACCGATGACGGTCGCTACCTGCTGCAAGGCAGGGTGATTGATATGGAAACACGTGAAGACCTGACCGAAATGGCCAAAGCGGCGGTTCGGAAAGAGCTTCTTGATGGTATCGATCCAAGCAAGCAGATTGAATTCATTCCGGAGAATACCACCTACAACCTGACGGTTTTCACGGACATTGATTGTGGCTATTGTCGCAAACTCCATTCTCAAATGGCTGAATACAATGATCAGGGAATTGCGATCCATTACATGGCATTTCCACGTGCCGGCATAGGTTCGGAATCCTATGACAAGTTTGTTTCGGTGTGGTGTGCAGATGATCAGCAAGCCGCCATGACTGCGGCCAAAACCGGTGCCGATCCGGAGCCCCGTCAATGTGATAACCCGGTGGCCGAGCAATACCAGCTGGGTATCGCTTTGGGTGTAACCGGAACACCGGCCATCATGACGCAGGATGGCACGCTGATTCCCGGCTATGTGCCACCGGAAACCTTACGCGAACGTCTGGATAGCATGGCAGCCGCGAACACTGCAGCTGCGAACGCTTCAACCAGGTAAATTCATGCCCTTGCCGCCAGTGGTGCGGTAATACGTTAAAATGATAACGCCATGCATGGACTGCATGGCGTTTTCGTTAATGACGCTTTCTTTAATTGCCGGGAGTAGAGTCTTGTCCGAGTTCACCTGCCTGCTGGGCGAGCCCGTTTTTTCCGATTTTCGCAGGCAGAAACTGGCCTCGCGGATAGCTGCCCAATGCGGACAGGAACCCGGAATCGATGCGCGTCATGTTTACTTTGTCAGCTCGGCAAAAGTACTTACCAGGGAACAAATAAACCGCCTGGAGGATCTGCTGCACGGTGAACGCACCGGGCAACTGCAAATGCAGGGCTTGAAATTGCTGGTTCCCCGTCTCGGAACCTTGTCCCCCTGGTCCAGCAAAGCGACCGATATTGCACGCCGTTGTGGCCTGAATGAGGTAGAGCGCATTGAGCGCGGCATGGCCGTATGGCTGAGTTCTATGGATATTTCCGAACCTTCGCAAAATGCGTCTGTAGAGGAATTGCTGCACGATCGCATGACCCAGTCGGTGCTGTACAGCCTGGAGGAAGCCCAAAAGCTGTTTCAAACCGGACCGGTGAGGCCTCTTTTGCGGGTGGATATACAACAGTTTGGTTTGGCGGCCTTGCAGCAGGCCAACCAGTCCATGGGTCTGGCTTTGTCCCCGGATGAAATGGATTATCTGCTGGACAGCTTCAGGCAACTGGGGCGTAATCCCACGGACGCCGAGCTTATGATGTTTGCCCAGGCGAACTCCGAGCATTGCCGCCACAAAATATTCAATGCCAGTTGGGCCGTCGATGGCCAGCTTATGGATGAGTCCCTGTTTGGCATGATACGCAACACCCACGCCCGTGCACCCGAAGGCATTCTGTCGGCCTACCATGACAATGCGGCAGTGCTGGCGGGACAAACCGGCGATCGTTTTTTCGTGCAGCCAAAGACGCAGGACTATGGCTGGGTGGATGAGCCTTTGGCCTTTCAGATCAAAGTCGAAACTCACAATCACCCCACCGCCATCTCGCCGTATGCCGGAGCTGCGACGGGGTCGGGTGGTGAAATCCGCGATGAGTCTGCCACCGGGCGCGGTGCCCGTCCCAAGGCAGGCCTGACCGGATTCACTGTTTCACACCTTGATATTTCCGGTCAGGACGCGCCCTGGCGCAAAGAACACGGCAAGCCTGACCGTATCGCCAGTCCACTGGAGATCATGCTGGAGGGGCCCATCGGTGGGGTGGCCTTCAATAATGAATTTGGTCGGCCGACCCTGTGCGGCTATTTCCGCAGTTTCGAACAGGAAATTGATGGTCGACTGTGGGGTTACCACAAACCCATCATGATAGCGGGAGGAATGGGCAGCATTCGGCCCATGCTGGTGGACAAGCTGGCCTTGTCGGCAGGAGTGCATATCATCGTGCTGGGCGGCCCGGCCATGCTGATTGGCCTGGGCGGCGGAGCAGCATCCTCCGTGGGCAGTGGTCAGGGCCAGGAGGAGCTGGACTTTGCCTCGGTGCAGCGCGAAAACCCGGAAATGCAGCGCCGTTGCCAGGAAGTGATTGAAGCCTGTTGCGCTCTGGGATCGGAAAACCCGATTCTGTCCCTGCACGATGTAGGTGCGGGCGGCTTGTCGAATGCCCTGCCTGAATTACTGCATGACGGTGGTGTGGGCGGTGTGCTGCAGCTACGCAAAATACCGGTCAGTGATCCGGCCATGTCGCCGATGGAGATCTGGTGCAACGAATCGCAGGAACGTTACGTACTGGGCTTGAAGCCCGAAGGCCTGGCCTGGTTTGAAGCCCTGTGTGAACGCGAACGTTGTCCCTATGCGGTATTGGGGCAAGCTACCCAACAAGCACAATTAAGCCTGGAAGATGAAATGACTGGCGAAGCAGCAGTGGATATGCCACTGGAAGTTTTGCTGGGTCGCACGCCTAAAATGCATCGTGAAGCTCACAGGCAAACGGTACACAGCACGGAATTTTCAACTGCCGGTTTGGATCTGTTGGAAGCCACACAACGCGTGTTGCGCTTCCCCGCGGTGGGCAGCAAGTCCTTTTTGATAACCATCGGTGACCGCAGCGTTGGCGGTTTGACTGTGCGTGACCAGATGGTAGGCCCCTGGCAAGTACCGGTGGCTGATTGTGCTGTCACTTTGGCGGGCTTCAATACCCGGCATGGCGAAGCCATGGCCATGGGCGAGCGCAGTCCGTTGGCAGTGATCAATGGGCCGGCTTCCGGACGTATGGCTGTTGCGGAAGCGATCACCAATATTGCCGCTGCAGCGATTGCCCGGATCAATGACATTCGATTGTCGGCTAACTGGATGGCCGCAGCCGGTGAGGCCGGTCAGGACGCCAGCCTGTTTGATACCGTCAAGGCAGTGGGTATGGAACTGTGCCCTGAACTGGGTATTGCCATACCGGTGGGTAAAGATTCATTGTCGATGAAAACGGTCTGGCACGATGGTGAAACAGAACAACGCATGCTGGCACCGGTGTCACTGGTGGTCAGTGCATTCGCGCCCGTCACGGATGTAAACCGTTGTCTGACGCCACAACTGGATCTGTCCGTCAAGGCCAGCCGCTTGTTGTTAATGGATCTGGGGCAAGGCAAAAACCGCCTGGGTGGTTCTGCATTGGCACAGGTTTATGGTGCATTTGGTAACCCGGTTCCGGATCTGGACAGTCCCGCCTTGCTGCGTGGATTTTTTGCTGCCATTCAGGAGCTGAATCAGGCCGGCCTGCTGCTGGCCTATCACGACCGTTCTGATGGTGGTCTGGCAGCCTGTGTGAGTGAAATGGCATTTGCCTCGCACTGTGGGCTGGAACTTGATCTGCCCGTGGATGATTTGTTGGCTTGCTGGTTTTCCGAAGAGGCGGGTGCGGTCATACAGGTGGCCACAGAACATCTGCCTGAGGTACACGACTGTTTGCAGCGCCATGGCTTGATGGATGTGCTTATCGATCTGGGCCGTCCAGTAGCCGGCGATGGGCTGAGCCTGGCACACAAAGGTACGCCCGTCATGCAAATCCCGCTGCCTGCATTGCAACAGCTTTGGTCAGAAACCAGTCATGCGGTGCAGCGTTTGCGTGACCATCCCGACTGTGCCGACCAGGAACTGGCAAACCAGATCAGCTGGACCGGGCCCGGATTGGCCCCTGACCTCAGTTTCGAAGTATCGGTTGCGCCACAAATTCACAAAAGCCGACCGACGGTTGCCATCCTGCGCGAACAGGGCGTCAACGGCCATATTGAAATGGCGGCGGCTTTTGACCTGGCCGGGTTCCGGGTCGTGGATGTGCATATGTCAGACCTGTTTGGCGGTCGACAGCAATTGCGGGATTTTCAGGGCATTGTGGCCTGTGGCGGCTTTTCCTATGGTGACGTGCTGGGCGCCGGCAGGGGTTGGGCCAAATCCATTTTGTTCGCCGAAGCCATGCGTGAAATGTTTGCCGATTTTCTGGCCCGGAAAGACCGTTTTGCTTTGGGTGTCTGTAATGGTTGCCAGATGTTCTCGGCGTTGCGGGATATCATTCCGGGCACCTCGAACTGGCCTGATTTTGTACGCAACCGGTCCGAACAGTTTGAAGCCCGCCTGAGCATGGTAGAAGTAATGCCTTCACGTTCGCTGTTTTTCAAAGGCATGGAAGGGTCACATATTCCCGTTGCCACCGCACATGGCGAAGGTCGGGCGCAGTTCGCCAGCGGCACAATCGTCGCGCCGGATCAATTGGCCCTGCGTTATGTGGATCAAAATGGCCAGGCAACCGAAGCCTATCCGCAAAACCCCAATGGGTCACCGCAGGGTATCACCGGTCTTTGCAATGAAGACGGAAGGGTTACCATATTGATGCCGCATCCGGAGAGAACACTCAGGTCGGTTAATTTTTCCTGGTCGCCGAAACAATGGGGTCCCATATCCCCCTGGCGACAAATGTTCCAAAATGCCCGTCATTGGACCGGATAACGAGATGAGCGAAGCCCATGACTGATGAAAAAGTTGCCACCGCAGCGCACAACCAGGCCGATCAGCCGGACCAGGTGCAGGCCAACGTTCCGGTTGAGCACGAAGAAGACCTGAAACTCAGCGAGCTTTTGATTCTGGCATCCATGTGGATGATTTTTGGTTTTATGTTGTGGTTTTACCTTTCTGCATTTCATGGTGCACCGGCCCGAATGATGGCAGATTATATTTTGTCGGATATTCTGGGCGACAGTTTCCGGCAGATTATTGTCGAGCCCAACCAGAATTTCCTGTTTCAGGTAGAAACCAATATCCAGTATCTGTTCCGGGATGGTACTGAAGAATTGTTGGGCTTTATTGTCAACCCGTTGGTTTACAGTTATGGCTTGCCGTTGCTGTTCGGTCTGGTAATGGGCTCGGATGTGAGCTGGCTGCGCAAGCTGGTCATCATGCTGATTGGTTATGCAAGTATCACGCTGGCACAGGTTTGGGGTGTGGTATTCCAGTCCCTGAAAATGCTGGCATTCAATTTTGGAGAGCAAAGTCACGTGTATGTTGCCCAGGCTGGCGTGTCCGATTCGGCCATTGCCATGGGTTACCAGTTGGGTACGCTGATTTTTCCGGCATTGATCCCCATCTTTGTTTGGGTGTTGACCAATCGTCCTTTGGTGGAACAGTTTGTAGGCTGGAGTGCAGACGCGCTGCGTAAAGATGGCAAATAGAACCTGGCGGTCTTTTTGAACGTCTGGAACCCCTGATGGGCATTGTTGTCAGTGAACAGGCTGGCCAAATCAGGATTTTTAACACGACTGCAGGGATGCAGCAGGTAAAGTAATACAGGATCAGCTTGGCGAGTGGGTCATGTCAGGTCAGACTGGCTGCTCTGCCTTATAATCCAACCAGGCTCACATTTCATGGGGAACGTATCAGTGCAGGTAATCGAAGAACAATCGCAGGGAGTGGTGCAAGAAATAGCGCCAGAAGTCAAAGCGGCGAACGATTCCGTTTGTGATTTTCTGCTGAGTTCAAACCGGCTCAAAGCCGCTGACCTGAAACGAGCCGAAACCTACCGTGAACAGAACGGTGGAGACCTGGTTACCTTGCTGGTCCGGCTGGGACTGGTGTCCGAGCGCGATGTGGCGGAAGCAGAATCAGAGTTATTGCGGCTGCCTTTGGTCCGTACCGCTGACCTGCCGGATGAAGCACCGGAATTTCCGGGCATATCCACTCGATTCCTCAAACAGAACCTGATCCTGCCGGTCAGTGAAACCGACGAAGACCTGACCGTGGTCATGGCCAATCCGCGCGACGAATTTGCCGCCCAGGCGCTGGCCATGGCCAGTGGCAAGAACATCAAACGCCAGGTCGGCATTGGTTCGGAAATTGAAAACGGCATTGAGAAGCTGCTTGGCGGCGGTCGCAGCGCCATGGGCCAGATCGTTGAACGCCTGGGCGGAGAATCGGAAGCCGGCGAAGAAGATATCGAGCACCTGCGTGACCTGGCATCCGAGGCACCGGTTATCCGACTGGTAAACCTGATCATGCAGCGGGCGGTGGAAGCAAGGGCTTCTGATATCCATATCGAACCTTTCGAAAACCGCCTGAAAGTGCGTTACCGCATTGACGGTGTGTTGCAGGAAGTAGAAGCGCCACCGTCCAGTTCGACTTCTGCTGTGATCAGTCGTATCAAGATCATGGCCAAGCTGAATATTGCCGAGCGTCGGCTGCCTCAGGACGGTCGCATCATGCACCGGGTGCAGGGCAAGGAACTGGATTTGCGTGTTTCCACTATCCCTACCTCGCACGGCGAAAGCGTGGTAATGCGTATCCTCGATCGCGAGAGCATTGTGCTCGACTTTGATTCGCTGGGCTTTGATGAGCAGTTGCGCAAACAGTTCGTCAAGACGCTGGAAATGCCGCATGGCATCATCCTGGTAACCGGCCCTACCGGTTCCGGTAAAACGACTACCCTGTATACCGCTCTGAGTGCACTCAATACACCCGAGCGCAAGATCATCACCGTGGAAGACCCGGTGGAATACCAGTTGGAAGGTATCAATCAGATTCAGGCCAAATCATCCATCGGGCTGGATTTTTCGCATGCGCTGCGTGCCATTGTGCGCCAGGATCCGGATGTGATCATGATCGGCGAAATGCGCGATCTGGAAACGGCCCGTATTGCCATTCAGTCTGCCTTGACGGGCCATTTGGTGTTATCCACCATTCATACCAATGACGCAGCCAGCGGCATTACGCGTATGCTCGATATGGGTGTGGATGATTACCTGCTGACTTCAACCGTCAATGCCATACTCGCCCAGCGCCTGGTGCGCACACTCGATCCGACCAGTCGCAAGGCCTATGATCTGTTACCTGAAGTGGCCAAAGAAATCGGTTTTACCCGTTTGGGAGTAGCCGATCGCGAGCGCTACACGGTTTATCGCCCGGTACCCACAGAGGAAAACCCCAATGGTTATCGTGGCCGGACCACCATCGTTGAATTGCTGTTGATGACCGACCCGATTCGCCGGTTGGTGATGAAGCACGCCACTTCTGGCGAAATACAGGATCTGGCGATAGCGGAAGGTATGCGCACCATGTATCAGGATGGCCTGGAAAAATGCCTGAGTGGTGTGACGACACTGGATGAAGTCTTGCGCGTAACGCAGGAAAGCTGATGCCGATGTTTGAGTACAAGGCTGTTTCGCCGGCCGGTGAAACGGTATCCGGAAGCATGGAAGCAGCCAGCCTGGACATGGTGATCCTGAAGCTGCAGGAAGCCGGCAATATTCCGTTGCAGGCGCAGGAAGCCGGCTCGGGTGGGTTGGGTCTGAAAAACTTCAGGTTTGGCAGCCGGGGCATGAATGCCCGCGAAGTCGGTGAATTTACCCAGCAACTGGCTACGCTGCTGGGTGCGGGCTTGCCGCTGGACAGGTCGTTGCACGTGCTGATGGATCTGGCTGAATCGCCCAAGATACAGCGCACAGTGGCTGAAATCCGTGATCACGTGCGCGAAGGTGGCACGTTGTCCGATGCACTCGAAAAACAGCACGGCGCATTCAGTCGCCTGTTTATCAACATGGTGCGGGCGGGCGAAATCGGCGGCACGCTGGATGCCACGCTGAATCGTCTGGGAGATTATCTGGAACGTTCCAAGGAACTGAAAGACAGCGTCATATCTGCCTTGATATATCCCATTTTGCTGTTGCTGTTGGCGGCAGGTTCTCTGATCCTGCTGCTGGTTTATGTTATCCCGCAATTCACCCCCATATTTGAAGAGCTGGGTGGCGACCTGCCTACGATTACCAAAATTGTTCTGGGCGTGGGCTCGGTTTTGCAGAATTTCTGGTGGCTGCTGATCGGCATCACCGTTTTCATCGTGCTGCGTTTTCGCCGCATGCTGGCTGATGAGGAAGAGCGTTTCAACTGGGATGGCCGTGTTTTGGGCATGCGCTGGGTAGGTGACCTGGTTGGCAAACTGGAAACCGCACGCTTGTCACGCACCCTCGGTACCTTGCTGGTCAACGGTGTGCCACTGCTTTCGGCACTTTCCATCGCACGCAATGTCATAAACAACACGGTGCTGCGCAAGGATGTGACGGATGCCACCCGTGAAGTGAAAACCGGTGGGGGTTTGGCGCGCAATCTGAGCAAAGGCGGGCGTTTCCCGCGGTTGGCTTTGCAAATGATCAGTGTGGGTGAGGAAACCGGTCAGCTGGACAACATGTTGATGAAGGTGGCGGACACCTATGACAATGATGTAAAAAATACCATAGACCGGCTATTGGCCATTTTTACGCCGGTCGTGACCATGCTGTTGGCTGCAATGATTGGCACCATTGTGTTGTCAGTGCTGGTGGCCATACTCAGTATCAACGACCTGGTGGGTTGATTCGGGGTGAGGGACATAAAAATTCCACCCGGAGCACAGAATTTTTTGGAGAACTCAAGTATGTATAAATTGAAAAAATTGAACCGCAACGGTCCGATCAAGGCAGTACAGGGCGGCTTTACCCTGGTAGAGCTGCTGTTGGTATTGGTGATTCTCGCGCTGATCGGCGGTCTGGTTTTGCCGGGTATCATTGGCAAGGCTGAAGGGGCCAAGATCAAAGCGGCACACTCACAGGTAAGTCGTCTCTCCATGGCGGTTGAGAGTTATTACCTGGACACCGGCACAACTCCCGAATCTTTGTCACAGTTGGTAACGGACAGTGGCGACTCAGGCTGGAACGGGCCGTACGTGAAAGAATCCAGTTTGAAGGATCCCTGGGGACGCGAGTATGAATTCCGTATGCCCGGCGAACACGGCGAGTTTGATATCTACTCCCTTGGGCCTGACGGGCAACCCGGTGGCGAAGGAAAGAACGCCGACATCAATAGCTGGGAATAAGGCTCTGATCCACAGCACCCGTATCTCAACGCATACCTTTCTGCGGCTGGAATCAAGTGCTGAAAGCCGCTTGCTCCAGTGAACAGAATCTCCCATAAATCAACTATGCGGGACATGAGCCTGTCATCAGCTCGCCCGACATCAGGCTTCACGCTGGTCGAGTTGCTGGTGGTCATGGTCATTGCTGCATTGATTCTCGGGCTGGTTGGGACCTCGATTTCACGCAATATTTCGGGTGCGGAAATGCGCAATGCTGCTGGTAAATTAACTGCTTCTTTGCGCTATACCCGCACGCGCGCCATCCTGGACAAGGAAGAAACAGTTTTTACAGTCGATACTGAAAACCGTTCTTATAAGGCACCGAAGCGCGATGAAGTCATTCTTCCTGAAGGCATGAAAGTAGCTTTGACCACGGCTCGCTCGGAGCTGACTTCAGAAAACGTGGGTGGCATACGGTTCTATCCGGATGGTGGCTCTACCGGCGGTTTTGTAGAACTGAATGCCAATGGACGGATTTATCGCATCAATGTGGCCTGGCTGACCGGAGAAGCCTCAATTTACAAGGAGGATGACTGAGATGCCGCGGCCGGTGAAGCCTGGCCTGCCTCAACAGGGCGGGTTTACGCTGCTGGAAGTGCTTCTGGCATTCCTGGTGTTTGCACTGAGTTTCGCCGTGACATTGGAAATTCTGAGTGGTGCCATACGCAACACGACCCGGGCAAAGGAAAGTACTGAAGCGGCCCTGATAGCGCAATCCTTGATGGATCAGGTTGGCTTCGATATTCCCTTGCGTACAGGCGCCAGTTTCACCGGCGAGGAAGGTAACTATCACTGGTCAGTTGACATCTTCCCGTTTCAGGGCGGGGTGGAAAACTCACGCAGTCTTGAATTGGCAGATCTCACCGGCATCGAACTGCTGGAAGTCGAGTGCGTGGTGAGTTGGGGTGAAGGTGTGCGCGAGCGCTCGCAGTCTTTCAGTACGGTCAAGGCCATAGATGAAAACTTCGAAGGTCTGGATATATGAAACGCACCTCTGGCTTTACATTGGTTGAAATGCTGTTGGCTGTAACCTTGCTGAGCATGCTGTTGGCGTTGACTTACGGAGGTTTGCGAGCAGCGACCCACGCCACCGATCGAGGACAGAAAATTCTTGAAGAAAACGGACGTTTGCGCATGGCCCATCAATTTTTGCGTAAACAGATCAACCAGGCGATTCCGCTGGGTTTCAACCGGGAAGATGAGTCCATTGCCAATCCTCTGGAAGCACCCTTGACCGAAGTATTTCTGGGCAGTTCCAGCACAATACGCTATGTTGGACCCATGCCGGGTTATTTGGGTTTTGGTGGGCCGCAAGTGCAGGAGCTCAATATAGTCAACGGTCCCAATGGCAAAGAGTTGGTGCTGACTCATGCCTTGTTACAAGGCTTCGAAGATGCCAGTCTGAATGAACGCGATCCGATTGTATTGATCGATCACATTGAGTCAGCCGAATTCAGGTTTTTAGCCCGCGATGAAGAGGGCAAAATTGCCGGGTGGATCGCCGATTGGGAAGACGTCGGCAAGTTGCCGCTTGCGGTCTCCCTGGATATTGAGTTTGAAGAGGGCGTTTACACGGCTTGGCCGCTGATGGTTGCGGCAGTCAAAGTAGACTCATCCGCAGTATCTGAAGCTTTGGGTACTGGAGAGACTTACCAATCCGCCATACGTGATCTGATTGAGAAAAGGCGGCAACAAAATTGAACGCCGTAGCTGGCCCACATGTGGCATCTGGCGGCAGGCAATCCGGCGTGGCGCTGGTTATCGTGCTGTGGATTTTGTTGCTGGTTACCATTACCACCAGTGCCTTTGTTTTGATGGCACGAATGGACAGCCTCGAGGCCCATTCCATTCTGTGGAGCACCAAGGCCAGGCTGGCGGCAGAAGCGGGGATGAATATGGCCGTTCTGTCCTTGCGTGATCCGGATGAATTTACCCGCTTGATACCCGACGGCAGAGCCTGGGAGATTCAATACCATAATGCCAAAGTCGAAGTCATGGTGACGGACGAGCGGGGCAAACTGAATATCAACAATGCCGCTGAAGCAGAGTTGTTGCAACTCTTTCTGGCCAATGGGGTTGAAGAAGACCAGAGTAAGTTATTGACAGCAGCGGTGCTTGACTGGATTGACCCGGACGAGTTGACCCGCCCCGATGGCGCTGAATTGCCGGAGTACGAAGCGGCCGGCTATCAGGTAGGCCCGGGTAACCGGAAGTTTGTGATGGTTGAGGAACTGTTACAGGTCATTGGTTTGCCATGGGAGCTATACCAGGCCATACAGCCGGGTTTGACAGTTTGGTCTGACGACCGCAGTGGACTCCCCAATCCAGCCTATGCTCCTGCCGAAGCCTTGCTTGCATTGCCAGACATGACGAAGGAGTTGGCCGACGAATTTGTGCAAACACGACATGAGCTGGAATCATTGACAAACCTGAATATCACCTTGCCCAGCGGACAGGTCGCCATGGCACAGGGACAGGGGCTAACGTATAGTATCGTCGCCAAAGCCACCATGCCGAACGGTGTTTGGGACCAGATCGAGGCAACGATCAAATTGGGTGGTAACGAGGACGGCCTGCCTTTTCGTATCATGCACTGGCGTGAAGGATTCCACCACTGATTATGGCTACAACGATTAAAAATAAAGTCCAATACTGGCTGGTGCGAATTCAGAATGGCCCCGTGGGTGAATTTTTTGCCTGGTGGTGGCATGAACTGAAGCAGCTGTTGCCGGAAGCCTGGCAAGACCGCTTGCGCCTGGCTACCCGTCGTTTGAACATGCAGTTCAACGAAACCGGCCTGCAGTTGGCAGTAGAGGATGACCACGGCATTCGGCCTTTGGAAACCTTTTCCATGGAACCGGACAATCTGCTTTCACAGAAGCAAATGAAAGCGCTGTTCGAACAGGATGATTTACAGGAATTGCCCCGTTTTCTGTTGTTGGACAGCAATCGGGTGCTGCATAAGGAACTCAAACTTCCGGTGGCAGCCGAGGCCAACCTGCAGCAGGTTTTGTCTTTTGAAATGGATCGACAAACACCTTTCCGTGCCAATGAAGTCTATTTCGACTGGCGTATGTTGCCAGCCGGCAGCGAGCCGGGTGAAATCCGTCTGGAACTGCTGGTGGCGCCACGTCGTATGGTTGATCCTTTGCTGGAGAAGCTGGCAGGTCGCGGCCTGGCACCAGCCGGCATTGATGTGGCACAGGAAGGCCGTAGCGCCGGTGTCAACCTGTTGCCAGCTGAAAGACGGCAGGGCTCAATGCACCCCAGGACGAAGCTGAATTATGGGCTTGCGGCTGCCGTTGTCGTCCTGCTGGTCGCAGTGATGGTGCAGTCACTGGGTGCACGTGCTGATCGCATCGCCAGGCTGGAAGCCGCCATAGCTGAAGTACAGGACGAAGCCCGGCGTGTGCAGGGCCTTAAAGAGCAAGTGTCCGATACCAGCGAAGCCGCCAGCTTTCTCACCAAACGGCGCAGCGCATCACCCATGGCGGTAGAAGTGCTGGCTGAGGTAACAACGACTTTGCCCGATGACACCTATCTGGACAGGTTGGTGGTGGGTGATGGTAATGTCATCATGCAGGGTAAATCCGGCAATGCCCAGCAATTGATTGAGCTGGTAAATCGCTCGGAAATGCTTGGTGCCGCAGCATTCCAGGGCTCTACCCGACTGGATAGTGGCACCGGTCTGGAGGTTTTTGAAATTGTCAGCACAGTGAGTGCGGAGCAAAAGCCGTGATTGTCGCCAGCCTGAAACAAGGCAACACCAAGCTGACGGCTATCCTGTTGCTGGTGATATCACTGATTCTGGTTTATCTGCTGTGTTTTCATTGGTTTGTTCTCAGTTTATTGGCGTACGGAGAGGAAATTTCGGAACTGGAGTCACAATTGGACCGTTTCCGCACTGTTGCGGCTCAGAAAAATCTGGTCGAAGAGCAACTGAAGTCGTTACAGGGCCGGCGCACTGAATCCAATTTGTTCCTTACAGAAGGTGATTTCAACGAAGCCGCTGCGGCCATGTCAGAAAGGCTGAACCAGATGTTGAGCAGCTTTGCGGATGAGTCCTGTCAGATCGTCAGTCGCCAGCCGGTGCGTGCCCGTGTTGCGGAGCGTTTTGAAAAAGTCACCGTCAACGTGCGCATGCGTTGTGATATCGACGACCTGATGCAGATGTTGTACAGCCTGGAAACGGGTGTGCCAATGGTTTTTGCTGAAGAGTTGACCATCATCAAGCCCAGAACCCGCAGGCGTAGAAGTAATCAGGCTGTTGACGATAGTCAGGCCCTGGATATCCGTTTCAACATGTCCGGCTATCTTCGCAGCAGCAGCAGTTCATGAACAGACTGTTGCAGGACAATCCCATTGGACTGGCGCTGGCAGGAGTCTGCGCTTTTTTGCTGTTGAGCATGCTGGTCATTTTTATTGGGTCACACATGCCATTGAGCAGTGATGAGATCAATGAATCTGAACTGGCTGATGGTGCACTGATCAATTTACCGGAGTTGGCGGAAAGCCCACCCCTGGACAACTACTCGGCGATTGTGCAAAGACCACTTTTCAACGAGACCCGCCTGCCTGTTATCGAGGCAGAGTTGGAAGTGGAGGAGCCGGTAGAAGAGGTTATCCTGGCAGATGATACCGATCTCGAGGTTGAGCTCTCCGGCATCGTCATTACACCGACTCTGCGGATGGCCACTTTAAAGCGTCCAGAGGGTTTGAAATCGCTGGTTGCCATTGAAGGTAAATACCTTGAGGGAGAGTTTGGTTCCTGGCAACTGACTCAGGTAGAGAGCCGGAAAGTCACCCTGGTATCCGACAGCGGCAAGGAACTGCTGTTGGAATTGCAGGTCCATGACGAGAGAATTGAGCCGCCCGAGCCCCCCGTTGTGCCTGCTGCCAGCGAGCAAACCGCAGGTACAGAAGGCCAGCAATCCATACAGGAAAATGGCGAACCGATGTCGCGCGCGGATGAAATTCGCCAACGCATTGCTGAACGAAGAGAAGAGTTACGGCAGCAAGCAGAAGCTGAAGATCAGGCTGGCACTGAAAATGTTCAGCCTACTTATGAAGAAGCCATTCGTGCCATGATCAATCGCCGACCGGCACCAAAAGAAAAGCCAGAAACTGAAAATGAACAATAGAGGCACCGTGTCAATGAAGACTGCCAGAACACAGATTGCAGCGCGATCGAATAATCCGCGAAAGCAACCCGGGAACTACACAGGCAGCCGCCTGTGGTTGGTGTTCGGCATTATGTTCATTGCCAGTTGTGCCACCTCGCCCGCGCCCATGCGGCCGCAAACCATTGGCAAGACCGTCAAGAGTTCGGCCGATCCGGTTGCTGATGCCAAGGTGATCGCGGAGCCTTCCATTGATTCAAGTGCCAAGTCGGGCATACACAAAACCGAGATTTATGAAGGTTCGGGGGAGTTTATTGATGAGGCGGCAGCAGCGCGACGTCCGGCACCGGTAGCGGAAGATGGTGAAATCGTCCTTAACTTTGAAGGTGAATCGATCCAGTCCGTGGTACACACCATTCTGGGCGAAGTTCTGCAGGAAACTTTTATAATCGGGCCAGGAGTGAGCGGCGAAGTTACTTTCTCAACTTCCAAGCCGGTGAGCCGCGATCAGCTCAAGCCCATTCTGGAACTGTTGTTGCGTTGGAATGGCGCTACCCTGGTGTTCTCCGAAGGGCGATATAACATTCTGCCGGTTGCAGATGCGATCAAAGGCAACCTGTCTCCACAGTTGAGCAACGCACAGGCAGCAAAGGGCTATGAGGTCCAGGCTGTGCCCTTGAAATATGTCTCAGCTACCGAAATGGCCAAAATTCTGGAGCCGTACGCACGCCCGGATGCCATTGTCAGTGCAGATCAGTTTCGCAACATGATGTTTCTTGCAGGTACCCCGGAAGAACTGCGCAATTATCGAAAAACCATTGAGATATTTGACGTGGATTGGCTGGAAGGAATGTCAGTCGGTATCTATCCGCTGCGCACCGTAGATGTGAGTTCCATCATTACCGAACTGCAAAGCATCTTTGGCGCTGAAGGGGATACGCCTTTGGCAGGAATGTTCCGGTTTATGCCTTTGGAGCGCCTGGGCTCGGTCATGGTCATCACGTATCAAAAAGAATATCTGTACAAGGCCGAAGAGTGGATTGAAATTCTTGATCGCGGTGCAGCAGGGGCAGGCAAACAACTGTATGTGTACCGGGTTAAAAATCTTGAGGCGCCGATATTGGCAGGTTATCTGACTGAAATTTTCGGCGGCAGTGCCGGTGAATCCAAGCGCGGAGCCCAGGGTGGAGCCCTGGCGCCTGGCCTGGAGCCCGTACAGATTGGCAGCGTGGCTGATTTCAATGAGAGTCGTCTGGGTTCGGAAGCCCAGACGACCAGCTCGGCTGACAGCGGCGGTTCAGTGCTCAATGTGGGTGAAGGCGATATCCGGATCACCTCGGTTACCGAAACCAACTCACTGTTGATCCAGGCAACGCAATCACAATACAACTCCATTCTTGCAGCCATTGAACGCATTGATATAGAGCCACTGCAAGTATTGATTGAGTCACAGGTTCTTGACGTTGAACTGAATGAACAATTACAGTTCGGAGTGAACTGGTTTTTGACCAATAATCCGGACCTGATCCCGGCAGGTGCCGGAAATCCACAGGGCCGATATCTCGATTCGGCAACTTTTGGCGGTTCGACCAACTTCTTTACAACCCTTTCAAGCCCCATCAGCGCCGGTTCTGCGTTCATTCAGGCCACTATTTCTGCGCTGGACTCAGTGACCGATGTGCGTTCACTGGCGGCACCTTCTTTGTTGGTACGAAACAATGCGACCGCTACGATTACTGTAGGTACACAGGTGCCGGTACAGTCGTCCAGCATTTCCACCGGTAACTCCAACGTGGTCAGCAGTGCCCAATATGTGTCAACAGGTATCACGCTGACGGTAACTCCGAGAATCAACCCGGGTGGTCTGGTGTATATGGAAATATCGCAGGATGTCAGCCGCCCAGGTGCCAGGGATCCGGACATTTCTACCAGCGGTAATCCGCCTATCAATAACAAATCGGTTTCCAGTCAGGTCGCAGTACAATCCGGCCAGACCGTTTTTCTGGGAGGGCTGATTTCCGAACAAACCTCGTTGGGGCGTACCGGTGTTCCTTATCTGAACCGCGTTCCTTTGATCGGGCCTTTATTTGGCTCGCGCAACAAAACCAATGTGCGCAGTGAAACACTGGTGATGATTACACCCACCGTGGTTGAAACTGCAGTTGACCTGCAACAGGTCAGTGAGGAAATGGAAAATCAGTTCACGCGCGTTCCGCCGTTACGCATTACCACACTGGTTCGTGAGCCCAAAGATTCAACTGATGAGCCTTAATTCATTGGCAAGCCCAAATGGGCATGTAAAAAACAGTAAATTTTCGTTAACTTAGGGAAGGAAACAGCCTCATGAGTGAGTATCCAAATCAGCCGTTACGGCACAACTACAAGTACCTGTCCCTGCTGCTGATGGTTATGCTCAGCCTTCTGCTGGGGGCTTGCTCCAGCACTGGCACGGTGAAACACCATGCGGTAGATGATCGTGCCCAACTGCGCTGGGATGCCCTGCTCAAGGGTGATTTTGATACCGCATACAGCCTCTATTCACCAGGCTATCGTTCCGCTAACTCACGGGTAGACTTCGAAATTTCGCAGAGAACACGCAAAGTCAAAGTGCTTGATGCCAAAGTAGAAGGCAGTGAATGTTCCGCTGATGCCTGTACCGTGAACGCCACGGTAAAGTACCTCGTCGGATCACCAGTGCCTGGAGTCAGCAAGTGGGAAAGCCATTCCCGATTGCAGGAACGCTGGGTGAAGACTGAAGGAAAATGGTGGTTCGTACCGGATCAATAGGCGGTTGATACAGGTGGCTGGACTGCATGTTCACCCACCAGCCGTTTTGTTGCTTTGGTATACCAATTGTCGTAATATTGTGCCGCGAATGACCAGACATCGGTCCGGTTTGTCTTTGGAGTTGGGCAAACAACCATAGAGTCTGGTTGAATTCGTAAAGCCCCTGTGTACACAAATTAGGAGTGTTGTAATGAACAGAAAAAATCTGACAGCTGCAGTGCTGGCGGGACTGGCAGGTGCTGCCGGTATCGCCGGTACCGCACAAGCAGTCAACCTGAATCCGGATGGATTGGGCCAAGTGCTCATTTATCCGTACTACACCGTAAAAGACAGTAACACCACATTGTTGTCAGTGGTTAATACCACCGATAGCGCCAAGGCCGTTAAGGTCCGCTTCAAAGAAGGCTATAATTCACGTGAAGTCCTTGACTTCAACATGTATATGTCTGCCTGGGACGTTTGGACTGCCGCTCTGTATGACGACGCCGGTACCCCAACGATGGTTACCTACGACACCACATGCACCGTTCCGTATTTCTACGGCAACGATACCGATGCTTGGGGCAGAACAGTAGGTACGCAGGTATTCCTGCCTTACGCATATACTGGCACCAACGCTGATGGCGGCCCGACCACGATTGCTCGTGCAGCCGAAGGTCATTTCGAAATCATCGAAATGGGTACGCTGACCAACGAAAGTGAAACTGCCAAGCGCGATGGTTCAGCTACAGCTGCTACCCACGTACTGCAGGGTGACGGATCTTCAAAACCGAAGAATTGTCAGCAGTTGGTAGACAACTGGTCTGTAATCAACAGCAAAGATGGCATGTGGATTGCCGACATGAAAGCCGACGGTGGTTCGACTGCTGATTTGGACGTTGAGCGTAACAGCGGCGGCCTGTTTGGTGGCGCCGGTGTCATCAACGTAGGTAACGGTACGTTCTTCAGCTACAATGCCAAAGCCATTCAGGGCTTTGACAAAGATCGCGATGGCCGCAGCCTGCATTACCAGCCAGGTAACATCAATCCAAACCTGAACTCAGGTGACCAAGCAACGGCTACTTTGTTCTTTGGCGTTCCTCAGGATACTGCTATAAGCCTGAGCTACAACTCGCCATATAGCGTTGATGCGATTTCCGCCACGTTCATGCATGAATACACCATGAACGAGTTCAACCAGAACCCTGCGCTGGCCGCAGCTTCTGAGTGGATTGTGACCTTCCCAACCAAGAACTGGTATGTGGATCCACAGTTGGTTCAAAAACTTCAGCGTAACGTTTGGATTCCAAAGATCAGCGACGTGGGTTGCGGTGGCTGGATTCCTGGTGAGCCATATCCAACACGTAGCGGTCCTTTCTATACAGACAGTGTCGACAAGGCTGATGACAATTCCAATGGCGTTGCTGATGTTCAGGAAGACTGGGTTCTGTGTACCTATGAAAAGGTTACACTTGACCTGACCAAGGCACGTCCTCCGTTTACCGAGCTGTTTGACGGTGAAGCTTGTGAGATATTTGATATAGAGAACTGGGATCAGGAAGAGAGCCCAACCACACCAGGTAAGGAAAACATTCCACCTATCGTGTCACCACCACCTCCTCCTGGAACTTCTACCCCGGATGCTCCGTTTGCATTCTGCTACGAAGTTAACCGCATGAAGTTCGGTGCTAACGATATCTTCGGTGAAAGTGATCTGTTGTACACTGTTGATACGGACATCGAAGCAGGTTGGGCCCGTATTAACTGGGGTTCAGATCCAAGGCATGAAGACAGCGCTGGTCTGATTGGTCTGCCTGTAACCGGTTACTGGGCGGTTCGGTACGAGAACGGTTTCCTGGGTACACCAGAAGCCAGCGTACTTGCCAACTACGGTGGTCTGTTTGAACACCGCGGTAACGTACGTCGTTCTTACTCTGGCGAACGTGGTTCAAACGATTAAGTCGAAGCAAGAACCAGTCTTGAATGAGTTGAAAAACTCATGTTAGAAAAGAAGGGGCTGCTCATGCAGCCCCTTCTCTTTATGGGTGGCCAAAATGAATGACCAAAATGAATGAATGGTAAATTGGCGCAACGCCTGAACTGAGGCCCTTTATTCGTGTCAAACACCCGCCTTATAAGCCTGATCTGTTAATTATTTTCCGAGTGATCCCAAAACCATGAATTCATTCAAATTAGCAAAATATTCCTGTTTCTATGCCCTGCTATTCGTTGGCTTGAGTACAGTGGCCTGGGCGCAAGAATCTACTCCCGTACTGGATAAAGATGATCCGAACCTGGTCCTTGCATATCAGGGCTCGGCTGTTCTTACCCAACAGGAAATTGACGCAGCATTCGAACAGATACCGGAGCATCTCAGGTTGCTTTTTATCAGAGACGGGGAAAAAGTGGACCAAATGGTTCGTAATTTGCTTGAAATTAAAATGTTGAAGAATGATGCGATTGCACAGGGGCTTACCGATGAGCCTATGGTCAACACAAGGATGGAGCTGGTCGCTGACAAAGAACTGGCAAAAATTTGGACTCAACGAATACCTGAATTGGCCCCCGAAGTGGATTTTGCTGCCATGGCCAGGGAAGATTATCTGGCCAATCCAAAGAACTATGACAGAAGTGCGTCCATCGACATTACCCAGATTCTGATCAGCACCAAAGAGCGCACCGCAGAAGAAGCCATGGAAATTGCTCTGGATTTAAGAGCCCAACTGGAACAGGAGCCCGAAATGTTTCAGAAATTTGTGGCCATGTATTCCGATGACGAGACCAAGATAACGTCTTATGGACAACTAAAGAAGGTCACTAAAGGACAAATGGTTCCATCCTTTGAAAAGGCAGCTTTTGCCCTGGAGACGGACGGGGAGATCAGCGAGCCGGTTAAAACCAAATACGGTGTACACCTGATTCGGCTGGATGCCCAACACAGTGAGGGAATACCGTCATTTGATGAAGTACGCGAAGAGGCGATTGAAAAGCAGAAGCTTGAATACAAGCAGATTTTTTTACGCAAATACCTTAGCCAATTATTCAGGGAACCCGCGGTTTTCCCGGAAGGTTCCATCGAAATCATGGCGAAACGGCATTTTGGAGAAGATCTGGAACTCGCTCCGGATTATTCGGAAGGCCGCAGCGAATAATTCAGACTGGATAAAGATAAGGGAAATCAATTGATCGAGCTGTCAGCGGCTCGATCCAGCGTACAATACGCAGTGTGAATCAATTCAATTCAGTCATATTCTTTCAGCTGGTTTCCCGAAGCATTCGTACTGATTATTTGGAGAATGTGACTGGATTTGCCTGGTTGATCCTGCAACCGCTGCTGATGCTGGCAGTATATGCTTTTGTGTTTTCCACCATATTTCAGGCTCGAATGCCGGAAGCTGAGGACGTGGGCTTTGTACCCTTTCTGGCCGTGGCTTTCTGGCCCTGGACAGCATTCTCTGAAGCCATCCTCAAGGCCAATCCAACGATTACCAGCAACGCAGCTTTAATCGGTAAAGTGGCTTTTCCTACCGAGCTTCTACCATTGTCTGCAGTCGCCGCCACCTTTTCCATGCATATGGTCGGTTATTTTGCCGTGTTGGTGGTACTGCAAATCACCGGCACAGACGTAAACTGGACTGGCATGGTTTTGGCCATTCCACTGTTACTGCTGTTGGCATTGTTTGCGGCTGGTCTGGCACTGATTGTCAGTGCGCTGCAGGTGTTCATTCGCGATCTCGCACAAATTCTGCCGCCAATAATAACCTTCTGGTTTTTTACTTCGCCCATTCTGTACAGTTCATCGATGCTGCCCTCAAGTCTGTCTTTCCTGTTTCAATGGAACCCCATTGCCTGGTATGTGATGCGTTTACGTGAAGCATTACTCACGGAGTTTTCCCCGGTCGGGATGATGGATTTCCTGGTTCCGTTGTTTAGCTTACTGACGCTGTATCTGGGCTTTTCCATGTTTCGACGTTTGCGCGGGCATTTCGAGGACTTCCTGTGACGCTGCCTCTGGTTAAGGTGGATGGAGTCAGTAAGTTCTATCCGCGGGTTCATCGTCCATGGGAACGATTAAGGGCTTTTGCGGCGCTGCTCCGGGGAAAAGAACATTTACATGGAGCAGAAGTATTGCATGATGTCAGCTTTGAGATCATGCCCGGTGAATCCTATGGAATCATCGGTGAAAATGGGGCTGGTAAATCGACGCTGTTGAAAATCCTGACCGGTGTAATCAGCCCCAGCCGGGGTTCTGTAATCGTTCGACCCAGGATTGCCGCCCTGCTGGAATTGGGTGCCGGATTCCAGCCTGATTTTTCCGGTCTGGACAACGTACGTATGAAGGCCTCCTTGCTGGGCATGAGTCCTGCTCAGCTCGATCAGCGTATGGACGAGATTCTGGCCTTTGCCGACATCGGTGAGTACGTACACGAACCGGTGAAGCACTATTCTTCCGGAATGGTGGTTCGCCTGGGCTTTGCGGTGGTTGCGGCATCCGATCCGGAATTATTGATCACCGATGAAGTGCTGGCAGTGGGTGATGAGTCTTTCCAGAAAAAATGCATTCATTGGATAGAATCCTTTCTGAAAAACGGCAACAGCTTGCTGCTGGTCTCACACAGCATGTTTCTGGTGCAGAAACTTTGCCAACGGGCTTTGTGGTTGCACAATGGCCGAACACAAATGCAGGGAGACGTGTTCGAGGTCACTCAATCCTATCTGGCATGGCACGAGTCCAAAACCGATACCGAGCGCCAGCAGCGGGAGCAGGCGGCGGGCCAGAGCGGTCTGTACCGAATCAGTGATTTCGTCGTGGTGGATGCAAATGCTCAAGGTGAGCGAGTCATGCAGCAAGGCGACACATTGGAAATCCACATGATACTGGTATCACCGGACGGACGGGCTCCCGTTGCATTATTTGGTGTTGTTCGGGCAGACGGTACTCCCATATATGGCGTCGCTTCGGATTTTGACGGTATTGAGGGAAAGCGGATAGACACCAATCATTATCAATTCCGTCTGCGCTTTCCGGATTTGTCGCTGTTACCGGGAAGTTATAGCATTCGCGGACACTGCATGGATCCGGAAGGCCTGCGTGTATGTGATTCCGTGGAAAAACGATTTCGGGTAAGGGGCCAAAGCAGGGAGTTGGGCTTTGTGCGCTTACCGCATGAGTGGTGCAATCAGGACATACAGGCCGAATACGACTCTTCCATGCCAACACAGAACAGCGATGAATAGGCCTGTGAACTCGCTACCTGCTGTCATAATTCCAATTCATAACGCAGCACACGCACTGGCGGAGTGCCTGAAGTCGGTTTCCCGCACGGTCCCACAATCGACTGAGGTGTTGTTGATCGATGATGCTTCCAGTGACCCCGATGTACAGCCGTTGATCCGGCAATATTTGGGTAGCGCGGGTCCGGCCTGGCGTATGGAATTGCAAACGCAAAATCAGGGATTCGTTGCAACGGTCAATCGTGGCATGCAAATGACTGAGGGCAACGTTGTGTTACTGAACTCGGACACCCTTGTCACCCCGGGTTGGCTGCAAGGTTTGAATCGCTGTCTGGAATCTGATCAAACCATAGCCACCGCTACCCCCTGGAGCAATAACGGTGAAATTGTCTCCTTGCCCCGCTTTTGTTTCAACAATCCGGTTCCGGATGATCCGGATGCCATCGCAGAAGTGATCGGCTTGACGGGCAGCCCGGAATATCCTGATTTACCTACAGCCGTCGGTTTCTGTATGGCCATTTCCCGAAAGGCCATCCGTGAGTTGGGGTTTTTTGATCAGGAGTTGTTTGGCTTGGGCTATGGTGAAGAAAACGATTTTTCGCAGCGAGCCATCAAGTCGGGCTATCGAAATGTTTTGTGTGATGATGTTTATGTGGCCCATCAGGGCGGTTGTTCGTTCCAGCCGCGGGGTTTGTCACCCAATGAACAGACCATGCGACGCCTGTTATCCCGACATCCGGATTATCTGGCAAGCGTCGAGGCATTCATTACAGCAGATCCGTTGTCCCGGCGGCGCGAAGAGTTACTGAACGCATTGCACAATGCTGTTGTCCCCATGGGTTAAAATCAGCTTTGCCGCATCAGGCTTGCAAGCAGGTTATTGTACGTGTCAGAAAAACTGAGTTTTACAGGCGAGCGATTCACACCGGAATGTATCCGTGAAATCCGCTACGAGCACTTTCATCGATATGCACTGGTTGCTGACTGGCTGGCCGGTCTCAAAGTGCTCGATGCAGCCTGTGGAGAAGGCTACGGCTCGCATCTGTTGGCTGCAAAAGCAAGTGAGGTGACCGGGATTGACGTTTCTTCCGAAGCCATTGCACATGCGCGGTTACGCTATTCTGCAAACAATCTTGAGTTCATTGAAGCCGATTGTTGCAAAACACCGTTTGTCGAGAACAGTTTTGATTGCATCATCAGCTTTGAAACCCTGGAACATTTAAAGGATCAGCACGCCTTGCTGACCGAGTTCCGGCGCATACTGAAACCGGCTGGCTTTTTGATTATTTCTACTCCGGACAAGGCTGTTTACAGCGACCGGATGGGCAACGAAAATCCCTTTCATGTCAGTGAGTTGTACCGACCTGAATTTGAGAGTCTGTTGGCGGAATATTTTCCGACAGTTCAGTTGTTGGGACAGAAACTGGGCTTTCACTCCATGATCTGGCCATTGGAGCAAACCCGGAGTCAGCAGTTCCTGTTGCAGCAGGAAACTGCGGGCACTATCAATCGTCTGCTGCAACCCGCTACCGAGCCGGTCTACCTGTTGGCCCTTTGTGCCAATGCAAAAAGTGATATACCGGGATTTGACCAGACTTTGTTTCTGTACAACGATGAGTCCGAGTCGGTCTATCAGCACTACAATCATGAAATACGCCGCAATATGGAAACCGGAGAGATTTTGCAGGAACTGGAGGCTCGTGTGGCATCTTTGCAAGCCCGGCTGAGGGATGTTCAAAGTACCATACCACCCAGCAGGAACTGGCTTTCCCGTGTATTGCAAAAATTCAAGGGTTGAATGGGGTTATCTGACGCGTGGATAATCGTACACGCATCATCATCATCAACTTTAATGCGGGTGAGGCTCTGTTGCGCTGTGTGGCGTCCGTATTGGCGACTCGTGAAGCATTAACGGTAGTGGTTGCTGACAACCAGTCCAGTGACAGGAGCTGCGAAGTCCTGCGTAGCCGATACGGTTCGGCACCGCGTCTCAGTATTCTGGAAAACCAACAGAATCTGGGTTTTGGCCCCGCCGTCAATGTCTGTGCCCAGTCGGCATCCGAGCCTTATCTTTTGATACTCAATCCCGATTGTGAATTGTTCCCTGACACCTTGTTGAAGCTGCGCCAGGCACTGGAGCATGACCCTGATGCCGCTTTGGCTGCTCCCCTTGTGGTTGACCACCAGGGCAATTTGATGCGCGGCAATTTACGCAAATTGCCGGACCCATGGAAGGCTTTGCTGACCGGTACCGGCTTGTCGCGCCTGTCTGCCTGGCTGCCGGCTTTTTCCGGTATTGAAGTGCCAGACAGGAATTTCCCACAGGAAACCGGCCCTGCTGAAGCGGTTTCGGGTGCCTGCATGCTGGTGCGTACCGAGGTGTTTCGTTCTCTGGGTGGCTTCGATGAATCATTCAGTATGCATTTTGAAGACCTGGACTTGATGGCCAGAATTCAGCAATCCGGACGCCATTGTTTGTTTGTACCCAAAGCCAGGGCGGTACACCAGGCCGGTGTGTCCAGTGCCAGCCGTCCCTTATGGGTACATAAGGAAAAACATGCCGGTATGCAGCGCTATTTTCGCAAGCATGTGTTCCACCGGCACGGTGTGTTGATGCGCCTGGTGGTCAGCCTTGCAAACGGGCTGCATTATCTGCTGACCTTGCCTCTGGCGCTGTTGCGTCAGTTGCGCGCATGATGCACAAAGCAACCGTGCTGTTGACCGGTGCCAGCGGACAGGTGGGTTTGCACATTCTGCCCAAATTGCTGGAGGCAGGCTTTGACACCCTTGCCCTGAGCAGAAAATTGGGTAGTCAGGAGAGCAGACATACGGGTCGTCAGGCATTCGAAGATCACACATCTGGCGCCAGGCTGAGCTGGGTTTCGCCTGGTCAATTAGAAGACTTGTGCCGGGATAAAGGACCGGAATCGGCAACCAGTACGACGGTTCTGAAAATGCCTGG
This sequence comes from uncultured Wenzhouxiangellaceae bacterium, assembly GCA_964602895.1. Lineage (GTDB taxonomy): Bacteria > Pseudomonadota > Gammaproteobacteria > Xanthomonadales > SZUA-36 > JAWXBM01. Next base: position 32,340 of record CAZRTG010000012.1, read on the forward strand.
CCCGAAAATACTGATGTCTGCCGGGCCGATCACCCTGGCGATCCAAATGCTGGAACAGGTTCACAGTGTGCAACGGGTAGTTTGCCTGTCCACCACGAGTGTGTTCAGCAAAGCACATTCGAGTGATCAAGCCGAAAAAAAACAGATAGAAGAAATCATCCTGGCTGAACAACAGTTACTGACGCAGTGTTCCGAGCGAAACATTGATCTGGCGATTTTGCGCCCCACGTTGATTTACGGCTGTGGCATGGACGAGAACATCAGTCGTCTGGCGAAGTTCATACAGCGATTTGGGTTTCTTCCACTGGCAGGAGCAGCAAAAGGTTTGCGACAACCCTTGCACGTAGCTGATTTGGCCGGGCTTATGGTGAAAATCGCTTTTTCCAAACCACAGGGCCAATGTTCCTATGCGGTAGCCGGTGGCAGCACCCTGAGTTACCGGGCCATGGTGGCAAAAATATTTAAGGCCTTGGGGAAAGCGGAGCGCTTGATATCCTTGCCACCGAAGCTATTGGCCACGGCGGTCGCTATGGCCGGAAAAATGAGCGGGTCAAAAGCCCTGAACGCGGCCATGGTTATACGGCAAAACCACGACCTGGTATTCGATGATACTGAGATTCGACAGCGGTTTGCATTCAGGCCGCGCACTTTTGAACCCACTTCTGAAGATTTCAAACTGCCTGTTGAACTTCAACAATACCTGCTATCAGGCTTTTAGTGGGCGGTACTTCAAACGATGGGGCGTGGTTCCATTCGCACCGGTGCGACGCTTGAAGTCAGCCTCGTATTCGGAATAATTGCCTTCAAACCATTCGACATGACTGTCGCCTTCGAATGCCAGCATGTGTGTGGCGATGCGATCCAGAAACCAGCGGTCATGCGAAATCACGATGATGGTACCGGGGAATTCCAGTAAAGCCTCCTCCAGTGCACGCAGGGTTTCAACGTCCAGGTCGTTGGTGGGCTCGTCAAGCATCAGCACGTTACCGCCGGCACGCAGCACCTTGGCCAGATGCAGGCGATTGCGTTCCCCGCCCGACAGATCCCTGACACGCTTCTGCTGGTCGCCACCGCGGAAATTGAAACGGCCAACATAGGCGCGGGATTGTAGTTTGAAATTGCCTATCGTGATGATTTCCTCACCGTCAGAAACTTCTTCCCAAACGGTACTGTCACCATTGAGGCTGTCGCGGCTTTGATCCACAAATGCCAACTGAACGGTTGAACCTACAGTAATCGACCCCTGGTCGGGTGTTTCCTGGCCCGCAATCATGCGGAACAGGGTGGATTTACCGGCACCATTACCACCAATAACACCCACAATGGCACCTGCCGGTATGGTGCAGCTGAGTTTGTCGATCAACAGACGGTCGCCATAACCTTTGCTGACCTGGTCCAGTTCGATCACCTGGCCACCCAAACGAGGTCCGGGTGGAATGAACAACTCATGTGTTTCATTCCGTTGCTGGTAGCTTTGCTGGCTGAGTTCCTCAAAGCGCTGCAGACGGGCTTTGCTCTTGGCCTGGCGACCTTTGGGATTGGCCCGTACCCATTCCAGCTCGGCCTGGATGGAGCGTTGTCTGGCCTGTTCCTTGCTGGCTTCCTGTTGCAAACGGGCATCCTTCTGCTCCAACCAGGAAGAGTAGTTTCCTTTCCAGGGTATGCCGTGGCCACGGTCCAGTTCCAGAATCCACTCCGCAGCGTTGTCGAGGAAGTAGCGGTCATGGGTTACCGCCACTACCGTGCCGGGAAAGTCGGTCAGGTAGCGCTCCAGCCAGGCTACGGATTCGGCGTCCAGATGGTTGGTGGGCTCATCCAGCAGCAGCATGTCCGGGTTGGCCAGCAACAGCCGGCAAATAGCCACACGGCGTCGTTCACCGCCGGATAAATGAGCTACCGAGGCATCCCATTCCGGCAAACGCAGCGCGTCGGCTGCAACTTCCAGTGTGTGTTCCAGTTCCCAGCCCCGTGCATTCTCGATGGCTTCCTGCAAGTCGGCTTGCTCGGTCAGCAGCGCACTCATGGCATCGTCGTCCATGGGCTCGGCGAATTGCATGCTGACCTCGTCGAAACGGCTCAACAGGCGTCGTGTTTCGGCTACGCCTTCTTCAACGGTTTCACGTACGGTTTTGTTTTCATCCAGCACCGGTTCCTGTGGCAAATAGCCAATGCGGATGCCGGTTTGTGGCCTGGCCTCACCCTCGTACTCCTGATCTTCACCCGCCATGATGCGTAACACGGTGGATTTTCCCGAGCCATTCAGTCCCAGCAAGCCGATCTTGGCGCCCGGGAAAAATGACAGGGAAATATCCTTGATGATGTTGCGGTTGGGCGGCACAACCTTGCTGACGCCGATCATGGTGTAAATGTATTGAGACATGGCTGAATCCGAAGAAGCTAGAACGGGTGGGGTGTGATTGCGAAGCGCAATTATGCTTCAAGGGTAGCAACCTTGCCAGTATCTACGAGTTTCCAATCCAGTCCCTGACAAGCCGCCAGGGATGAACGGCCAAAGCCGCAATGATGGTAGAATATCGAGCTGTTTTGGTTGCTCGGTTCGCTGTTTGGTGTGGCAAGCCCAGGCAATTGGATAAACCTTTGAAAGTATTGAATTTACCACCACAAAGAGACGGGACGAGGAATGTTTGACGAGAGTTACAGGATTAAGGGCTTTGACGACGAATTGGCCAGCGCAATTGATGCAGAGCGTCACCGTCAGGAAGACCACATCGAATTGATTGCATCAGAAAATTACGCCAGTCCACGGGTTTTCGAAGCGCAGGGTTCCGTGCTTACCAACAAATACGCTGAAGGCTATCCGGGTCGGCGTTATTACGGTGGCTGTGAACACGTTGATATAGCGGAATCCTTGGCCATAGCGCGAGCGAAACAACTGTTTGGTGCAGGCTACGCCAACGTACAGCCGCATTCCGGCTCCCAGGCCAATGCCGCCGCTTATCTGGCCTTGCTGGAGCCGGGCGATACGATACTGGGAATGAGTCTGACGGAAGGGGGCCATCTGACCCACGGCAGCCCGGTGAATTTTTCCGGAAAACTGTTCAAATCGATTCAGTATGGCCTGAAACCCGATACCGCCCTGATTGACTACGATGCCATGGCAAAACTGGCTGAAGAGCACAAGCCCAAAATGCTGATTGGCGGATTCTCCGCATACTCCCGAATCATCGACTGGGCGCGAATGCGTGAAATTGCTGATTCAGTCGGTGCTTATTTTCTGGTGGACATGGCTCACGTTGCCGGCCTGGTTGCAGCGGGTGTTTATCCGAACCCGGTGCCACATGCCCATGTCACGACCTCAACCACGCACAAAACGCTGCGCGGTCCACGTGGTGGCCTCATTCTGGCTCAGGATGATGAAGTGCTTCACAAAAAGCTCAACTCGATGGTTTTCCCCGGAACCCAGGGTGGCCCCTTGATGCACGTGATCGCTGCCAAAGCAGTAGCTTTCAAGGAAGCGCTGGATCCATCCTTCCGCGATTATCAGCAGGCTGTGGTTGACAATGCCCGCGCTATGGCAAAAACCATCATGGAGCGCGGCTATCGCATCGTTTCGGGTGGTACCGACAACCACCTGTTTCTGGTCGACCTGATTGGCCGGGAGTTTACCGGCAAAGATGCGGAAGAAGCCCTGGGTCGTGCCAACATGACCGTGAATAAAAACACCGTGCCGGGTGAACCGCGCTCACCGTTTGTTACCAGCGGGCTGCGTATGGGCACGCCTGCCGTGACGACTCGGGGTTTCAGCCAGACAGACTGTAGAATTCTTGCCGGGCTGATCTGCGATGTATTGGATAACATAGGTGACATCACGGCAGAAGCCAAAGCACGTGAGTCTGCCCTGGCCTTGTGCAAGGCACACCCGGTTTACCAGGCCTGACGCAATTGTATGTGGTGCCCGTTCTGCAGCCACGAAGATACCCGGGTGGTTGATTCACGTCTGACCAGTGATGGCATGCAGATTCGCCGCCGCCGTCAATGTGCCGAATGCGGTGCGCGTTTCAATACCTATGAAAGCCCGGAGCTCAAAAAGCCGCGAATCATCAAGTCAGATGGCGGGCGTGAGGCATTTTCGGAAACCAAGTTACGCAATGGCATGTTGCGGGCATTGGAAAAACGCCCGGTTGAAACCCGTGAAATTGAACGAGCCATTCGGCGTTTGTTGCGTGATATCAGCAGCGTGGAAGAAGCGGAAATTCCGTCCAGTTTGCTGGGTGAGTGGGTGATGCGGGAACTGAGTCGTCTGGACCAGGTGGCCTACGTGCGTTTTGCTTCGGTTTACAAGCGATTTGAAGACGTGCAGGCATTCCGTGATTTGATTGAACGGCTGGAACGCAAAG
>CAZRTG010000013.1:0-35892 GCA_964602895.1 uncultured Wenzhouxiangellaceae bacterium
TGGCAGCCAATGTTTTTGTCGGCCAAACCGAAGCACCACTGGTGGTTCGACCCTACATTGCCAAAATGACCGAGTCCGAATTATTCACCATGATGGTTGGTGGCATGGCTACCATTGCCGGTGCGGTGCTGGCCGCCTATATCGCGATGCTGGGAGGCGGCGACGAAGCACAGCAACTGTTTTATGCCCGCCACCTGCTGGCGGCCAGTGTGATGGCAGCACCCGCAACCATAGTCATCGCCAAGTTGCTCAAACCGGAGTATCAGGAGTCGCTGACGCGCGGCACGGTAAAACTGGAGGTCGAGAAAACCGCCGGCAACGTTATCGAAGCGGCCGCCAATGGCGCCTCGGATGGCGTGGCTCTGGCCCTGAACGTGGGAGGTATGTTGCTGGCCTTTATTGCCCTGATTGCCATGATTGACTTTCCGCTGAACTGGCTGGGCGAAGTGACCGGCCTGGAAACCCTGCTCGGACAACCACTCAGCCTGTCGGTGATACTGGGCTATATTCTGTCCCCTATGGCCTGGGTAATCGGCGTGCCCTGGTCGGACGCCGTGGCCGTAGGTGGATTGATCGGCGAGAAAATTGTTACCAATGAATTTGTGGCTTACGCCCACCTGAACGAGATCAAGGACACTCTGTCACCTCATTCGGTGTTGATTTCCACTTATGCCCTGTGCGGCTTTGCCAACTTCTCTTCCATCGCCATCCAACTGGGCGGCATCGGCGGGCTGGCACCCGGACGCAAACCCGACCTGGCCCGTCTGGGCCTGCTGGCCGTTTTGGGCGGCACGCTGGCCACCATGATGACGGCCACCATTGCCGGTGTTCTGACGAATATCGCAGGCTAGGGTTTTAAGTGAGCGGACATTCCCAATTCAGGCTGTTCAAACAACGGCGCTTCATGCCGTTTTTCATGACCCAGTCTCTGGGTGCATTCAACGACAATATATTCAAAAATGCACTGGTCGCCCTGCTGGTATTCAAAGGCAGTGCGGTTGCGGGGCTGAACACCGATCAACTGGTGAACTTCAGCGCCATGCTGTTTATCCTGCCATTCTTTCTGTTTTCCGCCCTGTTCGGGCAATTCGCGGACAAATTTGAAAAATCCCTGCAGATCCGGCGTGTAAAGCTGTTGGAAGTCGTGATCATGCTGCTGGCTACACTGGGTTTCTGGCTGGACAACCTGCCTTTGTTACTGTGTGTGCTTTTTCTATTGGGACTGCAGTCCACCATATTTGGTCCTATCAAGTATGGAATATTGCCGCAGGTGTTACAGCGTAATGAGCTGGTGGGTGGCAATGCGCTGGTTGAGATGGGCACCTTTGTCGCCATTTTGCTGGGCACCATTGCCGGCCCGCAACTGGCCGGCGTGGAGAGTTCCTGGCCTTACTGGGTCAGCCTGGCCTGCCTGCTGGTAGCTGTTTTGGGCTACTGGTACAGCCGCGGGATACCGCAGGCAGAAGCGGTAGCGCCCGACCTGAAAATCAGCTGGAATATCCTTCGCGAAACCATTCGCAATATCCGCTTCATCAATCAGAATCAAACAGTATTGAACAGCGTACTGGGTATTTCCTGGTTCTGGTTTTTCGGTGCCACCTTCCTGGTACAGATACCCAGCTACAGCCAAAACGTATTGGGCGGCGACCAGAATCTGATGTCCGGCCTGCTGGCACTGTTCATCATCGGCATCAGTTGTGGTTCGTTGTTATGCGAACGCCTGTCCGGTGGGCAGGTGGAAATCGGGCTGGTGCCTTTCGGTGCCATCGGCCTGACTCTGTTTGGTGTGGACCTGTATTTCGCCACTCCGGCAGCGGCCACGGCGCCGCTTGAAGCCTGGGTTTTTTTCTCGGATTCAGCCAATTGGCGCATCCTGATCGACCTGCTGTTGATCGGTGTATTCGGTGGTTTCTATACGGTTCCGCTTTACGCCCTGGTACAGCAACGCTCGGCGCCGGAACACCTCTCACGGGTGATTGCCGGTCTGAATATCCTGAATGCCCTGTTTATGGTGGTGTCGGCCATTATGGCCATGCTGTTGTTGGGTCAGGCAGGTTTATCCATACCCGAGCTGTTCCTGATTACGGCCATACTGAATGCGGTAGTGGCCATTTATATATTCAGTCTGGTGCCGGAATTCCTGATGCGTTTTCTGGTATGGATATTGATTCACACGATCTACCGCGTGCGAATGACCGGTGAAAATCACATTCCGGAAGAAGGTGCGGTCATCATCGCTGCCAACCACGTCAGTTTTGTCGACCCGTTGATTCTGGGCGGCATGATACGGCGACCGGTGCGCTTCGTGATGCACCACAGTATTTTCAAAATTCCGCTGCTGAATTTTATTTTCCGCACCGGCAAAGCCATACCCATCGCCTCGCGCACCGATAACCCGGCCATACTCGAAGCCGCTTATCGGCAGATCCACCAGGTGCTGAAAGATGAAGATGTGCTGGGTATTTTCCCTGAAGGTGCTATCACCCACGACGGCGAAATCCAGACTTTCAAATCAGGGGTTTGCAAAATCGTTGCCGAACAGCCCGTTCCGGTTGTGCCGATTGCCCTGTGTCATCTGTGGGGTTCGATGTTCAGCCGTCGCGATTCGTTCTGGAAACGTCGTCCTTACAAACTCTGGGCCCGCATTGAAGTGCGCATAGGCCAGCCAATACCACCTGAAGAACTGACTGCAGAAAGGCTGCAACTGGCAGTTGAAAAACTGCGCGGGGACGACCGCTAACCCGCAACCGGACGCAACTCGCCGCAATTCCAGCATTGGCCGAAAGGTCCATCCACTTCGGAACCACATTGACCGCAATGCCAGTCCGGCTGTGCGGGTTCGTTGTCGAAAAGTGCCAGTATCTTTTTGGCCCTGGCTTCTTGAGATGCATCCAATATGTACAATTGCGGGCATACTTCGACGAACGGCACCTCGCCCATTACCGACGATGAAAATTCGTTGCGAAGAAACGTCTCAATGCCCTCGGCATTGAGCAGCGACCGTGCCTGGCCCACTTCGCTGATATTGAAACTCTCAAAGACTTTTATCATTGTGATGCCAACCTGTCAGTGCGCAAACAGCTGTGTGAGATCGGCAAAGGCTTTGATTTCCAGATTATTGCCCGCCGGATCACGAAAAAACATGGTGGCCTGCTCTCCCACCTGGCCACGAAAACGCACGGTGGGCTGCATGACAAACTCGGTGTTGGCCCGTTGTAATCGATCACGCAAAGCTTCCCATGCCGGCAAATCCAGCACGATGCCAAAATGCGGTACAGGTACACCGTGGCCATCGACCAGATTGCTAAGCTCGGTACGATTTTGGGACCGGTGTTTATCCAAATGACAAACCAACTGGTGGCCGAAGAAATTGAAGTCAATCCATTCAGGCGAACTGCGGCCTTCAGCACAAGCCAACACACCGCCATAAAACACCCTGGCGGCGTGCAGGTCATCGACCGGTATGGCCAGATGAAAGGGCTGTAATGTTACAGGGTTCACAAACAATGCCTCGAATACGTGTTTATTTCAGATCTGCCGCATCTTTTTTTGTCGGCACAAACTGTAAAGAAGCCGAATTGATGCAGTAGCGCAAACCGGTGGGTGGTGGACCATCCGGGAATACATGTCCAAGATGCGCATCACAAACCGGACACAGCAATTCCACCCTGCTCATACCCAGGCTGTGATCCGGGCGATGGACGATACCGGCTTCTTCCAGCTCCGAACTGAAACTGGGCCAGCCACAACCCGCATTGAACTTGCTGCCTGAATCAAACAGGGTATGCCCACAGCAGACGCAAAGATAGCTGCCATCATCCCAATGCTCTTCGTACTCGCCACTGAAGGGGCGCTCGGTACCGGCCTGGCGGGTCACGCGGTATTGCTCTTCAGTCAGGTGTTGGCGCCACTCCGCATCACTTCGTTGAATTTTTTTGCTGTCGTTCATGTCTGCTCCTTAACCTTGTCAATTATCTCACCTCTGTCAAGCTAGGCATTAATCAGAGACTCCAACGCAATGAAAGACCGGAATAAAACATTTTTACCGTCAGTCTTGATCGGTGTGACTGCGCTGCTTGCCGTCTTGATATTCTCTGCCGGCTGCAGTTCTCTGTCCTATTACGGGCAGGCGATTTCCGGTCACCTGTCACTGATGCATCAGCGGCAGGACATAACCGCTTTGCTGGCTGACCCGCAAACCGACCCGGCTTTGGCAGCAAACCTGCAGTTGGCCCGGGAAGTAGTCCGGTTTGCAGAAACCGAATTGCTGCTGGATTCAGGCGGCAGTTATTCGCAGTTAGTGATTACAGGCCAGACAGCCGTGAGCTGGAATGTCGTTGCTGCAGAGGAATTTTCCGTTAACGCCATAAACTGGTGTTTTCCGGTGGCTGGCTGTGTGCCTTATCGCGGTTATTTCAAACAACAGAAGGCCATTGAGTTTGCCGAGCAGCAACGCGCTTTGGGCTTTGATGTCCATGTCTCACCCGTAACCGCTTACTCCACACTGGGTTGGTTTGATGACCCGTTGCTGGACACCATGTTCCAGTATTCGACCAGCCAGTTGGCCGGCATACTGATTCATGAACTGGCGCATCAGAAACTTTATGTTTCCGGTGATACGGCTTTTAACGAGTCCTTCGCCGAATTCGTCGAATCGACAGGAGTCAGGCACTGGTTGCAACAGACCGAGCGCTTGCAGGACCTGCAGGACTGGTCGTTGCGCCGTCAGGCTGAACCGCAGTTTGCTGCTTTGCTGGCGGGCACACGCGAAACACTTCGTCTGTTGTATGACTCCGGCGAGCCGGCCGACGTGATGCGCGAACACAAGCAGGCCACCTTTAATGCCTTGCAGGACGAGTACACTACCCTGGTCAATGAACACTGGCAAGGTCGTGATTATTTTTCCGGCTGGCTGGCCGGAGATATGAACAATGCCAAACTGGCTTTGGCAGATTCCTACGCCGGTGGTGCTTGCGCCTTTGCTGCACTGTACCAACAGGCAGATGAAGACCTGGCGAAGTTCTATGAGCTTGCGCGGCAACAATCCAGGCTGAATGCAGAGCAACGGACTGCCTGGTTGCAAGCCCCATGCAATGATGGAACTTCCGGCTTTGAATAGTGTTTACAAACGCCGTTTGCGTCTGTCGACGATCTGTGACACCTTAGCCGGCTTGAAAACCCGGTCGCAAAGATTCCAAGCGTGAGACTAACATTCCCCAGACTGATAGGCATACTGCTGGCAGCAGTCGGCAGCCCTTTGCTGGCCGCTGCAACCAAGGCTGAACCAGGGACTGAACTCAAGACTGCCCCGGCTTTATCCTGCCCCCAGCCTGCCATCGCACAGATGCTGCCCCCAACCCCGGACCGTTCTCAAGCGCCCATGGTGATTTACGCCCGCAACCTGGATGCCTCCAAGCTGGATCAGGGCATGGCCGAAGGCGATGTGGAGCTGTTTCGTGCCGACCAATACCTGAAAACCGGGCTGATTTATTTTGACCCGCAAACGGAAGTTGTTACGGTTCCGGGGAGGGTCGAATACCAGGATCAACAACTCTGGCTCAAAGGCGAGGATGCCCATTACGACTTCAAGCAGGAGTCCGGCCGATTTTCCCAAGCAGATTATGGTTTGACGGGTTCCAGTGCCCATGGATCGGCCAGTTACGTCGAATTAAGCGGCGGTCAGTCCTCGCGTTTGTTTGGCTTGATGTACACCACCTGCCCGGGCGAAACCCCGGACTGGATGATCTCGGCATCAGAACTTGAATTGCAACATGACAAGGGTTGGGGCACGGCAAAAAATGCCAAACTGGAGTTTTTCGGTGTACCCATACTTTATGCGCCCTGGTTTACTTTTCCCATTGATGACCGGCGGAAAAGCGGGTTTCTGTATCCCAGCCTGGGGAACACCAGTGACAACGGCGTAGAAATCGGTGTGCCCTGGTACTGGAACATTGCCCCCAACCAGGATGCCATTATCGAACCGCGTTACTTTACCGGTCGCGGCCTGATGCTCACGGGTGAATACCGCTTGATGACCAAACGGACCCTGGGCAAGCTTGAATTCGACTACCTGCATGACGACCGTGATTTTCCGGACTCACGCTATCACTACAAGCTGGAACAGTTTGCCCAGCCATGGCGTCAGTGGTCTACCCGTTTGCTGGTAGACCGGGTCAGTGATGATCGTTATTTCCAGGACTTTGGTTCCAGTATTTACCAAACCTCCCTGCAGTACCTGTACAGCACTGCCACGGTAACGGGTGCCGGCCGCTACTGGCGCCTGGAGATGCTGGCCGATACCTTTCAGGTGATCGACGACAGCGTTTTGCCGCAAAACGAACCGTATAAGCGCTTGCCACGATTGCTGTTGCAAGCCGACAAACCCTTTGGCAGCAGCGGTTTTGGTACCAGTCTGGATTCTGAACTAGTGTATTTTCAACGCGATGCCGGCCTGACCGGTGCGCGCCTCGATCTGCTGCCCAGCGTCTACTGGGAGCACCACACCAGTTGGGGCTTTATCAAACCACGCGCAGCTTATCGCTACACCGCCTACGGCCTGGACCATATGGGTCAACCCGGCGATGACTCGCCATCGCGCAGTGTGGGCATATTCAGTGTGGATTCCGGCCTGGTTTTTGATCGTGCCAATGCAGACGGCAGCACACAGACGCTGGAACCACGTCTTTATTACCTTTATGTGCCGTATGAAAATCAGGACGACCTGCCGCTGTTTGATTCCGGTGAAATGACATTTGGCTTCAGTCAGCTGTTCAATACCAATCGCTTTTCCGGAGCAGACCGCCAGGGTGATGCCAATCAGGTTGCTCTGGCTGTGAGTACACGCAACTATGATTCGACCAGTGGCGATATGCGCTGGAGTGTCAATGCCGGACAGATATTCTATCTGCAGTCCTTGCGCCTGCAGCTCGAAGGCAAACCCGAATTCAGCGAAGATCTTTCACCCTTTATTGCCGAGTTCAACTGGTATGCTTCCAGGCGCTTCAGCGCCCGCACCGGAGCGCAGTGGGACTGGGAGCAATCACAGGTTGACGTGACCAGCTTTGGCGTCAGCTATAACGGCGATCAGGGCCTGCGGGCCAGTTTCGACTACCGCTTTCGTCGCGACCGGGTAGACCAGTTTGACCTGCGTGCATATTGGCCGGTAAATGAACGCTGGCGCCTGATGTCACAGGTCAACTACTCTTTTGAAGACAAGGAAATGCTCGAGTTACAGGGCGGCTTCGAGTACGAAAGTTGTTGCTGGGCCTTCCGTACCGTCATGCGGCGCTATTTGAAAAACCGTGATGGCGACTACCGCAACGGCATCTATCTTGAATTGAACCTCAAAGGGCTGGCCAGTATCGGCACACGTTCCCGCAGCCTGTTCAATTGATTCGATCAACGGCCAATAGCGTGTAAAATGAGAACCCTTGACTGCGGCTATGGTCCTAAAGTCGGAATTCGGCCGATGCTGATGTTTTTTTGGAGAATCCTTTGAAGAGTTTTATCTGTCCCCAGCCTTTGACCCGGCTGAGTCTGGCCCTTCCCCTGCTTGCCCTGGCGATGCTGTCCTTCAGTTTACCGGCACAGGTATCCAATATTGCAGTGCCTGCGCCATCGGTTACTGCCCTGGACAGCATCGTGGCGCTGGTGGATGAAGATGTGATCCTGCGCAGTGAGCTCGATCTGGCCATGGAGGGTATTCTGGAGCGTATTCGTGCCAGCGGCGAAGCCATGCCACCCAAACACCTGATTGAAAGCCAGGTACTGGAACGCCTGATTATGCGCGAATTGCAGATTCAGAAGGCCATGCAGACGGGCATCCGGATCAGCGATGCGGATATCGATCAGGCGCTGGTCAACCTGGCTCAGCAGAATGGCATTACGGTGCAGCAAATGCGCCAGGTGATTGAACAGGACGGTGAGGACTTTGCCGAATTCCGGCGCAATATCGGTGAGGAATTGATGACGGAACGGCTGCGCCAGCGCATCGTCAACGGCATGCAACCGATTACCGATACGGAAGTCGAGATCATGCTGGCTTCACAGGACGCCAACGGTGGTGAGTACAATATTTCCCACATCATGATCCCGCTACCTGAAGGCTCAACACCACAGCAGATTGCGGCTGCGGAAGAAAAGGCCAACGACGTGTACACCAAGCTCCAGGGCGGGCTGGATTTTGCTTCGGCCGCCATCAGCTATTCATCCAGCCAGGAAGCACTGGAAGGTGGCGAAGTGGGTTGGCGTGATCTGAACAGCATTCCGGCATTTTTTGCGGATGCCATTCGCGACATGAAACCCGGCCAGTTCAGTAAACCCATACGCAGCCCGGCAGGATTTCACATCATGAAAGTCAATGATTTCCGTGAACAGCGCCAGGTTGTGGTCAAGGAATACCACGCCCAGCACATCATGGTAGAAATCAACGAACTGGTTGGCGCACGTGTTGCCATGGACAAGATCATCGAAATTCGTGAAAAATTGAAAGCGGGCGATGATTTTGCCGCACTGGCCAAAGAATATTCTGATGACACCAGTACCGCCAACCTGGGTGGTGACATGGGTTGGTTCCCGCCACAGGCCTATGGCGATCGTGTCGAACAGACCCTGTTGGCACTGAAGGAAGGCGAGATCAGTGAGCCTTTCCAGACCATGTCCGGCTGGCACATCATGCAATTGCTGGGTACGCGCGAAACCGACCGCACCGAAGATGCCATCCGCGAAGAGGCACGCGAGAAAATCCGCCAACAGAAAGCCGAACTGGAAATTGAAAAAACCCTGCGGCAATTCCGCGATGAAGCCTTTGTGGAAATTCGTTTGCCCGGCTCGGAGAGTTCATCCAGCTGATTCTGTGAACCGTGATCTAACCATGCTGGCGATTACGCCTGGAGAGCCTGCCGGTATCGGTCCGGAAATCCTCCTGAAACTGGCGCAACAGCAGCCTGAATTACCTTTGCTGGCGGTGGCCGATGCAGAATTGTTGCGGCGTACTGCACATGCTCTAAAACTGGCCATAGTCATCCAGGAATGGCAACCTGGGCAGGCACTATCCGAAAACAGCCTGGCGTGCCTGCATACACCCCTGGCCAAAACAGAAACGGTTGGCAAACCTGATCCGGCCAACGCGGCTTACGTATTGGAAACCATAAGACAGGCCGTAAATCTGCTGCAAAGCGGTGTTGTGGGTGCATTGGTTACCGGCCCGGTTCACAAGGCCGTGATCAACCAGGCCGGGATGCCTTTTACCGGTCATACCGAGTTCCTGGCCGATCTGGCCGGAGTAGAGCAAGTGGTCATGATGCTGGCAGCGCCTGGCTTGCGGGTCACACTGGTTACCACTCACCTGCCCTTGCGCGCCGTTGCCGATGCCATAACAGCCGAAAACGTCGAGCGTTGCATTCGCATCACCGCACACGATCTGAACAAACACTTCGGCATTACCCACCCGCGCTTGCAGGTGCTGGGGCTGAACCCGCATGCCGGCGAAGGTGGCCATCTGGGCTTTGAGGACGATGCCATCATTGCGCCGGCCATCGCGCGTTGCCAGGCCGATGGCATTGCTGCCATTGGGCCGATACCTGCCGACACCGCCTTTAACCCGCCACGATTGCAGCAGTGTGATGCCGTGGTGGCCATGTACCACGACCAGGGTTTGCCGGTACTCAAGCATGCCGGATTTGGCCGTTCGGTGAATGTGACGCTGGGATTGCCTTTTATCCGCACTTCAGTGGACCACGGTACGGCACTGGATATTGCCGGCCAGGGCATTGCCGATGCCAGCAGCCTGGGCCATGCGGTGAAGATGGCCAATGACATGCTGACCGCCTCCCAAGGTGCCCGCGCCGGCAAGCTTCAGTGAAACACCAGGCACGTAAACGCTTCGGACAGAATTTCCTGGTCGATCAGCAAGTGATCAGCCGCATTGTCAGTACCATAGCTCCGCAACCGGATGATTTACTGGTTGAAATCGGTCCCGGACAGGCCGCGCTGACCCAGCCGCTGCTGGAAACCGGTACGGAACTCCACCTGGTGGAAATCGACCGCGACCTGGCGGAACTGCTGCGCAAGCGTCTGTTACTTTATCCCAATGGCCATTTGCACATTGCCGATGCCTTGCGACTGGATTTTGCGGAGCTGTCGGCTGGTCGGCCTTTTCGACTGATCGGCAATCTGCCCTACAACATATCGACGCCTCTGTTGTTTCATGTGTTGCAGTGGCAGTCACTGATCATCGATATGCATTTCATGCTGCAGAAGGAACTGGTTGACCGTATGTGTTCCAGCCCGGGCAGCAAAGCCTGGGGGCGTTTGGCCATCATGTGCCAGTATCACTGTGAGGTGGTCCGGATGTTCGATGTACCGTCCACGGCTTTTTCGCCGGCTCCAAAAGTACAATCCAGCATAGTCCGTCTGGTACCCCACGCCAAACCACCGGTGGAAATCGGCGACATGAAGCAATTTCAGCAGTTGGTCACGCAGGTATTCAACCACCGTCGCAAAACGCTGCGCAATTGCCTGAAAGGCTGGCTGGAAGCCGATCAGATTGAAGCGCTGGGCATAGACCCGGGTGTGCGCCCGGAAATGCTCGATTTGGCCGCTTTCGCGGCTCTGTCACGCTTGCTGCAACAAAAAAATACAGCCTGATTGCACACGGAACGTGTTCCACGCAAAGGGGTCAGAATTTCCTATACTCAGCTTACATGGGCTAATCGGGGTGAACGTTATGCAACAGGTCAATATTTATCCACAACCGTCTTTTCTTGGCGAGCAACAGGGCAGCTTCGCCTTTGCTTATGAAATCACCATTACCAACCACGGGGCGGAACCGGTGCGTTTGTTGAACCGGCACTGGATCATTACGCACGGTAACGGCCAGATGGAAGAGGTCTATGGTGAAGGGGTGGTAGGGCAAACGCCCAGACTGGAGCCGGGCCAATCCTTTACCTACTCCAGTGGAGCACTGATCCCCACACGCAATGGCTCCATGGCGGGCAGTTACGAATTTACCACCGATGGTGGCGATCGCTTCAAGGTCGAAATTCCGGAATTTGTGCTGGCGGCACCGGAGTCGTTGCATTAAGTTTTATCCGGCTGTAAGGAAAACAAGAAAAATAATTCATGGCTACCTATTTGATCGGAGATATTCAGGGCTGTTACGAACCGCTGCAGCGCTTGCTGGAAAAACTGAACTTCGATCCCGCCAGGGACCGCTTGTGGTCCTGTGGCGATCTGGTCAATCGGGGCGGGCAATCACTGGAAGTTTTACGCCTGCTATCCGGCCTGGGTGATTGCGTAACAGTCACCCTGGGCAACCACGACCTGTATTTGCTGGCAGATGACAGCAAATTTCCACAGGGCAACTCTCGCAATCCTGAATTCCGTGCAGTGCTCAAAGCCGCAGATCGCGAAACCCTGATGAACTGGCTGCGCCATCAACCGCTGGCCTTCAAATCGGCAGAACACAATCTGCTCATGGTTCACGCCGGTGTGGTACCGCAATGGACTGAGGCTGATACCCTGGCTCTAGCCGCCGAAGTGGAGCTGGTACTGCGCTCGGATCAATACCATGAATTCTTTTTGCGGATGAACAAGGGTAAAGGCCGCGGTTGGAAGGCCGATAAAACCGGTATCGAACGCCAGCGCATGATCGCCGCCATACTCACCCGTATCCGTTTCTGCGATACGCGTGGCAGGATATTATGGAACGCCAGCGGTCCTCCGGGTTCGATTGAGCGGCCCTGGCGACCCTGGTTCAAACACCCCCATCGCGCTACCCGCGATGTATTTATGGCATTCGGACACTGGGCCGCGTTGGGGTTGCGCATCAGGAAACGCTTTATTGCGCTGGACTCGGGCTGTGTCTGGGGCGGGCGACTCAGTGCCTGGGACCTGGAAGAGCAGCAGTTGATCCAGGTACCGGGTCATTTCAAGCGGACAGCTTTCAGTACTCGTTAGTATCGTTTGAACAAGCCGGTTCGGGCCACACAATACGCCGCATCTCGACAATCTCGAAGGCATATGGGTTTTTCTCATCGGCAGGTTTACAAAGGCGTGACCCTTCCTGCCACTCGGCCGGGTCCCAGGCAGGAAAAAAAGTATCGGCATCCGGTTCACAATCCACCAGCGTCAGAACCATACGCCTGGCACCGGGTAGCGCCTGTTGGTACAACTCACCGCCACCGATCACCATGATCTCTGTGCCGTTTGCCATCTCCATGGCTTGCTGCAGCGATCGACACAGAGTAATCCTGGCCTGTGGGTAGTCGCGATTACGACTGATCACAATATTCTGTCGTCCCGGTAAAGGCCGGCCTATGGATTCCCAGGTTTTGCGACCCATCACGATGGGTTTGCCCATTGTGGTGGCTTTGAAATGCTGCAGTTCTCCAGGCAGATGCCAGGGCATTTTTCCGTTCAGGCCAATGCCGCGATTGCGGCCCATGGCCGCTACCAGGCAGATCTGCTTTTCTGTTTCAGGCATGATGGACTTGCAGACGGATCAGATGGCGATCGGGGCACGGATCAGCGGATGACACTGGTAGTTCCGTAACTCGAAATCCTCAAAACGAAAAGCAAACAGGTCCTGGCAATCCGGGTTTAAATGCATTTGTGGTAATGCAAAAGGCACTCGTGACAGTTGCTCGTTCACCTGGTCCAGATGGTTCAGATAAATATGGGCGTCGCCCAGAGTCAGTATAAAATCGCCCGGCCGAAAGCCGGCAACCTGGGCAATCATCAGGGTCAGCAAAGCATAAGACGCAATATTGAATGGCAGACCCAGGAATACATCGGCACTGCGTTGGTACATCTGGCAGCTTAATTTGCCATCCGCCACATAGAACTGAAACAAAGTGTGACAGGGTGGCAAGGCCTGCAACCCGGCCGCAGCATTTTCTTTGGGGCTGATGCTTTCATCCGGGAGCACACCGGGGTTCCAGGCTGTGACGATATGCCGGCGCGAATCGGGTTTGCTTTTCAGATCCTGCAACAGCCCTTTGATCTGGTCGATGTGTCGACCATCGGCGGTCACCCAATCGCGCCATTGTGCACCGTAAACCGGTCCAAGTTCGCCGTCTTCAGTAGCCCACTCGTCCCAGATGGTCACGCCATTTTCATTCAGATAAGCGATATTGGTTTCACCACGTAAAAACCACAGCAACTCAATAATGATGGAGCGCAGATGCAGTTTCTTGGTGGTGACCGCGGGGAACCCCCGGGACAGATCAAAACGCAATTGATAGCCAAACAGACTGATGGTGCCCGTGCCGGTGCGGTCTGATTTACGCTGCCCATCCTTGAGGATGTCTTTCAGCAGACGGTGATAGTTTTCCATAGACTTCCCTGTTATGCCTTACTTGCGCCCGCACTGCGGCCACGACTGCTGTATGCCCGGATCATGATGGCCAAACCAATCAATAACATGGGCAGAGACAATATCATACCCATGGTCAGCCAATGCCCGGCGAGATAACCGATGTGGGCGTCGGGTTCGCGGAAAAACTCCACCACAAAACGGAACAAGCCGTAACCGCACATGAACAGACCCGCCACCGCACCATCGGGGCGCTGTTTGCGTGAATAGACCAACAACACCACCGCCAGCACCAGTCCTTCAAGAAATGCCTGATAAAGCTGGCTGGGGTGCCGGGCAAAAGCGTCCAGAGCACCGGTGGCCCATTCGGCCTTCAATTCAGCGGATTGCCAACCTCCGGGCTGAATGGAATTGGCGAAAATCATCGCCCAGGGCTTGTCACTGAGGTGACCCCATAATTCGCCGCCGATAAAATTGCCCAGACGTCCCAGCCCCAGCCCTACCGGCACCAGTGGCGCAACAAAATCGGCGACCTGCCACAAACTGCGTTGAGTACGGCGAGCAAACCAGACCATGGCGACGATCACGCCCACCAGGCCACCATGAAACGACATACCCCCCTGGGTCAATTTGAACAGGAACAGGGGGTTCTGCAGAAAACTGTCCAGGCCATAAAAAAGTACGTAACCCAAACGACCACCGACCACCACACCCAACATGCCATAAAACAGGAAATCACCCACTTCCTGGCCGGTCCAACCCGCCCAGGGGCGGCTGCTTGCCAGGCGACTGCCCACAGCCCAGAAAAACAGAAAGCCAAGCAGGTACATGATGCCGTACCAGTGCACTTGCAAAGGCCCAAGTTCAAACGCAATCGGGTCAATGGCTATATAAAGGTATCGGGATGCGCTCAATTATGATTCCTGTGGAATTGTGGCAATCAGCTACGCCTATTGTAGTGCCCTGTTAGTGAAACTGTGAGCGGCGTTGATTCAGGATCTCTTTGTTTTATCATGCACGGATCGTCCGCCAGCCAAATCACGCTTGCCAAATCACGCTTGCTAAAATAAACAAAGAGGCTCCTGAAGTGAAGCACGCTACAATGGCCCCCCATTGGAGAATATGACAGCCTCCGACAGGTGGCAAGTCATGAAGAACCCAGGACAAAAACGACACGATGCTGGAATTCACCCTTCCCAACATGCACGCGCTGGCTGTGATGATACTGATCTTCGTCGCTTTGATCCTGTTTGCCCGGGACAACATCCCTTTGGAGACCACCAGCCTGATCGTGCTGGTGTTGCTGGCCGTGGGATTTACCCTGTTTCCCTATGAAGCCCATGGTGAAGTGTTGGCTCCGAGCGATTTTTTCCTTGGCTTTGGCCACAAGGCCTTGATCGCTGTCTGTGCCTTGATGATCGTGGGTGAAGGCCTGATACGCACCGGAGCACTGGAGCCGGTGGGTCGTTTCCTGGCCAAGGTGTGGCGCAAAGGCCCCATGTTGTCTTTGCTTTTTACCATCATGATCACTGCTTTTCTCAGCGCCTTTATCAACAACACACCCATCGTTGTGCTGATGCTGCCCATTCTGGTCGGTATTGGAATACGTGCCGGTGTGTCACCTACCGGGACACTGATCCCCATGGGCTTTGCCAGCATCATGGGCGGCATGGCCACCACCATCGGCACCTCCACCAACCTGCTGGTGGTCAATGTTGCGGCCGATATGGGCATGGATGAGTTCAACATGTTCGACTTTATCGGCCCCGCATCCATCGGTGCCGCGTTTGCCATTCTTTATTTGTGGCTGATTGCCCCGCGCATGATACCCACACGAACGACGCCTATGCAGGACAACCAATCGCGGGTTTACAACGCGCAGATCCGGCTGAATGCAGAAAGTCCCATTGTCGGCTGCACCCTGGCAGAAGCCATCGCCCGTACCGATGACAATATGCGGGTAGATACCGTTCAGCGCGGCAAGGGTGCTTTTATCAACCCTTTGCCGGACGTTGTACTGGCGGCCGGTGACCGCATCAACACCAGTGATTCACAGGCCAATCTGCGTGAGTTTGCTCGTGCGCTGGGTGGCAAGCTGTTCTCTGGCGATCACCTGGTAGATTCTGCCCACCCCCTGAGCCTGGGTGATGAACAACTGGCGGAACTGGTGATCACACCGGGGTCGCGACTGGAGAATGTGCGCGTTGGGGCAGCTCAATTCCTTACCCAGTACGGTATAAGGCTGTTGGCTTTGCATCGCAATGAACAGTCCCGGGCACGCAAAACGCCTGGCCTGGAAGACATCCAGCTCAGGGCCGGCGATGTATTACTGGTGCAATCCTCCATGCAGCAATTTGAAATGCTGAAAGACAATACCGATTTTCTGATACTGGATGGCACGGTGCGCTTGCCGAAAACCCGTAAAGCACCGATTGCCCTGGCCACCATTGTTGGCGTTGTGGGCCTGGCTGCTGCCAGGATCATGCCGATTGAAATTGCGGCGGTACTGGGCTGTTTGGTGTTGCTGTTAAGCGGCTGCCTGCGTTGGAAAGATGCACTCAATGCACTCAGTGGCCAGGTCATTCTGATCATTGTTTCATCCCTGGCCATGGGTGCAGCTTTGCTTAAAACGGGTGGGGCCGATTACCTGGCACAACTGTTTGTCTACATAACGTTTGGCGCACCCGCGTCGGTGGTGCTGGGCGGGCTGATGCTGATGATGGGCATTCTGACCAATGTGGTTTCCAACAATGCCGCGGCGGTTATTGGCACACCGATCGCCATCGGTATCGCGCAGCGCATTGGTATGCCACTGGAGCCTTTTGTGTTGGCCGTTCTGTTTGGCGCCAACCTCAGTTTCGTAACCCCCATGGCCTACCAGACCAATCTGCTGATCATGAATGCCGGCGGTTACAAGTTTGGCGATTTTGTTCGCGTTGGCCTGCCGCTGGCGCTGGGCCTGTGGCTGGTGCTGACTACGGTACTGGTGGTGGCCTACGGTCTCTGAACCTGTTCTGACAGGCACAATAAATTAACAGGGAGTTAACAACAGCAATGAACACCAGCCTTGCAAATGCAGACCTGCGGCGCGGCCCTTATCCCGAACTGACCTGGGCAGCCATTCTGGTCGGCTACTTCCTTGGCGTGATCATCGCCATCAGCATCGGTTATGCATCGTTGATTCTGGGCTTTTCCATTGAAGGCTCGGAACTGGCAGCCATTCTGGGATTTGGCATTCTGCGCGGTATTTTGCGCCGGCGCAGCATCATCGAAAATAATATTGTACAAACCGTTGCCAGTGCAGTGAACGGTGCTTCCAGCGGCCTGATGTTTTCCGTGCCAGCCATTTTCATACTCGGCTACGGTTCCGATTTCGATCCGGTATTACTGACCTTCGGCGCCATCGCCGGTGCTTTTCTGGGCATAGGTTTCATCATCCCTTTGCGCAAACAGATGATCGATTATGAACGGCTCACTTATCCGGGTGGAGTAGCCGTTGCCACCATCCTGAAAGCGCCCGGTGCGGGAATCCAGAAAGCCGCCCTGCTGATTGGCGCTGCTGCCTTCAGCGGCATTTTGCACGGCTTCAGCCAGCATTATGGCGTGGGTGACTGGGACCTCGGCTCTCTGCTTGGCATACCGGACTATATGAACGGCGTGTGGTATCTGTCCTTGCTGACCATAGGTGTGGGTTATATCGCCGGCAAAGGTGGAGTGGCTTTTATCATCGGCGGGTTTGTTTGCTACTGGTTCCTGGCCCCGCTGTTATCCGGCTTTGAAATTTTTCCGACAGACCCGGCTACGGGTGCAATCAGTTCGGACCCGGGTGTCCTGCGTGTATTGCTGTTCCGTCCGGTAGGTATTGGCATGCTCATCGGTGGCGCAATCGCAGGTGTGGTGGTGGCTTTCCCGATGATACTCGGCGCCGTGCGCAGCATGCAGAATGCGGCCCAATCCGAATCAGCCATGTCACAGGATGAAATGCCGATCAAACTGCTTTACACCGCCATCGTTGGCGCCGCCGTACTGTTGGCCGTAATGGCCGTCATGTCTACGGAAAAAATGGGGCTGGGACGGGGTGTGATCATGGCTGTGGTCGGCACACTGTGGATCTGGATTGCCGGCGTCATATTGTCGGAAGCCATTGGTCGTACCAACTGGTCACCCTTATCCGGCATGACCCTGATCGCCGTGACTATTTTGATCTTTATTTCCAGTGGTCTGGGTGATACCAAAGCAGCCATCGTCTCGGCCATCATGGTGGGTGCTGCGGCCTGTGTGGCCATGTCGCAGGCCACCGATCTGATGCTGGATTTGAAAACCGGTTATCTGGTGGGCGCAACGCCGCGGAAGCAACAACTGGGACAGTTCCTCGGCGCCTGGCTGGGGCCCATTGTCATCATGGTACTGATTTTTGTGCTCAACGAAGCCTACGTCCTGGGTAGTGACAAAT
Source organism: uncultured Wenzhouxiangellaceae bacterium (assembly GCA_964602895.1). Classification (GTDB taxonomy): domain Bacteria; phylum Pseudomonadota; class Gammaproteobacteria; order Xanthomonadales; family SZUA-36; genus JAWXBM01. The sequence continues at coordinate 17,769 of CAZRTG010000013.1, forward strand.
TACCTGCACCACAAGGCCAGGTATTGGCCAGCATGGTCGACGGCATCATGGGCGGCGATGTGCCTTCACAGAAATATCTGGCCGGCGCCGGACTGGGTGCTTTGCTGAGTCTGTTTTCACCCGGCCTGGGCATAACCGCCGGGCTGGGTTTTTATCTGCCATTCAATATCGTGCTGACCTACAGCCTGGGCACGCTGCTGCGACTGGTTACCGACAATCAACTGGGTCATCGATGGGCAGAAAGCAATGGCATACCGATTGCAGCCGGATTGATCGTGGGTGAAGCACTGGTCGGTGTCGGCTTTGCCATCAACATGATCCTGGAGGCCGTGTAATGAAGATTCTGGCTATCATTTTGATTGCGACTTCATTTCTGACCGGTGCTTTTATAACCGTCCTGCACCCCACCCAGGTCAACTGGATCTGGATGGTGACAGCCCTTGCGGTTGGCGCTGTCGGACTGTTCCTGCATCGTCGGATCATGCATGGCGAAAGCCGCTCCAGCACCCTGCTGGCCGGCAATATCGATATTCTTGCCAGCAGTCTGGGGCGTATCAGTCAAAACCTGGATGAATTGAATCTGCGTGCCGACTCGTTGCCAACCTATGAGGCCCGTTTTGAAATCGACCGACTGTTCCGCGAGGATTTGGATCTTTTCGCCGAAGCCCGTGAAAGCATGATCCATGTCTATGGCATGCAGAATTATGCGGACGTCATGAGTAATTTTGCTGCCGGAGAACGCTACATCAACCGTGTCTGGTCAGCTTCTACGGATGGTTATGTGGATGAAGTGATTCTTTATCTGGGCCGGGCACGTGAACAGTTCCGCGAAGCGCTGGAGCATTTTCGTGAAGTGCAGGATAACCACACAGCCCGGTAGCCTGTCAGCTTGCAAGTTGAGCTTGCACTGTTGTTTCGCCCAACGTGACCTTGGACCAATACGCTCGTTGTGCCGGATTTTCAACGGCATCGCACAACGCCGCACAATGCGTATCCACCGCATCCAGACGGTGGCGAATGCCGCGCCGATTGGCGATTTGAATATTCAGTCCGGGCCGCGCATTCAGTTCCAGTATCAAGGGCCCCAAATCACGGTCCAGTACGATATCGACACCCAGATAACCCAGATGTACGGCGTCGTAGCAGCGGGCTGACATATCCAATATGTGCATCCAGTCCGGCACCTGAAAGCCGGCAATTTCAGCGCCAGTATCGGGATGGATGGACACCGCACTATTACCCGATACACCACCCACGGTAATGCCGCTGCCCAGATCTATGCCCACGCCAATGGCTCCCTGATGCAGATTGGCTTTACCGTGAGAGCGCCGCGTGGGCAATCGCGACATGGCCATCACCGGGTAACCCCGGTAAACAATGACCCGAATATCCGGCACTCCGTGATAGGTCAGACGACTGAACGCCGGATCAAAATGCACCAGCGATTCGATCATGGCGGCATCCGGCTGCCCGCCCAGTGAATAGATGCCACCGATGACATTGGTGATGTGATGCTTCAGTGTCACAAAATCCACCATACGGCCATCCGACTCCAGGAAAAATTCACCCTGGCGATCGACAATCACCAGAATGCCGTCTCCACCACTGCCGTTGGCAGGTTTGACCACGAACTCCGTACGCTCACCCAGCAGCTCGGCGATACGGCCAACCTGGTGCATCTCGCGCAATACACCAATCAATTCCGGAACGGGCAGATTCTCTCGCAACAGACGCTCTTTGCAGAGAATTTTGTCATCCACCAGGGGGTAATACTTGCGCTGATTGTAATGAAAAATGTAATTGCCATTGCGGGCATTCAAACCCAACACACCGGCTTTGCGCAAACTGAAAAAACGACCGATCACTCGACTGCCTTCTCTTTAGCCAGCAGGGGTTTGAATCGACTCAACTCGGTCAGGCGGAAACCGGTGTAACGACCCAGAGCGATGATGATACCCAGCACCATCAGGTTCACTTCCGGGAATACCGTCACCCAGTATGCGAACAAAGTTACCGACATGGTCAGGTAAGCCAGCGCCGCCATAAACAGGCTGCCGATACCTTCCTTGATCGCAGTGAACGCCCCGCGCTCTTCCCAAATAACCGACATTCTTTCAATGACCATGGAAACAATGATCATCGGGAACAGGGAAACAGAAAGTCCCGTCTCATAACCGAACTGATTGCTGATGATGCTGATAGCCGTCATCAACAGCACCACAATGGTCACCACGGCGGCCAGTCGGGGTACCAGCAGCAAGCGCAATCGCTCCAGGTAAAAGCGGAAAAACAGGCCCATGGAAACAATTAAAACAAACAACGCAATACCTTTCATCAGTTCGGTTTCACGGAAGGCCAGTGCAATCAGCACCGGTGCAAAAGTACCGAAAGAACTCAGGCCAACAAAATTCCTCAGCACAACGATAACCAGAATTCCAATCGGAATCAGCAGCAAGACTTCGTAAACTGCCTGGGTCTGTATAGGCAATTGCAAAGTAGAAATCAGGCTGATTCGGGACTTCTGCAACTCGGCTCTTTGCTGTGCCAGATCCAGCGAGCTTTTGATCCGCTGCCGAGTGGAAATTTGCAAATCCTTGATATGCGCACCTTTTACTTCGGCAAGTTCGCTTTGCCCTGTCCACCAGATAAAGAAATCGTTTGGCAAGCCTTCTTTGGCTGAAACCGGATCAAATACCAGCCACTCATCGCCGTTATAAACTGCCAGCAAGGTTTCCAGTTTTGCTCTTTGCGCATCGACATCCAGGCGTATGCCATGCAGTTGCAAGGTAGGAATTCGCGCTCCGGCCAACAATGTCTGGGCCAGATTTACCCGTTCACGAAGATTGGAAACTTCGGCCAGGAACAAATCCATATTTTCATCAGGTTCGGAGCCTGTAAGCCGGTTCAGCATCGCTGCAGCAAAAGACTCGGTATCGGCTGATTCGGCCCGGACCTCGTTGACCAGATCTTTGGCTGCCGTGGCAAACGGTTCTTCCAGTTCAGGTGGTGCCGGATAGTCGGGACGGGACGCGAAACTTCGTTGCCGCGTATCTTTGATAACCAGCACACGGTAATACAAAGTTTTGGGTTCGCGCAGTCGGCGAATGGCCCAGTCGGCCTTACGATTGGCAGTGCCATCTTTAAGGGTTAACCCAAAACCACGAGAAACGAAGTTTTCCTGGGCCAGATTGAAGCCGCTGGGACGTGACGGCAAAGTCAGACTGGCCCGCACCGCACCTTTGTCGGGAGTGAGTTCCAGCTTGGCTTGCACTGTCCAGGCCGCACTTTCCATATCAGGGTACGGTGGATATCCCAGACGCACGACCTTGTACGCAAAAATCAATCCCCCCAATGCAATCAACAACAGTGAGAGTGAAATCCACTGGCTATTTCGCTTCAATGGCTAACTCCTCACTATTGCATAAAAACGACCACCCAATCAGGTAAAAGCCCAGGCACAAAACCTTGGCGGTATACACCGTACCAGAACGTACCATTATGATTGTATTTCCTTGCCAACGCCGATGACCCTGTCAGGATTATAGCCTGATTGTCTGGCACCGAATATTGTGCAGCGTTGTTTTAAAATTCTGATTCTGTCTAAAAATTGTAAATTTTTCGTTAGGTTCTTCATAAAATTCTATTCAGCCAACAAATTGCATGAATATTTAATTGACTATGATTAATCGAAGGTTATAGAGTGTCGGACTCTTAGGTTTTTCGTAGTCGTTTAGTTTTCCGTTTAATCATCCAGGATGAGATCCAGTATGCAAACCATTTTCAAGAAATCAGTGCTTCTGATTTCCGCCTTGGCGGTTTTCTGCGCGCTTCCATTCACCACTTCTGTGTTGGCCCAAACCACAATCAACCAAGTCACCCAGGCGGGTGAAAAGCGTGCTGATGATGGCGCCGCTGAGCAAAAGCGGGTTGATCAGGTAGCAGACCAGACCGACTCTTTGTTGGCTTCTTACAAGACTGAACTGAAAGTCGTTGATGGTCTGAAAGTTTACAACGGGCTGCTGCAGCGTCAGATCGACAATCAGGAAGCAGAAAAATCTGCACTCAATGAATCCATGGACAGCGTCGCGCTGATTGAAAGGCAAATCGTACCGATGATGACCGGCATGATCGATTCACTGGAAGCTTTTATTGAATTGGACACACCCTTTCTCCTCAAGGAACGTCAGGACCGTATCGAAAGGCTGCGTAACATGATGGTCCGGTCCGATGTAACCGCCGCGGAGAAATTCCGCCAGGTGGTCGAGGCCTATCAGATCGAAAACGATTACGGCCGTACCATCGAAGCCTACAAGGGCACTGTTAATGTCAACGGCAATGATCAGGAAGTGGATTTCCTGCGCATCGGCAGGGTATCGCTTTCTTACCAATCCATTGGTGGCCAACATACAGGCGCCTGGGACAAAGAAACCAATTCCTTCGTCGGCATTCCGCCAGAAACCTATAAAGCCAATGTTGCAATGGGTATACGCGTAGCGAGGAAGCAGGTTGCACCTGACTTGCTCACCGTACCGGTTCCGGCACCCACGGGAGATACGCTGTAATGAAAAACCTGACCAAAATATTTTTTGCCAGCTGCCTCGCTTTCGGTTTGGCAACTCCCTCATTTGCAGCTGAAGCCGTCTCGCTGGACGATCTGCTGAATCTGGTAAAGCAAGGCCGCGTTAAAGACGCTGCTGAAAACAAGGCTCGAATTGCTGAATTTGAGAAAAACCGTGCACAGCAACAACAGGCGCTGGCCAATATCAAAGCTGAACGCGGTCGCGAAGAAGGCCGTTCAGTTGCTCTGGAACAAAAATTTGCAGTCAACGATGAGGAAATCATCGTACTGGAGCGTGCCCTGCAGGATCGGCTGGGTGATCTGAAAGAACTGTTTGGTGTTCTGCAGCAGGCTGCTGGCGATGCCCGCGGAAACTTTGATGCATCCGTAACGCAAGTTCAGTTCCCCGAGCGTTCAGCCTGGCTGACCGAATTTGCACAAAAGATGGGTTCTACCAACCGCATGCCTACCCTGGCAGAAATCGAGCGTCTTTGGTTTGAACTGCAGCGTGAAATGACCGAATCGGCCAAGGTTTCCAAATTCACCACTTCAGTCGTGAACGCAAACGGTGAAGAAGAGCAACGTGAAGTGGTTCGCATTGGATTGTTCAACGTGATTTCCGGCAACAAGTACCTGGAATACATACCTGAGTCTGGCCGCTTGGTTGAGTTGCAACGCCAACCTGCTGCCCGCTACATTTCACGCGCAAATGAACTGGCCAATGCCGACTCCGGCTTGCATGCCTTTTCAGTGGATCCGACTCGCGGACAACTGCTGGGCTTGTTGGTGCAGTCGCCCAGCCTGATGGAGCGTATCGATCAGGGCCAGCAGGTCGGCTATACCATTATTGTGTTGGGTGTAATCGGTCTTCTGATTGCCATTTGGCGTCTGATCAGCCTCACCGTCACCAGTGCTGCGGTACGCAGCCAGACCCGAAACCTCAACAACCCGGGTAACAACCCACTGGGTCGCGTGTTGAAGGTTGCTGTTGACAATCCAACTGTCGATGTTGAGGGTCTGGAACTGAAACTGGGTGAAGCCATACTGAAAGAAGTACCCAAGTTCTCCACCATGCTGCCCTTCCTGAAGATCATCGCAGTGGTTGCGCCGCTGTTGGGTCTGCTGGGTACGGTTACCGGTATGATCATCACCTTCCAGGCCATTACGCTGTACGGCGCGGGTGACCCCAAACTGATGGCCGGCGGTATTTCAACTGCCCTGGTAACCACAGTACTTGGTCTGGTTGTTGCCATTCCGATGGTGTTCCTGCATACCCTGGTTGCAGGCCGCGCCAAGCGGCTGACCCAGATCCTGCAGGAAGAAGCTGCGGGAATGCTTTCAGAGCGTGCAGAACAGCAGATGACCGGAGCGTAAGCACGCATGGATACTCTGTATTACTACCTGCCCTTCCTGGAGACCATCCGCGACTTCATGGAGATGGGCGGGCCGGTACTCAATGTTATCGGCGTCCTCACCCTGTTTATGTGGATGCTGATCATTGAGCGGCTGGTATTCATGCGGACTGGCCATAAGCGCCTGGTGAAAAATGCTTTGATTCTTTGGGATGCACGTGATGACAAGTCGTCCTGGAAAGCGCACCAGATTCGCGGCCGTATCATTTCCCAGGTCACAGCTGCATCAGAAAAGTACCTGGGTTTGATTCAGACCTGCGTCGCTCTTTGCCCCTTGTTGGGGCTGCTCGGTACGGTAACCGGTATGATCGAGGTATTTGAGGTCATGGCCATATCCGGTTCCGGTAACCCGCGATCCATGGCGTCTGGAGTATCCAAAGCAACCGTCCCGACCATGTCGGGCATGGTTGCCGCACTGTCCGGTGTAGCCATGAGTGCCTATTTGAGCAACAAGGTCCGTCACGAACGTCAGGCATTAACCGACCATCTTGAAATTCATCATCATTAACCGGGTCTACGATCCGGTCTGTGATTGGAGTTAACTAGGAGATTTAAATATGCGGCAACAATTTGCCCTGATCGAAGAAGAAGAAACCAATATCGACATCACGCCGATGCTGGACGTGGTTTTCATCATGTTGATCTTTTTCATCGTGACCGCTACCTTTATCAAGGAAGCAGGTATTGAGGTAAACCGTCCGGATGCGGCCACTGCAGTCAAGCAGGAAAAGGCCAATATCCTGGTAGCCATAGGCCCCAACAACGACATCTGGATAGACCGTCGTCAGGTCGATATCCGTTCGGTAAGACCGAACATCGAACGATTGCACGCTGAAAACCCTCAAGGTTCGGTGGTTATCCAGGCCGACAAGGAATCCAAGACAGATACTTTGATCCAGGTTATGGATGCGGCCCGATCAGCAGGTGTTTATAACGTCTCTATCGCTGCCAACGAACCCTGAGGGAATATCGATGGCTGCTACCATAGTTGAGACACTGACGCTCAAAAAATCCGGTCATTACACCCGCATGCTGTTTGGGGCTGTTCTGGCCCTGGCTGTTACGGCCGGGTTGTTCTGGACCATGTCTTACCTGATCGAATCTACCGATAGTTCTCTGGATGAATCGGGCATATCCAATATTGTCGACTTTGTACGCCTCAAACGTGATGAAAGCATTGAGCGCAGGCAGCTTAAACCGGAAAAGCCACCACCACCTGAAGCGCCACCACCACAGCCGCCAACGCCACAGCTGGACACTTTGAATCCGAATGCTGAGAAGATTGCGATTTCTGCTGTTCCGGTTGAAACCGATATCGAGATGTCCGGTGGGTTTAACCTGGGTGTAGGTGAAGGTGATTACCTGCCTATTGTTAAAGTGGCACCCATTTATCCGCAACGCGCTTTGTCACGTGGCATTGAGGGCTATTGTGTGGTGCAGTACACCGTAACCAGGCAAGGCACTACTGCCAATCCATTTGTGGTTGAAGATCAGTGCACCAGTTCCCTGTTCCACAGCGCCTCTCTTGCTGCGGCCATGAAATTCAAGTACAAGCCACGGGTGGTTGATGGCCAGGCCATCGAAGTCCCCGGTGTACAAAACAAATTCACTTATGAAATCGAAGAGTAGGGTTGCTACAGACCGTATGGAAATGAACCGAATAAAGCGTATTGCCACACTGTTCACTCGCCCCAGGTTCACCTGCCTGGGATTCGCCTGCCTGTGTTTGCTATTAACCACCCCCTCGTTGTTCGCCCAGGAGAAACAGGAACGCGAAACCAAACAAACCGTGGCCATGAGCCAGCAGGTGTATGAGAAGCTGACTGAAATCCAGGAATTGGTGGAAGCCAAAAACTATGCGGGTGCCAGTAAACTGCTGGGAGAAATGCGTTCCAATACAAAGCTCAGCGATTACGAGCGGGCACAGATCTGGAATTTAACCGGCTATGCTGCTTATTTGCAGGAAAACTACAAAGAAGCCATCCATGCATATGAACAGGTATTGATACAACCCGATTTACCAGAGGCCTTGACCCTCACCACGCTGAAAACCATGGCACAGTTGCAATTCACCATTGAGGATTATGAGACTGCACTGAAAACCGTACGTCGTTTGATGGCAGCAGTTCCCGAACCCAGTGCTGATGTGTACATGCTGGAAGGCCAGGCGCTGTTCCAATTGGGTCGCTATCAGGATGCACTCAAACCCATCAAGACCGCTGTGGACATGTTCCGCGAGCAGGGACAGACCCCGAAGGAAAACTGGTTGTTACTGTTGCGTGTCTGCTATTTCGAGCTCAAAGACTACAACAATATGCTGGAAGTGGTGAAAGAGCTGGTGCAATACTACCCCAAAGACACCTATATTCTGACTTTGGCCGGTGTTTACAGCGAATTGGGCGATACCAAGAAGCAACTGGCCCTGACCGAAGTGCTGTATGAAAAAGGCTTGCTGAACACCAACGGCCATATCACCAACCTGGCCAACCTTTATCTGCTGCATGGCCTGCCATACAAAGCAGCCAAGGTGTTGGAAAAAGGCATGAAAGACAACATCGTCGAAGAAAATGATCGCAATCTTCGGCTGTTATCCCAGGCCTGGTACCAGGCCCGGGAAGACAAGTTGGCCATTCCTCCCATGGCCCGTGCTGCAGCTATGACCAAAGACGGCGATCTCTACATTCGTCTGGCCCAGGCTCACATTAATCTGGAAAACTGGAAAGAAGCCGTTGCTGCCGTGAATGATGCCCTGGATGCCGGCGGCTTGAAGCGTACCGACCAGGCCTACATCATGATGGGCATGGCTTATTTCAATCAACAGCGTTTGGAACAGGCCCGCGACGCCTTTCAGAAAGCCAGTCGTGACCAGCGCTCTGCCAAAGCGGCGGAACAATGGATCAATTACGTGGACAGCGAAGTGCGCCGCAAAGAACTGATGGATCAGGAAGTAGAATACAAAGAGCGTGACCGTGACGCCATGCTGGATGCACTGCCACAGAACTGATCACCCATTTTAATTGTCAGAGACCCGGCCACCGTGCCGGGTTTTTTTTGCCCAGCCATGATTAAATAAGCCATGCGTAGCCCCAACCGCGATACTTCCGTATTCAGCACTTCAGCCATCGACCTGTTCGCATCGGCTTTGGGCGCCTTTATTCTGCTGGTCATGATTCTGTTTCCTTACTACCGCAATGTCGGCAGTGCGGATTCCTGGTCGGAGGTCGAAGACCTCATGCTCAAACGTCGCCTGGCACAAGGCGAAATCGAGAACCTGTTGGCTGACAATGAACAGTCACAATCTGACCTGGAGCGTTTGCAGCGCATCAATGCCGGTATCCAACAATCCCTGTCGCGTTTGCGTGAGGATTTACGTGACGCCAAAACCCAGGTAGCAGAAATTGAAGTTCCCGAACCGGTAATTGAAGAAGTACCGGACGCCAAGCCAACAGCAGTGGTCAATGGCGTCGAGTTTTCGATACTGGGCCTGGCCACCGAGGCCAAAAGCTTTGTCATCGTGGTGGATATGTCTGGCAGCATGATCGCCTATTCAGACCTGATGTTTTCTTCTGTAGTGGACATACTGGCGCCACTGACCGCAGAAAACAGTTTTGCCATCATCGGCTACCAGGGCGCACCCGCACCCTATATCCACACTTTTCCACGCACCAACCGGCTGATCAAAGCCACACCCGAGAACCTGCAACAGGCACGCGAATACATCAGCGCTTTATCACAGCGTTTTGCCGGTTCGACGCCGACTCACCAGGCTTTATTGGCTGCATTGCAGTTTCCGGCTGAGGCTATCATTCTGCTCAGCGATGGTGAACCCGACAGTTCACCCGCCGGAATCATCAAAGACATCACCAGCCTGAACCGCTATGACCGTAAGGAAATCCATACCGTAGCCCTGGGCGATTACACCCAGAACCGGGCACTGGTGCTATTCCTGCAGACCCTGGCGCGGCAAAACAACGGCGATTTTGTGGGTGTATCGCGTTGAGACGCAGGCGCGCACCATTTGAGGTATTTTCGTTGTCAGCCATCGATCTGTTCGCCTCAGCGATGGGCGCTTTCGTGATCATGGCCATTATTCTGATGCCGGATTATCAAAAAGAAGTGAGGTCCGAGGGCGATCTGAAGTTTCTGGAGGAACTGGCTGGCAGAACGGATGCCATCCTGCAGGACTCGGAACTGGGTCGCAATGACATACTCAAAGCTTTGCAGGCAGCGCAGACTCAACACGAGCAATTGCAGGCCGAGCAGGAACGGATCTCGGCCGAGATCCAGACCATCAATGCCGAGAAGCAAGCCCGGGCAGACCAGCCCCCTCCACCGCCACCGGAAGAAGAACCCATCCCCGAACCCACCGGACGTCACCAGGTGACTTTCCGCTTTCTGGGGCTGAAAACCGATGAAACACAGATCCTGTTTCTGGTGGATATGAATGCTTTTCTCGGCCGTCATGCAGAGTTGGTGAAAAACACGGTGGTGCGGGCCATGGACTCATTGGACGATGGTTACGAATTCGGCATCCTGGGATTTCAGCAACTGGATTCAGGGCCGAATTTCATTCGCTGGCCGGTTAACGGCCTGAGCACCATGTCCGATACCACGCGTCATCAGGCCATTCGTTTCCTTGAAGGTATGAAAGATGACTTTAAAGGCTCTTCGCCTCTGTTGGCAGGTATCAGCCAGGCGCTGGACTCACCCGCCAAGGCCATCGTGCTGTTCAGTGACGGCCTGCCAAACCCCAGCTTCAACGAGGGGCTGAATGCCAACCGCCTGGTGCGCCGGGTGATCCAGCTGAATCATGCCCACAAAGAGATCCACGCCGTCACCATCGGTGATTATTACAAGTACCGGGGTACAGTTGAATTCATGGAAAGGCTTGCCAAGAACAATGGCGGTACCTTTTTAGCCGTTTCGGATTAGCCACAATCGGCGGTTCACATACGATTAACACCGGGGTAGCTAAGATAACTGTCTATCCATGTATCATAGACCGTTGGTAAAAATGACGTTTTGCTCACTACAGCTACAGACATCCCCACACCCAGCATGCGCCAGCAAGGGCGCCGGACAGGTTCTATGGTTACGATAGGTCGCGACAGCAAAAATGACATTGTTCTGAACGATGCTTCCGTTGCCGACGAGCACGCCAGCATAGAAGCCATCATCGGTAACCGCCTGGTAGTCCATGATTTGGGTTCACGCTCCGGAACTTTTCTTTGGCGTGAAAACACCTGGACACAGGCGCTGCTGATCCAGCTTGGCCCACAGGACCGTATTCGTTTTGGTAACCATGAAATGAGCTGGCAGGAACTGACGCAAACAACTGCGGGCTTTGGGCTGGGGACAATGGACAGCAAAGCCCTGCGCAATGCCGGTTTGCGGCTGGTCGGAAAAACCAGTGACAAGCCGGTTTTTGAAAACCCGAAACGTAATCCGGTTACCGGCGCCGTTGAAGAGCGTGACAAAAAATCATGAGCCGCATCCGACTGATCACTTTTTTGATTTGTGCCATAACCGCGGTGTTGTTCATCGCCTTTCTGGCCAAAGTATTGCCCCTGGATGCCGCCAAAATCATTCTCGATGTGGAGCGCTCTACCTGGCCAGTTACCGTTCAGACCATCATGTGGGTGGTGTTTTTCATCGGCCTCGGTGAACTCGCTATTCGTTGGTATTACGGTTGGCTGGAAGAAGCACAGATGGCGCGCAATTATCTCCCCGAAGACGAGGAAACGGTGTTGCGTCCGGGTGAGGACATGACGCCGATTTACCAGAAAGTGCGCGCCAGCAAATACCGTGATGTCTGCTTTGTACCGCGCTTGATCGAGCGCTGTGTATTGGGCTACAACCTGAGCCATTCCGCTGACCAGACCAACTCCTTGCTCAATTCCAGCCTGGAGCTGTTCATTCACGAAATCGACCTGCGCTATAACATCATTCGTTATATCACCTGGCTGATTCCTTCGCTGGGCTTTATTGGCACCGTGATCGGCATCATGCTGGCACTGAACTATGCTGGCGACCGGGCCAATGTGGAAAGCCCCGATATGCTGTTCCAGGTAACCGAACGACTGGGTGTGGCCTTCAGTACCACACTGGTGGCTCTGGTCATGGCCGCTATTCTGGTGTTCATCCAGAGCATTGTGCAGGCACGCGAAGAGCGGGCATTGAATCAGGCCGGGCAATACTGTCTCGACAACCTCATCAACCGGCTTTATTCGCACTGATATGTTGGCATCACGACTTCCATCCGGGCAAAGCCTGATACTGCTGTTGATACTGGCGTTGCTGCTGGCCAGCAATCCAGCCTGGCCACAATCCACAACAGCAAGCGAACACATGCCGCCCTGGACCGTGCTGGCACTGAAGCTGGTATCGGCAACCCATGTTCAACCCACTACCGGCATCGTCATAGCCGCACCTGACATGGTGTTGGTTGCAATCGATTTTGCCCGGCTGGGCGATGAAATCATGGTTCTCGATGGTGGCACCGATATCGTGCGCCACGGTCGTCCGGCAACCATTGTTCACACCCTGCCGGCGGATAAACTGGCGATACTCAGGGTGCAAGGCCTCAATCGACCCGCTGCCGTCCTGTCGGCACTGACCGAGGCTGAAATCAGGTCGCTCAGCCTGGTGGCGTTTCCGCCAGCCGAGATGATAGCCCAGGGTTCTGCTCCGGTTCGTTCAGCCGTAAAAACCTTGCCCGCGATTACGACTTCACACCCGACACTGGAGCCTTTTCCCAACGTCAGTGGGGCTTTGACCGATTCCTGCGGGAATCTGATGGCTTTCAATATGTCGGTCGGTGTGCAAAGCATGCAGCCCACGGGCTCACCCCGGGTGGCATGGTCGGATGCGCTGCAACGTGCGGCCAAACTGACCGGAACCGCCTTGAGTACGGCGGCTTGTTCACCAACAGAATCACAGGCCACTGAACCCGTGGCCGAACCAACGCCTCCGCCTGTTGAAGAGAATATGAGCCCGCCGGATAAAGCCCCTCCGGAGCAGCCAGAGGAGCAAGCGCCGGAGCCCGGCGAACAGGATGACCTACCACAGCAGCCCGAAACCGAAGCCGAATCCGAGCCAGAATCGGAACAGGAGCAAACTGAGGCAAACGGCGAGCTGGCCATAGAACAGTTTATTGAAGAACCTGTGGTGGATGCCCCAGTGCTTGAGCCCGCCATCCATGACACTGCAGCAGTTGTCACGCCACGCCAGCCTTCCCGCATCACAGAGATTCTTACCGGCTTGATTGCTCTGCTGTTACTGGCCTGGTTAATTCGCCGCTGGCGTAAGCATTCTGTGACAACCGATTCTGCCGCATCAAGTGCTGCAGTTCAGGCCGAGCCAGGGACCGTGCGGTTTACACCGGGCAAAGACAGGGTGGCAACCGTCAGGCTGCAGGTGTCCGGTCTGTTGGCTGATGGCGAGACTTTTACCAGGCTGTTACCGGTCAACGGCAGCGAGTGGTACGCCGAACTGGGCCGTCACGACGCCGATGTGGACCTGTCCAGTGAGACGGTCAGCCGTCGTCATGCACGGGTACAAATCCATCAGGGCAGAATTACCATCAGCGATCTGGGTTCGACCAATGGCACCCGGCTCAACGCAGTACCCTGTTTGCCGGGCGAAATATTTTTTGTCCAGTCCGGCGACACGCTGGAACTGGGTGACGTTTCTCTGAGCCTGCTACTGGTGGCTGACGATGACTGAAACTCATAATGAGTGATACAGCCACCAACTCAAATTTTCTGGAAACCGGCAGTCTGATCGACAATTTGCGCATAGCGCGAGTCCTTGGGCGAGGTTCTTTCGGCATCAGCTACCTGGCCCACGACCGTATCGGTGGTGGCGAGTTCGTACTCAAAGAGTACTTCCCACAACAAAGCGCAAAACGCCTGGATGATGGTCGCCTGCAAGCTGCCAGCCCTGAAATGGAAACCGACTTCAGACAGGGCCTGCAGCAGTTTCTGTCCGAAGGCCGTGTCCTGGCCGGTTTGCAACACCCCAATATCATCGAAGTCGCACATTGCTTTGAAGCCAATGGTTCGGCCTGGTTGCAAATGCCTTATTACCCCGGCGCCACCATGGGTGAGCTGTTACTGGATGGCAATTCGTTCGACGCCACCCGAATCAAGGCGCTGGTACCACCCCTGCTGGATGCCCTGAAATATCTGCATCAGCACTCGGTGATTCACCAGGACATTAAACCGGACAATATCTATATCACCCAAAACGGTGCTCCTTTGCTGTTGGACTTTGGTGCTGCACTGCACGCGCCCGATGCGGATTCAGGCAACCTGGGCAGCCCCGGCTACGCGGCTGTTGAACAGGAACTGGGCTCCGGATCCATTGGCCCATGGACAGATATTTATGGCCTGTCTGCCTGTCTGTATCGCGTGATCAGTGGCCGCATACCCAGCCCTGCTTCACAACGCCTTGAAGCTGTGGAGCAAGGCTTGCCTGATCCACTGGTGCCGTTACAACCCGCCGTCATGCCGGGCCTGCCCGCTGCCTGGCTGGAAGCCATCAATTCAGGGTTGAAGCTGAAAGCCGTTCAGCGCCCACACAGCGTGGCGGAATGGTCCCGGAATTTTGACTTGCCGGTTGCCAAACCCCGGCACAGCGTGCTCCGTGCTGGCAGCGAAATGACAGAGCCGACCACGAAATACGCTACCGAGGGTCGCGCCTGGCTGCCCATTGTTTTGCTGGGATTGTTCGCATTGGGGCTGGTCGTGCTGGTGTATTATCTGCTGATTGGTGAGCCGGACAGTCAAGCGGATCCTGATCGGACGGTAGCCACGCAACAGAATGAAGCTGCCTCTGCCAGCCCGGGCAATGCCCCTGGCAGCCGTGATCCCGAGCAGAACAGGCGCTGGCTCGAGGCACTGGAAGCGGACACCATTTACGGTTATCAACTCTACCGGCAGGACTACCCGGACTCTTTTCACGAGGCCGATGCACTGAAACACCTGGCCCGCCTGGATGAAGAGCTGTGGCAGGCCAGTGATGCCGAAGGCAGTCGTTCTGCTTATCAATCCTATCTGGAACAATTGCCTCTGGGCCTGCACCAGGCAGAGGCCATGATAAAGCTGGACGCGCTGGATCGTGTCGCCACCGAGACCGAACGACAGCAGGCTTTGCGCCAGGAGCAGGACAATCTCGCCTGGGAACAGGCACGTTCGAAACGCAGCATAGCGGCTATCGATCAATACATTGCAGATTTTCCGGACGGACAGCATCTTGCCGAAGCGCAAAGTGTGCGCCGCCAACTCAGCGATGCTGCCAACGACGGCACTGCGTTTGCAGCCGCGCAAAAGCTACACACTCGCAAGGCTTACCAGGCTTACATCGATGCCTTTCCACGCGGCCAGCATGTCACTGCTGCTCTGACGGCGATTGACGACCTCACACTCAGGCCTGGCAAGCGCTTTCGTGACTGCGATCTTTGTCCGGATCTGGTGGTTTTATCTGCCGGATCGTTTTGGCAGGGCGCCGACAAGAACTCCACGACTGCCCTTGCCAATGAAAAGCCGCAACGCAAGGTGGTCATTGATAACGCGTTTGCAATCGGAATCCACGAAGTCACCCTGGCACAGTGGGATGCCTGTGTGGCCGGCGGAGAATGCGACCAGACCCCTGACAATGGCTGGGGCCGCGGTGCCCGGCCGGTCATGATGGTTTCCTGGGACGATGCACAGACTTATGTGGTCTGGTTGAGCAAGAAAACCGGTGAACGATACCGGCTGCCCAGTGAAAGCGAGTGGGAATATGCGGCACGGGGTGGCGAAACCGACGAATGGCCCAATGCCGATCCGGCCAGGGTGTGTGAGGTAGCCAATATCGCCGGTAACGAGACGGGGTTCCGTTGGGCCCATCAGGCCTGTGCCGACCCTTATGCGTTGGAAACCGCACCGACAGGATCGTTTCCTGCCAATGCGTTCGGACTGCATGACACACTGGGCAATGTGGCCGAGTGGACGCTGGACTGCATGAGCCTTTCCTATCACGATGCTCCCGCCGATGGCAGCGCCAATAGCCGTGGACTGTGCAATTCCCGTGTCACCCGCGGTGGTTCCTGGTTCAGTGGTGCGCGCGAGTCGCGTTTGTCAGCTCGCTTCAACCTCAAGGCCGGTGACCGCAACGATTTCACCGGATTTCGTGTGGTACGGGAATTAGCGCCGTCTTCCTGAGTCCAAGGTTCCAGGATGCTGTGTTTCCGTATCGACTTTTTTTGGAGAGCCGCAATGAGATCTACCGGAAAACCTGTGAAATCCCGCGCAGCAGGGCTGTGTCTGCCGACTTTAAAGCGCTTTTTGGTGCACTCTTTACCATTGCTGCTGGCGCTGTCATTTCCGCTAACGGCCTGGCCCCAGTCAGCCGACATAGCAGGCAAAGGCGAGCAGGACGAGGCAGCGGAAGACAGCGAGAATTCCAGCAGGCGGGTAGAAGAGAGCGAAGAAGCCTACCGTAGGCGCATGGAAACCGAGATCGCCAGGGATCAATCCAGAGTCATACTGGACAGCTCCAATGCACCGCTGAAACCGGCCGAAGGTATTGCCGCCCTGCCTTACGAATCGCAAAAACATCTGCGTGATGAAATGCGCGATGTGATCATCGAACAGGAAGAGTGGAAGCCCGAAGACGCCAACACCATCTATCCCTATAGCCCCAGCGCAGCCGCAGAGAATGATCCGGAATTGCGCCAGCAAGAAGAGGCCGCCTGGGGTGATCTGGTCCGGGAATACCACAAGCGCGAAGCGGCAGCCTTGGCCGCGGGAGGTGCGCGCAGCGGTTCCTCCGGGCCCGGACAAGGCCAAGGTCAAGGTCAAGGCCAGAGTGGTAGCGAGGGGCAGTCCGGCATGGCCGGAAGCGACAGCTCAAAATCAGCCAGCCAAAGTAAAAAACCTTTGGGTACAAAGCCCGAAACGGAAGCTGCCAGCAGCATGGCTGGAGGCGCTGGCGTTTCGCAAAGTGCGCTTGAGTTCCTCAGGAGCCAATCGGGTGGACAATCCGCGGGAGGGCCCGGTACTGGTACCGGTACTGGAGCCCAAGCTTCTGCTGGCCAATCTGCAACCGGCCCTATGGGCAGTGGCCCGGCTGGAAATGGTCAGCCCCAAAACGGAGCGGATACTGCTGCCGCATCCACCAGCCAGCAGGCAGGCCGGCAGACCAGCGCCGGGATATCCATGCCATCTGCGGGTGCAAACAAACCCGTGACTGAAGAGCAGGAAAAAGTCGCAGAAGCTTCCGAGCAGCCATCCGAAGCGACCGCGACATCCGAGTCGGATAGTGATGAGCCACCCCCTCCACCCGGCACTATTGCCATCGCTAAACTGGAAGCCCTGGAGATAGAGCAGCAAGCCGGGAGCCAGAAGCAAACAGCAGAAAACAGTTCTCAAACCCATTCCAGCCAACAGCAGGATCAGCCACCACCACCCGGCACCATCGCCATACCCGAACTGAAGAAACTGCAAGGCCTGGATGAAATGGCGCCGCTAACAGTGAAAAATCCCTAATCGGTGACGACCGTCACCATGGCCGGGATCAGCATCAGGTACAGGGTACTGGCGCGGATATAGGCTTGTTCGCGAAAGCGCTGACGGGTTTCCTCGCTCATGTTCTCGGCAGCCTCAATGCGTTCGTCCATGATGGCCGGGCTCAGTTCATCGTCGGCCATACGCTGAAATGCATCCAGCTTGTAGCTGAGCTCATCTATGGCGCCGTCAGTAATCCCGTCCAGTTCATTCTGGAACAACAAATACTCCATGTTGTTACGTTGATGTATGGTTTCCCCCTGGTAAGCCAGCAGGCTGTTTGCCGGTAAAGATGCAGCATTCACGCCATAAGCACCTTGCTGGTACTGCATACCATCAGCGACAGCGCTGCGAATAATGATGGCGTCTTCGCGTACTGCATTCATGTCGATCATACTGACCAGAATCGGCCAGCTTTGCCTGATATGTGCCAACTGCTGTTCAATCCCGGCCCGGTGCTGATGTGCAAAACGCATCATCTGCCCTGCCCCCAGCAACATCGAATCGGGATCGGCAATCCGCGCCAGTGGCGTTGGGTATTGCTGCAGGGCTTGGGCCTGATCCACAACCGAATCCAGCGCAGGGGCCGATTCATCAGCCAGAAA
>CAZRTG010000014.1:0-33543 GCA_964602895.1 uncultured Wenzhouxiangellaceae bacterium
AACGCTATGGGTAGCAGGTTCTATTTTCGGAAGGCAGTACTTAGGCATCCAGTCTGAATGAAGAATAAGATCTGTTGTCTCAGTTCTCTCACGAATTCCACAATTAAAACCTAACGCCGGATAACTCAAGTAGCGGTTATATCGGTAAGATGATTCGACGCGTCCTAATCGCATTCGAGAGTGAATATCAACAGGTATTCGACAAGCCAATTCAACTTGAAAAATCGCTTCATCAGTTTCCGATCTGAGTTGTATGGCGGGTAATCGGCTCCGATTCTCGATAGCAACATGGACTGCATTCCTATCAGGGTCCGACCAGTCTGGTTTAACTGAGATTGCCCACCTAATATCTAATCGCGGTAGTGCAATTCGCTCACGTCGCTCGGATAGAGTCATCGAGACAAACTGGGATCGAATTTGTTCTAAAGTAACCGACCAATTTGCAATTTCAGAAGGCTGGAACAAGCGCCCTCTGGGATATGCCCAATGGGCGCCACTAAACTCTAAGTCTTCAGATTCCAGCCAATCATCGATGGCTTGCTGTATTTGGGTCTGCAACCGCTCATTTGCGCCTCGAGTTGCGCTATCTAAGCCGACTTGGTCATTAAGCGGAAATTCGAACTCACCGCAATTTATTGGAATCCGATACCATTTCTCTTTGCCTCGGTTCGGCGCGACAACCTCAGGCGACGGAAAAACCGTATCTCCAGGGACCACTCGAAAGCCTCTAAGCTCAAACAGCGAATCAACCGGATGATTCAGTTCTTCTTCGTCCCCTGGGTTTAGTGCTTGGTAAATCGAAAACTGCTCGTAAACTTGCTGAACAATTTTGGTGCGAATCTTTTGCCATTCCTCATGATTTTTGTTCCCGCCAAATCTCTCACTGTTTTCTTGCCACTGATCACGTGATTTCGCATCGATGACCACTCGAATCTGTCGGTACATTTCCGTTGTCAAACGAAAGTCAACACCTGTTTGAGCAAGTTCATCTTGTGTCGGTAAGATACGCACGTATAAAGAGAAACTCGGTCGAACTAATATAGAACCCTGAGCTGCGGCCCTAATCATAAAATCAAAGCCACACGCCGTAATTCTAATAGGAGATGTGTCGTCGTCAAACGCTAGCTCGTCTGGATTGGCAGGCAATAGGAACGCACTTGAAAAGTAGCGTGACGGTTTTTCACCTTGGACATATTGTCCACCCAGCTCGTGTCCTGATAAGCGATTAAAGACGGCGCCAAGAACACCATGGGCGACGGCCTCTTTGGCCGTTTGAGAAATTGTGGTTGCGTCTGCTCTTACTACCTGCATTTCGGAAGCCTCATTCATCCAATTCTCTCCTTACGGAGAATCTCAACTACGTTCAGCCTCGCCTGAGTCTGAAGTCTTGCTAGCTCTGAGGAAGGGATGCTTAGCAACGATGCCACTGAGACGGGATCAAGCAGCAGTCGCTGGTAGACAAGAGTCGCTTGCCGCCCCTCATGCCTACGATCAGTTCTTAAGCTGTTAATTCCGAGACCCCAATAGAGTTCGGGATAGGGCTCATCTATATTCAATACGCGCATAAACATCTCAAAATCACTTTTAGCTTTTGGGGCGTGCGATACTAAATCTTCAAACGGCAAATTAATTTCTTGACCTACTGTCACCCAGTATCGAATTTTTGCGTCAGTAATTTCCGTCTCATTTGGGAATACATCATTAAATCTTTGACGCAAATTATTTATGCGTTGAGAAACAGTCTGATCGGGAAACTGCTCATTCAGCTTGTCAACTACATGCCTGTGAAAAGCGCGCACCACCCCTTCGCTCTTGAAGCGACCAGCCAAGTCCATGTAAACCTCTATGTCATCGCGCATCTCATCTGAAATATCTAGAAAATGATCGCCAACCCTAAGTTCTGCTGCAGTTTTTTGAATATATGGCGGCCTCCTAGATTCGTCATAAACAAGAGTTGGGCTCGACTTTCTCATTCCGATTATTCGGCCATCATCTAGATCGAACCGAAAATCAACAATTGAGGTTGCTGTGTTCCAATCGAGCGAGCCTGTATCCGTATGCGTCTGGGGATGCCAATACACGAGGCGATTAAGGAGGGAGTATGAGGTAGAATCAGATTCTAGAAATTCAGATAGTTTTCGTACCAGGTCTTTTATTGGATTGTGCAGAGATTTGAATTCATCGTCACCTAGAACGTAGGTTAGGGTCCGAACGATTCTTTCGGCATCTCCAGCGCTGAGTATCAATTCAATTCGCCTGGGTAAGCTTTGCGCGCTGCAGAGCTCTGCAATTGTCTGGGCGTGTGCACCAACTACGATCAAGCGGCGAGCTATGACAGGCGCACTACGAGAGAACAACTCTATCGTGCGTAGAATCTGAATGACTTCGTTCCCGACACTGTCGTATAGTGGCCACCTTTCTTCAATGACACGCATAACGAGACGCACTTGGAGCGCACTCGGAACAGCTATTGTTACGGTAGGTTTACTGCGCTTCTTGTGTTTAGATCGCGCATCTACAGTTTGTGCCATGATCTCGTCGACCAACTCAATGAGTTTCATACCACTTGGAGTGCCAGCCGAATACGAATCTAAAAGACTAGAGGCACTTTCAAGAAGCCGATCGATATTCGATGTCCCATCTGCATCACCCAATGCTGATCGGATATTCTGCAACTCGTTTACCACCCCCCTCCAACTGTACATTCTTGTCCGCCATTGCAATTCCTGGTCAGAGCGCGAGTCTTCATGCAACATTTCTTGAAGCGCAGTCTGGCCGCACGGCAATCGGGCGGACCACAGAATATATCCGGCGCAAGATCGTAAAGCACCAGACAAAGCTTCGCTTTCTCCTTGAATTGTCTTAGCCGTTTTATACATAGCTGCAGCGACAGCGGCCGCTTCAGCATCCACAATGTGTGCAAGGACTGTAGTGTCTGAAATAGTTCTTGAGTTTTTCTCGGGCCGGATAGTTATTGAGTCGCTTAGGCATAGTTTGGAGGCGGCATTAACTTGCTGTTCGACGGAAGCTTTGCGTTTACCGCGTACTGACCGCCCATTAAGTTTGCTCATAAATGCTAAATAGGCAAGTGGATCGTCGATGAGCACCAGAGCCCCTATTGGGGCGGATGGGAGGCCCCCACCTAGCATTTGAAGTACTCGAATTGTTTTCTTGATCCAACTTCCTCCAAGCCAAGACCTCGACTTGGCACATAAATTGATAATTACGAAATCAGGTGGTCGGCCTTTGTTCGGGCTGAGAGCATCAGTAGTGAACCGGTCAACTATTTCTTCAATGGTTGCATCTGGGTGAATTCCAAAGATTGCGTCAGGGGCGGTGCACGGATCGCCAAGATCAGCAAGTGGAATTCCCTTCCTGGAAACGTGACTAAATACCCCATTAAAGATCTTTTTGGTGAAGTCACCCCAAATTGTTCGGCCAACTGGAAAGGTTGCAAAAGCTTCACCTATACTCGGGAATCCTCTCGGGTCACCTTCATCATCCAGGTAGTGACTCAAAGACAAAAAGAGAATGTCTTTATGAGTACACTTGGACTTGATTAATTCCGCATAACTCTCAGGCTTATGAGATTTGAGAGATTGCCAATATTGTGCAACGCCATATAGCCACCTCGCGTCGATGCGGATGTGATTGAGCTCGCGAAATGAATTGGCTTTTGCAGGCCACAATATCGCCCTCAAACCTAACTGGTTTCCTGATTCGTAGGCTTCGCAAGATGCTATTGAATGAATTGCGGGCACGCACGATGGAAAAGCTGGCCAAATGAGTCTAACGCAGATATTGTTCTGAGCTGCGCAAAGCGCTGCGTCGCGAGCAAGGGAGGAATATGTAACTTGTGGCGGTAAATACTCCAGTAGTTCGTCACGCTCATCGGCAAACAAGGCGTTGTATTCGATCTGGGTAGTCGGTTCTTTCTTCCGCTGGACTTGAGGATTGGAATCATCAACGCAATGGTTTGGTTTTGTGTTGCTTTTTTTCCTGATTGCCTTTCGTGTTGACTCTTTTTGTTTTTTGAAGCGCGCAAGATTATCTTCCTTCGCTTTGCGCTGGTCTTCTAGACGATCTTGGAAGTTTTTCCTAAGGGGTCGTCGCGTTTTCACACCCAGTCCCCTTAGATGTCATAAAACTCAGCCTCGATTGCCTCGTCAATATTCATTCCTTGGTCGATACGCTTTTGGACCAGCTCAATATCAGGAATTGGTAGGCGAGTGAGCTCATATTTCGAAACTGCACTCGATCCCGATAAGCACCGAAATGCATCATCTACAGGGGTGCTATTAAGGATACGTGCAAATAGTTCCAGGTCTATCGAGCATTGACCATTGCTTTGAAAAAGCAGGTTTACGTGGTTTTCTGCAAGGTAAGCACCGTACTTAAAGACAAATTGAGAGTGAATGTGTGCGCAATAAATTCGGCGGTCCTGACCAGAGTTACTAGTTCTCTTTATCGCCACAGCGCTTATTTTTAGTAGCTCTGGGTCGGTATCATGTGTCCCAACAAATAGCCCATCCGGGGCTCTTCTCTCTGCTCGCGAAAAATCAAAAGACCCGTCTTTACCTATGCATTCTGACCATATAAGTGGGTAGCGAATTTGATTTGAAGATAACTCCTCATCCACGGTGGAGAATCTCGGGCGCTTGTCCCGATTCCAAACGACAGAACCCGTTCGAATAGACAATCCGTAGTCACTAATCTTGGGAAGGTCGCTTGAAAATAGCCGCGATGCAGCGAGTTGCTCACGCTTGCGTGGAATTATCCAAGGGCTCTTGCCTAGTGGAATCACACAAGCGCCAATCTTCATGGGTGAAAACGCTTTGGAGATCGACGTGATTTTTGCACTGTTTTTCCTTTGCGCACCAGCAGGCAACTTTCGTAACGTCAGGATAGCAGTTTCTTGCTGGACGTCCATGAATACACCCTCACGTTCCTGCATTATCTCAATGCTAGTCACATCCGCTCGATCACGAATCAGCGACCGCAAATATTCAAACCGAACACCGGCGAACAAGCTAGAGGGAATGATGAGGCAAACAACGCCTCCTGGACGTGCCAGCGACAGTGATTTGTGGATAAACATTCCGTATAGGTTTGAACCACCATTGTGTGACTCGCCATAGGTGACTAAATACTTTTCGCGCTCGCTTGAGGCTAGGCGCCGAAATGGTGGATTGCCTATTATGACGTCGAAATTTTCGCCATGGATGCCCCGAGACAGAAAGTCTTTGGTGTCAATGTTGATTTGTGGCGCCCGTCCCGCACGAGCGATATCTGAGTTGAGTTCAATCAGGCAGAAGATTTTTGATAGATCGACCAAGGTCTTACAAATATCGACACCGCAAATGTTCTTACTGATTCGCTGAAGTCTTTCTTCAGGTTGGATTTGAGCAACTTTTAACTCATCACGAAGAAAAGCAGCAAGCGGAGCAAGAAATGCGCCACCGCCAGAACAAGGGTCGATGATTCGAGAATTGATCAACGAGACTTCTTTAATCCTGGATACTTCTTGTATTACCCGTCGAGAAACACTTGGTGGTGTGAAGTAAACGCCGTTGCGACTTCGATCCTCCTGGCGAATCAACTGCGCATACAAGCTGCTAATGAGATAAGCCGACTCAATGGAATCCATTTCAGTCAGCTGAGCTATAACCGAGTAATACCCATCAATTTTTTGAACAGCTGAGGTAGCCCTCAGGGACAGGTGCTCGAATAGAGATCTGTAATTTTGTTCAAGCAAGTTGGCAAGCACACTGTTCACTACATTGCGCGCCTTCCATTCAACGCCGTCATGGCAATAGTCGCGCTTGACCCGGCGTGAGAATTCGAGCAATTTTGAGTCAACCTTCAATGCAATTCTGCCGCAACATTTAGAATGGTCGAGTGATAACAAGTCGCTGTTACTTTGGCTATAGTTGGCCTATCCGAACAAGCAATTAAAGAATTAAAATTGCTGTTCAATTGATTGGAAAGCCTGAACTTGATCTCACAACGACACTCCCCTTGACCTTTTCTCTTCAGCCAAAATATGACTGGAGTGAAAGTTAGGCTTTATTTTTGTACATCTGACAGTTTGGTACAACTTCTTCCAGAATTGCATTCTTAAGCGCTGTTCGGCTTCAGAAGTTTGCAGTCCTGTCGTTATGGGTCCAAGAACTAACGGCTGGAAGAAGCCTAGGCCTGAATTGGTTGACTTATAGACCAGTCGCTTCTGGATTCACTCGTTGGGCTGAACGGAAATTCTATTTGCCAAGCCGAAGGCTGTAATGATTCGATCCCTGGCCATCGCTGCTAGGTAAGGTGTCTGAAAGCCTCTAATCCGGACCCGACGGCCCTTATGTACCAGGTCAAAGAATACTGGTGCTTGTGGCGCCAGACTCCCACCAAGCCATATTTGTTAGTCCGTCCTGTCCCGTTTCCCATATATGAACCCCACGAGCACATGTGCGTCTGTTTAATGCTGTATATAAACATACTTTATTGAATTTTACCCCCCAATTGTCGGTCATTCGATGTGAGTGACATCACACTGAAATACAACTTCGCAAAAGGAGGCAATGGCTTATTACTTGTGGCTTTCAGTTATGGGATGGAGTCCTCAAGAAACCTGTGCTAATGCAGGAAGAATCCCGAGTTGGTCCAGGAATGATGCCAGACAAGATCTAACATGGGCACAGTGAATGTGTTTGTTCGTAATAAAGGTGGTTATCAAGACTCACCTAATTCGGTATAAATTAGGTAGGGGGACGGAAACTGAGTGACACTTTGGGAAAAGTGTCACATGAAAGTGTCACAAATTTCTATAAAACCCTTTATTAAAGCGGATTATAGAGCCTTTAACGCATATTGCCCATACACACAAACAGTATTGCTATACGCAGATTATTCTTTGTCATTCAATTAGTTTAACCTCTATAAGACCTGGTTGTACCCAGTCAAGGTTGACCAACACCGGCCACTGTTCGATGTTTTCTTCTGAAATGAAGTTCGGCATCGTTCAGATTTCCCAGAGCCTGGAGACAGGCACGGCGTGGAGATTCAGATCCCTGTCCAGCGGCAGCATGGTCGAGCCATCGTAAAAAATAATCCCGCCCTGGAAATCACGGCCGGCCTGTTCGGCCAGTCGCCTAAGGCCTTTGGTATCTGAGTCCCGGATACTGGCAGCGGCTTTAACCTCTGCGCCCCAGGTCTGATTTCCCTGGGTCAGCACGCAATCCACTTCCACCTTATCCTTGTCCCGGTAGTGCCATAAGCGGGTTTTCGGCTCAATGAGCCCGGCCTGAATGGTGAGTTGTTGAACAACGAAAGACTCCAGCAGATGCCCAAATGATGACCGGTCCGTTGTCCACATGGATTCGGTGATTCCGGACAAGGCGGCAGCCAGCCCACTGTCGCGCACATGGATCTTCGGAGTTTTGATGAGGCGTTTGCGCACGTTTCGATGCCATGGGGGAAGGCGCCGCAGAAGATAGAGTCGTTCCAGCAGGGTCAGATACTTCTCTACCGTTGCCCGGGTATGCCCCAGCGCCTTGGCAATCTCGGTAACGTTTAGCAACTGAGCGGTCTGGTGACACAAGTATTCCAGGAAACGCCCCACATCTTCGCCGTCCTTTACCTGGCTGATGTCATGAATGTCCCGTTCGATGATCGAGCGGACATACTGTTCCTGCCACTGTCGTGCCCGCGGCGGCTTGCGCCGAAAGGCCTCCGGATAGCCGCCCATAATGATTCGTCCCGGCAGCGTGGAGGCTTTCGGAGGACTGGAGCCGGTGATACCGGTTTTCAGGCTGCCACCCAGCCATTGCGCCAGAAACTCGCCGGAAGTGCCCTCTTTTTCAGCTTCGGAAAAAGGCTGCAGTTCGATCCACTCCATCCGCCCGGCCAGCGAGTCGGACAAGCGGGGTAATTGCAGCAAATTGGCCGAACCGGTGAGCAGGAACCGCCCCGGTTTGCGGCGGACATCGACACTTTCCTTGATGGCCAGAGTCAACTCCGGCACCCGCTGAATTTCATCAATCGTGACATCTTCCGGCAACTCTCCAATGAACCCCTTCGGGTCGGCGCTGGCCAGTTGAAAGCTGTTGACGTCATCCAGACTGATATAGGTCCGCTCCGGAGCCACATGCCGGGCCAGGGTTGATTTACCACACTGACGCGGACCCAGGATGCAAACCACGGGTGTGTCCCGCAAAGCTTCCATCAGCGTTCCTTCGAGGTGCCGATTCAGGTAGGTTGTTGGTTCCGTGTCAGGCATCAGAACCGTTCAACAGAATGGATTTGGGACATTTTGCACTCCAGGACCTGGCCAAATTGTACCCTGAGTACCGGACAAATTGCACTCTATCTACCTGCCAAATTGTACCCTGACTGGCTCAGGCTACTTCCTGACGCATGCTGGGCGGGAACTGGATATCAAGGTCTTCGACCGAGAGCTTGCCGGAGATCAGGCGCGGGAGGAGGAGGTCGCGGGTTTTTGTGAGAGAGCGGTTCAGTATCTCAAAGCTTACGTAGAAGGATTACACATTGGCGATGTTCTGTTTGCCATCAGGCTCACAGTAAGTTCCGTCAAGTGTCGCAATCATACTTTGCGCTGCAATTGGGTTCACATATCGCGGAGGCTTCCGATGCAGACCAGTCTCGTCTGCAATTATTTGTTTGAGCTAACGGTTTGCACTCACAACCGATGCATCCAAGCCACCGTATATATTTCTTGCAGATCAGGCCAGCGCGGTATCAAGCAGCATCATCACGACGAATCCAACGACAAGCCCGCTGGTTGCCCAGCTTTCGTGCCCCTTACGGTGGGATTCCGGAATAATTTCATGACTGACCACAAACAGCATCGTACCCGCCGCGATTGCCAGTCCCCAGGGCAGTAAATGCACCGAAAGACCGATCAGCGCTACACCCAACACGGCCGCTATAGGCTCCACCAGACCGGAAAGAATCCCCATACCGACGGCCATGCGTTTACTGTAACCGACGCTCATTAAGGCAATAGCGACCACCAGGCCTTCCGGAATATCCTGTATGGCGATACCGAGCGTCAGGGCCTTGGCACCGACCAGATCGGGTCCGGCAAATGCGACACCAATCGCCAGCCCTTCAGGAAAGTTGTGAATGACAATCGCCATGACAAAAAGCCAGATACGTTTCAGCTTTGCCGCATGTTCGATATCGATATCAAGACTGGTACCGCCTTCGACACCTTTAACAAAATGTTCGTGTGGCAGGATCCGCTCAACCCACAACAAACCCAGCGCACCCACCATGATCCCGGCACCGACAATTCCCCCCGCCAACCACGGACCCGCACCCTGATCACCCGCGGCACTCAGCCCGGGCAAAATCAGGGAAAAAGAAGTTGCTGCCAGCATGACTCCGGCACCGAAGCCCATCATCGTGTCGTTCATACGCTGCGAGATCCGGTAAGTCAGAATCGCAGGCAGTGTACCCAGTGCAGTCGCTGCGCTGGCCACCAGGCCACCCAGCAAGGCACCCGTCATATGGGGGTCTTTTGCAGCCAGACGCGTGTAGATGTCAGGCGACAAAATCGCGAGAACACCAATGACAATGATCAAAACCACCCAGTATCGCAATGCCATAAACGCGCAGACTCTTCTTTATATTAATGATGTCGTTATTATGACGTCTTAAGCTCCTGTGGGGAGAATTTTTGTGCCATTAATTGTATAGGCACACAAGTCAATGGCACTCCGCATATCAGAATTGAAGGCCCCGAGTTGAAAGACTGTTCAACCGACATGAATTTCGTGGAAAAGATTTTTTATTCTGCTTATACTCAAACCAATTCGATATCAAAAAGCGATACCCACCACCGTTCTACTCATCCTGACGCTCTAACCCAAGGGGAAATCTCATGCGGAATCTGTTCTGCGCAGCCGTCTGCGGGCTGCTGCTTGTCATCGTCACTTTCCTGGCCAGCAGCGCTATGGCTTCAGTGCCCGCTCCCGCCTCGGTCAGCGGCTTTCAGCCCAACCTGGGCCAGCTTGATCCGCGTGTGGCGTTTACGGCCGAGCGCGATGGCATCACGCTATTTGTCACCCGCAATGGCGAGCTGGTACACCGCTTCGCCGGCAGTGACGGACGCGACTGGGTCATGATCGAGCGATTGCATGGTGCACAATCGATGCAGCCGGTAGCTGTGGGTGACGACGTCACACGCATTTCGGTAATCGACAGCGACGGCACGCGCAGCGCGTCCACTACCCGCCGCATCATCATTGGCGAACCGTGGCCGGGCATACGCGCGGAGCTGTGGCTGACCAACGATCAGTTCGAGAAGCGCTTTGAACTGGAAGTTGGCGTAGACGCAAACGCCATTCGCATTTCGCTCGATGGAGTGGAAGGAATAACAATCGCCGACGACGGCCAGTTGATGTTGACCACCGGCCCCGGCGACATTGCCATGAGCGCACCGGTTGCGTGGCAGGACATCAACGGTCAGCAAATTGCCGTGCCTGTCGCCTATACACTAGCCGACAACAACACCTATGGCTTTACGCTAGGCAACCACGATACCGACTACCCGGTAACGATTGACCCCGTCATTCGTTCAACCTTTGCCGGCTCCAATGCTGATTTCGAGGGGTTCGCGTTTATTTCCATCAACTCCACCAGCGTTTACGCGGCTGGCAGCAGTGCTTCTAATAACTTTCCAGGATTATCCGGTGGCTTTCAGCCGATGCGCATCAGCACCTCGGCCTATCAACCCAACCATCTGATTGCCCGCTTCAACCTGGATCTGACCACGCTGCACCAGGTGACCTTCTACGGTAAATACGGTGATGTTCCCACCCCCACCAACACGACACGCGCAGGATTGGAACTCAGGGGCCTGCACGCGACCGATAGCGGCGTCTTCATTGCCGGCACGGCACCCGGGCACGGTGATCATGTCCCCACCACTACTGGCGCATTTCAGGAGACACCCAACGGCGGGCCTTATAACAACAGCACCAACTCACCCCCGCACGACGTATTCGTAGCCCGCCTGTCTCCCGATCTGACCCAGTTGCAGGCCGGCACCTACTACGGAACCGACAAAAGTGAGCAGGTCTGGAACATGACGGTCGGCAGTGACGGCGTCTATGTCACTGGTTATGCCAACGCTCCCGTACTTCCCGGCAGCGAGAACGGTGCGAACCCGACACCTCTGACACCTGGTATTGGCACCTTCGTGGCCAAGCTCTCACTGAATCTGGATCAAGCACTCTCAGCCACTTGGATCAGTCGCGGCAGCGCGATCATGACGCCGTACGCCATCGCCCTGGGTGGCGACGGTTCGGTCTATGTGGGTGGTTCAGGTCGCGGTGACCTGGTTGACACGACCGGCGCCTACCAGCCCGCTCGTACAGGCCTCAGCAATACGGACGAAGGCTTCGTGGTGCATCTCAGCGCTGACCTGGCAACCCACCATCGGGCTACCTTTCTTGGTGGAACGGCACACGAGCGTATTGAGGAACTCTGGTTCAGCGAGGGTAATCTGTACGTAGCGGGCGATACCACCAGCTCCAGCACCTTCCCCGTACCGCCCGATGCAGCTGTGCCCGGCTACACGTACCAAAGCCCCTTCGTTTTCGCACTGTCCGCTGACTTGACAACGCGGGTAGGAGCCACCTATTTCGCCGGTACCACCTATGCGCCAGGCAAACACACCAGCATCGGCAGGTTGGCCAGCAACGACGGCACCATTTATTTTGCAGGTACCACGCGATCCAGCACCTTGCCGGGCACGCTGGGTGGCGTGCAGGTAGATAACACGGGGTCGCAACCTTGCGGCTATGTGGCGGCCTTTAATCCGAGCCTGACCATTTTGAAACAAGCCACCTATATTGCCTGCGGTGACCGCGAGGTTCAGGTTGCCGACGTAGCGTTCGCAAATGACACGCTGTATCTCACCGGCAGCACCAAGCTTGTCACACTGCCCGGCAGTGGCACCGGCGCGCAGCCGCAGAATGCCGGCACCAATACTTTTGATGGCTTTATCCTGGCCACCACGGGCGACCTGGGTGGCCCCAAGCCCAACGCCGACCTGGCCGTCGAGAAGACCGGCAGCCCTACACGCATTGCCAACCGCTACGTGCGCTACTGGGTGAAGGTGACCAATAACGGCCCTGACAGCGCCGTCGATGCACTGATCGAAGACACGCTGCCGCCGGAACTTGGAGCAAGCAACTGGACTTGTACCGCGTTCAATGGTGCCAACTGTCCCAACGCAAGCGGCAGCGGCTCAATTGCAGAAACTGCCACACTGCCCAACGACGGACGGCTGGAGTACGAGCTGTGCGCGCTGGCTACCAGCGGTGCAACCAATATCCTCAATGTGGCTAAAGCCACCGTCGCCAGCCACACACTGGACCCGGTCAGCGGCAACAACAGCGATGATGCCGTGTTGTTCGACCCGCGTCTTTTTGCTGACGGTTTCGAGGACACGAACCTGCCGCCGCTCTGTCCGCCCGGAATCTGATTGGCATCAAGCGGAGGGCCACATACCGGTGTTGGGCCGCCGATACCCACCCCCGGATTCGGCCAGGCCACTTACGGATGTAAATTCATGCCATAGATGCTATGGTCTCAATACCTCTGTGACGCCATCACTGGCCGCACGGACGTACAAGCGAAACCGACGGGTAGGTTTGGGTCCCGGGTAATACCCGGGACACGCACGTGTCGCAACCAGAACGGTGACCGGTACTACACCGGCCTCCGCCACGCGACGGCGCCCACCAAGTCGACATTCCAAAACCACGGTTAACAGGAAACCAGACCAAGCCGGGTCGGGAGGCATTTTATTGTGCCGACTGACCAAAGTGGCACGTTGTCAGCGTCCGTGCGCATTCACGGGATTGATAGTCAGTCAGGAGAATGCGATGAACGCATCATCACAAAAGCTACCAGGGACGTTTGAACCGCGTCGTTTCTTTTTCACCCTTCATCGCTACGCCGCAGTGATCCTGCTGGCGCTGTTGGGTTTTGCCAGCATCACCTCAGCACATGCTGCAATACCCGCCAGCGAACGCCAGGTGTTGGTTAATCTGTACAACAGCAGCGGCGGGACCAATTGGAGCAACAAAACCGGCTGGCTTGGTGCGCCTGGTACTGAATGCAGTTGGTTTGGCGTGACTTGCTCGGGGGGCGGAACATACGTTGCCAGGGTCCAGCTTACCCAGAACAATCTCGTTGGCTCTTTGCCGTCGTTGGTGGACCTGACAAAAGTTTCAATTCTCAACTTCCAAGACAACCTGCTGACCGGCACCATCCCTCCGCTGACGGGACTGACAAGCCTTAATAACTTCAGGGTCTACAACAACCAGCTGACGGGTTCGATCCCCTCGCTGACGGGCCTGACGAGTCTTGGGACATTCCTCGTCAATAACAATGATTTGACCGGTAGCATCCCGTCACTCGCAGGATTGACAAATCTCTCGTACTTCTGGGTTAACAACAACGACCTCACCGGCACGATCCCGTCCCTGGGAGGGCTAACGAGTCTTTCGAGTTTCAGCGTAAGCAGCAACCAGTTGACCGGCAGCATTCCGCCGCCGACGGGGTTGACGAACATTTCGTATTTCTCCGTCGCAAACAACCAGCTGACGGGCAGTTTCCCCTCGCTTGCGGGCCTCTTGAATCTTGAGGACTTCAGAGTTCACAGCAACCAGCTGACCGGCTCGATCCCGTCTTTGTCAGGCCTGACCAAGCTCAAGACCTTTTACGTCTACGACAACCAACTCCGAGGTCGTATGCCAGGTGCCCCCAGCCCCAACGTGTTGACGCCGGGATCCTCAAGCCTCTGCCCCAACCTACTGAATCGCAAACCGAGCCCGGATTGGGATATCGCTACCGGCCAAACGCCGTGGTACCAAAGTTGTACCGGGATTTTCAGCGATGGATTTGAGAGCGACTGAGACCATTGCACCACAGCTTATTTGAAGTATACAGAAGCGAGCCTGCGCTCAATCAATCAAGGAAACGAATATGAACGGAATGTTTTTTCTGCGCCGGCTTGGCGCATTGCTGCTAGTGCTCACCCTCCTGCTTGCGGCCACGCCGCTGGCAGCACAATCACCCGCACCATTGTCCAACCCGGATCTGCAGTTGCTGACGAACGGTGGGGTTTATGCAGTCGCACGCCAGGCTAATGGCGGCCTTATCTTCGCGGGCCAATTCACTTCGGTTAACGGCGTCGCGCGACAAAACATCGCCCGGCTGCGGCCGGATGGAACGTTGGATCCGGCGTGGGTTTCATCGACAAATCATTACGTGTACGCACTCGCTGTGGACGGAAATGCGGTCTATGTGGGCGGTCATTTCAATAGGGTCGGCGGCGTGCATCGGAACCGCATCGCCAAGCTCGACGGCACCACCGGCACGGTCGATCCAAACTGGAATCCATCGGCAAACAATATAGTCCACGCACTGGCCGTGAATAACGGTGCGGTTTATGCGGGTGGCAGTTTCACCACAATCAAGGGTCTGGCCCGTCAACACATCGTCAAACTAGATGGCAATAACGGCACGGTTGATCCCAACTGGGATCCATCGGCCGATGGTATCGTATACGCCTTGGCCGTGAGCGGCAGCACGGTTTTTGCGGGCGGTCTTTTTACCCACATCGGCGGCAAGCCGCGCAGCCGCATCGCCAAGCTGGTTGGCAACTCAGGCACGGCCGATCCTGACTGGGGGCCGGTGGCGGATGGCGCGGTACTCGCACTGACCATAAGCGGCAGCACAGTCTATGCCGGCGGCGAATTCACCAACATCGGAGGCACGTCGCGTATCCGCCTCGTGAAGCTGAATAGCGATGACGGCAGCGTTGATGCGAACTGGAACCCATCTGCAGACAGCACGGTGCGCACACTGGCCGTGGATGGCAGTGGCGCAGTCTATGCAGGGGGTGGTTTTACCCTCATTGGCGGTGTAACACGTCACCATATCGCCAAACTTGACGGCATTAACGGCACCATCAATCCGGGCTGGAGTCCATCTGCAAATTCCGGTGGTTGGGTGCTGGCACTGTCCGTCGAAGCGACTGGCGCGCTCTATGCCGGAGGGAATTTTCAAGAATTCGGTGGCCAGCCGCGGCTGGCACTCGCAGCGCTCAGTGCGGGCGGGACAGCGAATGGTACGGCCAGCGACGTAGAAATGCCCAGTCAGGCCTTGGCCATCGTCGAACAGCCCAACGGCAGTGTCATTGTTGGCGGCTCCTTCGTCAAGGTGAACGGTGAGGTACGTAAACGTCTGTTGCGCCTGAATGCAGATGGAACGCTTGATCCGGTGTGGAAGCCCTCGGCCGATAATACGGTGCTCACCCTGGCGGTGGACGGCAATGGCGCGGTCTATGCGGGTGGCTATTTCAGAAGCATCGGCGGAGCGTCGCGCAACTACCTTGCCAGGCTTGATGGTAACAACGGCACAGCAGCTGGCTGGAATCCGTCGCCCAATGGTCCCGTCGAGGCGCTGGCGGTAAACGGCAGCGGCGCGATCTATGCAGGGGGTCAATTTACCCAAATCGGCACTGAGTCACGCAACAAGATCGCAAAGTTTCACAGTAACGGCACACTTGATGCGGGCTGGAACCCGTCAATCAACAGTTCGGTGCTCGCATTAGCCTTGGGCGGTGATGGCGCGGTCTATGCAGGGGGCCAGTTCACCCAGGTCAACAACGTTACCCGCAATCGCATTGCCAGGTTGGACGGCAACGACGGCACGCTCGATCCGGTTTGGGACCCATCAGCCAGTAATTGGGTTTACACGTTGGCGGTAGACGGCAGCGGCGCAGTTTATGCAGGTGGCGAGTTCACCCAAATCGGCAATCAACTGCGCAATCGCATTGCCAAGCTTGACGGCAATGACGGGACGGCTGTTGCCGGTTGGGATCCGTCGGCGACCATTTGGGTTTTCTCACTGGCCGTAGATGGCAACGGCTGGGTCTATGCGGGTGGCGGTTTCAGCAACATCGGCGGCGTTGCGCGTAAATATTTAGCCAGGATCAACGGCAACGACGGAGCGCTCGATCCTCATTGGAATCCTTCAGCCGATCAGCAGGTGCGTGCACTGGCTGTGCACAGCAGCGGCACCATCTACGCTGCCGGTGATTTCACGGAAATAGGCGGCCAAGCACGCGGCGCCATTGCCGCACTGCCAGTACTGCGGCCCGATCTGATTTTCCGCGACGGGTTTGAGTAGGAATATGCGCCGCTGCCCGGCGGCGCGCAAAGCCTTATTGGCGAGGTCCGGGCTCGCAGTAAATTCCGTAAAGTGTGGCAATCACACTTTGCGCCGGCCCGTCGACCAGGCTGTACCAGATGGTCTGCGACTCGCGCCGGGTGCTGACCATGCCCTCGTCTCTGAGTTTGGCCAGATGTTGCGACAAAGCCGATTGGCTCAGATCGGCTAGCTGATCATTGATCTGGCCCACGGTCATCTCTTTACCCACCAACAGACAGAGAACGCGCAGGCGCTGCGCGTTGGCCAGGGTTTTCAACATTTGCGAAGCTTCCTCGGCACGCTCTTGCATGGGTTGCAAGGCAAGAGGATCGGTGATCGACATCGGTGCTCCAGATCAATGGTCAATTCGGGTTACGACACAACTCAGGCCAATCGGCCCGTTTGCATGCCATTGTAATTAAGTTGCTGGTATATTAGCAAGTACTTAATTAGATTTGTGTTGATAAGCTTACCAAGGTGATGGTAAATGGCAGATACTTTTCAGTAACAGGTCGCCATATTACCGATCCGGCACTGGAATTGTGTTTTACTCTGGCACCATTTTTAACGTCGAAAGGTATAGATAAATGGATTCGATATCTTCTTGTTTCATGCGTGAGTAAGGCCCCCAGGGCATGGGTGACCAGGGACGCAAGCGGCCGGCCTGCATCCGTGCGATAAATTGTTCCTTTGAAAATCCCGCGATTGTTGATGTATCAGGTTCAGGAATCAAACCCGGGCTCACGGTGTTCCAATCCGGGTTATCGGGATAATCGAAGACCATGCCTCCAGCATAAAAGGCACCCTGGTACTCACCGGTAATCAAACTCCGGTTGGTGTGACACTCGCGGCATGATGCAACAGCCTCAACGATATAGCGCCCGTTCTCGACGGAAGGTTTTTCTTCCGGGGTGCTTTCCCAGACTGCTGACTGTTCTTTCGGGCGAATGAAATAGGCCAGAGCCAGTTTCCCAAGAAAATTATAACTACTGGGTTCAACTTCGTTTTTGACCGGTTTCTGTGAGCGAAGAAAGGAAATGATCGCCAATAAATCATCATCACTGATATTTTGGTTGTTCATGAACGGCAAACCATATTCGCCACGGTGGTTGATGCCTGTCCTGAAAAAATATGCCAGTTGGGCGTCGCTTAGCGCACCAATACCGGTTTCTTTATCCGGGGTTATGTTGGGGAATCGAATGTTCCCAAGATAAATGTCCTCACCAAGACCACCGGACAATGGCACGATTTCACCACGGGCAATCGCTTCACGCTGAGCTGGATCACCGTGGCAATCTGCACATCGTGCTGGGCCGTAAACCAGGTATGCACCCCGCTGGATGATCTCCGTATATTCTGATGCCTGGATATCGACTGCGGTGGTGGTATCAAATTTTCGCAAGTAGAAAAAATTGATATCCAGAATCAAGGCAACAACTATTGCCAGGAAAATAGCGTAGCCGATTCTCTTTTTGTTGAAGATATGTTCTCCAAGGCACATGTCATCTGGTTGTATGATGGGTTCTGTAACTGCCCTTCATAACAGCTTTTATTGAGTAGCGCTATCCACAGACCCTGGTTGAATCAGTGTATTTAATTGAGGCACTTGTATATTAGCATTTACTTAATTAGAATTGCATTGATAACGATCACTGCGTGTTCATTATTGAGTAACTAAAATCCAAAACATGGAACACACACGCAGAACAGGACACACGGAATTGCTGATCGCATCAGTTAACCAATTGAGAGGACAAGCATGTACTACATTATCGACACAGAAAAATCATTCGAGCAGGCTGCCGAGGACCTGGATGCGGCTGTCAAGGCGTACCAGTTCGGCGTTCTGCACGTACACGATCTGGGCAATACCCTGCGCAGCAAGGGCATAAGCTTCGACGAGCAATGCAAGGTATTTGAAGTATGCAATCCCGGGCAGGCTGCCAAGGTACTGTCCAATGACATGAGTATGAATATGGCCCTGCCCTGTCGCATCTCGGTGTATACCGAAAAAGGTCAAACCAAAATCGGCATGATCCGTCCGGAGCCCATGCTTGGCATGCTTTCAAAGGATCCGGCGCTTGGCGTCATTGCAGCAGAAGTTGAAGTGGCCACCAAGCAAATGATCAACAAGGCTGCCGGATGAGGCTCGTATCTTTACGGTTGGTAGCAATCACTGGCACCGGCCTGCTGGTCGCCTGCGGTCAATCCGGGCCCGGGAGCACACCGTCCCGGGCCGCGCCGGCTTTTGCTACTGCCATTGTCGAGACACAGACAAGGCACAGTGAACAGGTCTGGGATGGCGTGGTTGAAGCCGTTAACCAGGCGACCGTTTCGGCCCAGACCAGCGGTCGTGTCATCGAACTGCCTTATGACGTCAACGACTGGGTAGATGAAGGTGCGGTCATCGTGCGCTTTACCGATGTTGAACAGAAATCGGCCAAGAGCCGCGCACAATCACAAATCGCATCCACACAAGCTGTTTATGACGAGGCAGAGGCATCATTCAAACGTGTGTCCGAAATCTACGAGCGCAAGCTGGTGGCCAAGGCGCAACTGGATCAGGAACGTGCACGACGCGATGCCGCCAAAGCGGCACTTGACGCTGCCCGTGCACAGTTAAGCGAAATCGGCCAGCAGATGGACTACACGGTAGTGCGGGCTCCGTATTCGGGCATTGTCACCGAACGCCATGTACAGATCGGCGAATCCGTTGTACCCGGGCAGCCGCTGATGACCGGTGTGTCGCTCAAGGATTTACGCGTATCGGTGCAGGTTCCACAAAGCGCGATTGGACCCATTCGCGCCATGCGGTCGGCCGAAGTTCTTCTTGCCAACAACGGCAGCCACCGCGTCAGTGCCACCAAGGTCACCGTGTTTCCTTATGCCGACCCGGCCACGCATACCTTCAACGTGCGTCTCGAATTGCCCGGCGACAATACCGGCCTGTTTCCCGGCATGACAGTAAAAGCGGCATTCGCCACGGGCGAGATGCAACGTCTGCTGGTGCCTGCGACTGCGCTGGTCGAACGGGGTGAGCTGCAGGGAATTTACGTGGTCGATGGCACGAATGTCCGCCTGCGCCAGATCCGCAGCGGTCATCGTTTTGGCGAAATGGTCGAGGTGATCGCCGGGCTTGAGGCGGGCGAACGCTACGCCACCGACCCGGTGGCTGCCGCGCAATGGCTCAGTAGGCAGCACAGTGGAGATTCGCAGTGAATCCAACGCTGGGCTTTTCCGGCCGCATTGCAGCAGCATTCCAATCCTCACCGCTGACACCGTTGATGGCAGTGGCAGCGATTCTGCTTGGTATTGCCGCAACACTGATCACACCGCGCGAGGAAGAGCCACAGATCGACGTCACCATGGCCAATGTGATCGTGTCCTTCCCCGGCGCCGATGTACACGATGTCGAGAATCTGGTTGCCTATCCGCTGGAGCAAAAACTGTCCGAAATCGATGGCATCAAGCATGTCTACTCGATCAGTCGTCCCGGCCTCGCCATCCTGACCGCCGAATTCCAGGTTGGCGTACCGCGGCAAACCGCTATCGTGCGTTTGTACAATCAGGTTTACCAGAATCAGGACTTTGTGCCACCCGGTCTGGGCGTTGGTCAGCCGCTGCTGCGGCCGATGGGTATAGACGATGTTCCGGTCATGGCAGTGACCCTGTGGAGCGATGCGCCGGAGCAGAATCCGACCACTTTGGCTGAGGTGGCGCATACGCTGGAAACGGAACTCAAACGCATTCAGGGCACGCGCGATGTTTACACCGTCGGTGCGCCCGAGCGCGCCGTTATCGTCGAACTCGACGCCACCCGGCTTGCTGCTTACGGTCTTTCCATCCAGGACCTGTCTGGCGCATTACATGCTGCCAACACGGTCACCCAGGCCGGCGAACGCATTGTAGACAACCGGACTTTGCCTGTAACCGCTGGCAGTTTTCTGACCAGTGCGGCTGATGTTTCTGCACTGGTGATTGGACTCAACAACGGCCAGCCGGTATTTCTGTCCGATGTGGCCCACATACGACCCCGCGCCGACCTGCCGGACAGCTATGTCTGGTTTGGCGCACCGGCTGACAAGGCCGGACCGGTCAGTGGCAACGCACCCGCGGTGACGCTGGCCATAGCCAAAAAGCCTGGCAGTAATGCATCTGATATTACCCAGGCAGTGGCCTCACGCCTGCAGGAACTGAGCGGCGTGGTTATTCCTTCCGATGTGCATTTCACCATCACCCGCGACTACGGTGAGACCGCCAGTGACAAAGCCAACAAACTGATCCAGAAACTCATGTTTGCTACCCTGTCCGTGATCCTGCTGGTTCTGTTTACCCTGGGTTGGCGCGAAGCCATCGTGGTGGGCACGGCCGTCATCATCACGCTGATGCTGACTCTGTTCGCCTCTTGGGCAATGGGCTTTACCATCAACCGCGTTTCGCTGTTCGCTTTGATTTTCTCGATCGGCATTCTGGTCGATGATGCGATTGTTGTGGTTGAAAACATCCATCGCCATCAGCGCCTTGGCGGCGCCAGTCTGCGTAAGATCATTCCGGTAGCGGTCAGCGAAGTGGGCGGCCCCACCATTCTCGCCACCTTTACGGTGATTGCGGCCTTGCTGCCCATGGCTTTTGTCACCGGCCTGATGGGCCCCTATATGCGGCCGATTCCGATCAATGCCTCGGCCGGCATGCTGCTGTCGCTGGCTGTGGCTTTGGTTGTGACGCCCTGGCTGGCACTGCGATTGTTCACCCACCACCAGCCGGCAAATGGCGCTACCAACGCACCGGAGCCAGCCCGCAGTTCCTGGCTCAACCGTGTCTCGCATCGATTGATGTCGCCCTTTCTTGAATCGGGCCATGCAGCGCGAAGGCGCCATCTGCTGTTCGCGGCCATGGGCCTGCTGGTCCTGGCGGCTGTCAGTCTGGTGGTGGTCCAGGCGGTCATCCTCAAGATGCTGCCGTTCGATAACAAGTCCGAATTCCAGGTCGTGGTGGATATGCCGGAAGGCAGCACGCTGGAGACCACCAACGCCTTGCTGGGTAAACTTGCCGACAGCCTGGCCACGGTGCCTGAGGTCAAAGACTGGCAGGCTTACGCCGGCACCGCTGCTCCGATTACCTTTAATGGCCTGGTACGCCAGTATTACCTGCGTCAAGGTGCGCTGGTCGGTGACCTGCAGGTCAACCTGGTCGACAAACACCACCGCGACCGCCAGAGTCACGCCATCGCCCTGGCTGTGCGCCCGCAGCTCACCGCCATCGGCAAGGAGTTTGGCGCCTCGGTCAAGCTGGTAGAAGTGCCACCGGGTCCGCCGGTGCTTGCGCCCATCGTTGCCGAAGTTTATGGCCCGGACTATGCCACGGTGCGCAAAACTGCACTTGCGCTGGAGCAGAAATTCCGTGCCCAGCCTGATATCGTCGATATCGACACCAGCGTTGAGGCGGATGCACTGCGCGAGATCATCGTGGTTGACCGTGTTCGTGCTGCGCGTCTGGGGCTTGATCAAGCCAGCATCGCGCAAGTTTTACGCACGGCCCTGTCCGGTGATGATGCAACCTATCTGATGAATGGCCACGCCCGTTATGCGGTGCCGGTGCGCTTGCGCCTGCCAGCCGGTGATCAGGCAGCCATCGACCAGTTGCTGGCAGTTCGTGTTCGCGCAGCCAACGGCACATTGGTGCCACTCTCGGAAGTCGTTGAAGTGCGTGAAGCCAACTGGGAGAAGGCCATTTATCACAAGGATCTTATGCCCTATGCGACCGTCACAGGCGACGATGCCGGTGATACCGACAGCCCGCTTTACGGCATGTTTGCACTGGTCAGCGAGCTCCATCAAGCCAGAGACAGCGATGATGCCATCTCACAGACCTTTATCAATCAGCCTGAAAACACCACCGCGCCAGCGGTGAAATGGGATGGCGAATGGCAAATCACTTACGAGACCTTCCGTGATATGGGTCTGGCCTATTCGGTCGGTTTGATCCTGATTTACCTGCTGGTGGTGGGTCACTTCAAAAGCTATGTGGTGCCACTGATCATCATGGCACCGATTCCACTGACCATCATAGGCGTGATGCCCGGCCATGCTTTGCTGGGCGCACAATACACGGCAACTTCGATGATCGGCATGATTGCACTGGCCGGTATCATTGTGCGCAATTCGATTCTGTTGATCGACTTCATCAACCAGGAAATTGCCAGTGGCCGGTCTCTGCAAACCGCGGTGGTCGATGCCGCTGCCGTGCGCGCCAAGCCCATCGTGTTAACGGGTGTGGCAGCATTGATCGGTGGCTTCTTCATCATTGACGACCCGATTTTCCAGGGCCTGGCGGTCTCTCTGATCTTTGGCGTTCTGGTTTCAACCGC
Source organism: uncultured Wenzhouxiangellaceae bacterium (assembly GCA_964602895.1). Classification (GTDB taxonomy): domain Bacteria; phylum Pseudomonadota; class Gammaproteobacteria; order Xanthomonadales; family SZUA-36; genus JAWXBM01. The sequence continues at coordinate 22,613 of CAZRTG010000014.1, forward strand.
ACTGACTCTGCTGGTCATTCCGCTGCTGTATTACACCTGGTTAAACCGGAAGTCACAACGGACAAAGACCACTGCCGAGCTGTAAAGGTGCAGGGTATTTATTAATCGCAAACAGGAGTAAGAAAGATGTCAGAAGATCTGTTTCCGCACGCCTCAATCGAGCTTTCTGCGGAACGCAAAAGGCTTGCGCCCGACACCCATGATGCGTTCATGAAATTCAGCGAGCAGGTATTTGCTGAAGGCGCGCTGCCGGCCAAAACCAAACAACTGATCGCGGTTGCCGTGGCTCATGTCACACAGTGCCCCTACTGCATCCGGGGTCATACCAAAGCAGCCATGCGCAAAGGTGCGACGGCAGAAGAGTTGATGGAAGCCATCTGGGTGGCGGCCGAAATGCGGGCGGGCGGTGCTTATGCACACGCGGCACTGGCCATCGATACCATTTTGGCAACCGACAAAGCGAAAAAGCCGAAGTAGGTCCGGGCGATTGCCGATTTATCTGCTGATTCAGTCGTGACGGGATGTATGATCGAAACCGCGTCAAATTCGAACCAGAAAGGACTGGATACAGAAGCAAACCATCATTGATCCGTGCCATTTGGGATCGCCGCCCGCAAAATAACGTCCAACTGTGCCTGAACCTGCGGGTTTGAGTCGATACCTTCTGCCTTACAATAGTGGCGTAAATTGTGGGCTGCGGCACGCGCTTGTTCTGCGGTTCTCAGTGTAACCTCAGAAATCGTGTCAACCAGGGATTGCATGGCATCTTCCTGTAATTGTTCGGCTTCGAGTTCCGCCTTCTTGATGCGTTCGCGCAGCTTCATGCAGCTTTCCAACGGGATTGCAGGATCGGGGCAGCCTTCGGTTTTCATCCAGCTACGCACGTTGCGCAGGGGTCGCACCACCCGATCGGCCCAGGTATGCGAAAATTCCAGTACCTCGTTAAAGGTTTCAACTTCAACTTCACCCCGTGTGATGCCCATCCAGCAACAAAACAACAACAGGTTGACGTCCGCTCCGTATTCATTCTGGAGGATGAGGCAGGCTTCTGAGGTATCTTCACTGCAGTAGGTACGGACGGCAAAATTCCGGAATGATTCTTGTGGTGACATAGCTTTGATTCCTTGAAACTCTGAATAGATCAGGGTTTCCTTAAAAATACCAGGCCAGTTGGGTGAAAACCCCGAACTGGGTGGATAGATATTGATCCGGTGCAAGCCCGGTTTCTATGCCACCGTATTCGGTACCATCGGGGCCGACGGGAATGTTCAAAGCACCGAGAAAGGTGAGGTTGTCCCCCAGGCTGTTCTGTGTAACGAACTGCAAATAGGCGCTGCCATCCTCCAGATTGGCAAAGCAATTGGGCGTTATTGTCCAAAGCGGTGTCAGTTCAATCGTGACGCCGGCGGCCAGGTAGTGACGACCCAGGGTATATACCTCACCACGGGCAATTCGTTCTATCAAGTCCGGATTCGCAGCAATGCTGGCTGCATCGTATTCCCCACCCTTGATACCAAAACCATTGTAGTAGTACTCCAGCGCCCCGCTCATGTTTTTACCGTTCCAGACCCATGAATAATCGATATTGGTCACCAATTGCACGGTAAGCGACGAATCATTCTCGGTGAGCACCACATCACCGCGCCAGACCGCACCGCCCAGGCTGCGATTACCTCCAAAACCCAGCGTGGTATCGCCGTAGTTGTCAGCCAGCAGTACATCGAACTCGCTGTCACCCACAATACCGTGGTACTTGATGGCTGCAGTGCCCTCACCGGACTCCACATCACCCGTGATGGGGTTGCGGCGAAACACCACCGCAGACTGGATATCGTGGCCGTTGTCACGCAAGTACTGGCCATAGACCATGTCGTCACCGGACTTGTACTCGGTATCAACCGCAGTGGGGTCGAATGGATTGACGATATCCATGGGTGAGAAAAAAAACCCGTTGCCCCAGGTTATGGCCTGACGACCCAGGCGTAGCACGGTTTTGTCTCCCGCATAGCCCACCCACAGCCGGTCCAACCGCTGCAGGGCCGCAAACCTGCCGCTATCACTCAAGACATCGGTGAGGTTGAATAATCGCCTATCATCATTGGGCAAGCCAACGCCCATCAAGCCACCCGCGGCCGGTAATTCCCGGGAGTATTCAACACTGTCGCCATAGGTGGCGAACAGCTGGTAGTCAGCCTCCAGACTCCAGCCACCGTTACGCGCACCAAAATTCAGTCGCAACTCACCCTCAGCATCCAAGGAACGGGAGCCGGCATAGTCGTGCAACAGACTGTTGTGGGGGAAACCATCAGCCAGCACACGGCCTTTGAGGTGGCCGTTGAACTGGCCATTCCAGCTATCGGTCCAGCTATCGGTCAAGCTATAGCTATCGGTCAAGCTTCCGGCTTGCACACTACCTGCCAGCATCAAGCTGACCGCCAGACTCGCGAAGAATTTATGCAGCCTGTTGCTGAATATCATCGACGATGCGCCCGTCCAGCATCTTGACCAAACGCTTGGCATAAGCCATCACGCGTTGGTCGTGTGTGGCAATCACAAAAGTTGTGCCGTGATTGCAATTGAGTTCCACAAACAACTCCATCAAAGCATCAGAGGTTTTTGAATCCAGATTGGCGGTCGGTTCATCGGCCAGTACCAAAGCGGGCCTGGAGACAATGGCACGAGCGACCGCCACGCGCTGTTGTTGTCCGCCGGACATCTGTGCGGGCCGCCGGTCTTCCAGTCCTTCCAGACCGACTTCCTTGAGTATGGCTTTGGATTTTTCAGCTCTTTGTTCGGCCGGTACGCCCTGAACCTGCATCACAAACTCCACATTCTCGCGGGCAGACAGCACGGGGATCAGGTTGTAAGCCTGGAACACATAGCCGATCTGATGCAAGCGCAGTTGTGCCAGTTCGCCTTTGCCCAATTGGTCGATACGCTGTCCCGCCACCCACACCTCGCCACTGTCGGGCAGATCCAGGCCACCTATGGCATTGAGCAAGGTGGTTTTGCCACCACCTGAGGGTGCTGACAGGCACACAAAGCCACCTTCCTCAATATCAATGGTGACATGGTCCAGCGCCTTGATTTCGGTATCGCCCTGGCGATAGGTTTTGCACAAATCTATACAGCTCACTGCAGTCATGGTCAGGGTTTCCTAAATCTTTGTGATGGCTTCAATGGGGTCATAGCGGGAAGCGCGCCAGGCAGGTGACAGGCTGGCCAACAGGCCCAGCACCAGCACAATGGTATTGGCCAGTGCGATATCGGCCACCGTCAGCCTGGGATACAGCATGCCGCTGGCGCCCACCATCTCCATACCCTGCGCCACCATGGAAATGTCGATACCCTCTTTCAGCCAGTAAACGGTTGCCAGCGAGAGTGCATTGCCGATGATCAGACCAATCGCCAACAGCAACATCGACTCAACGATGATTTGCCAGACAATGCTGGAGGGTCGCATGCCCAGCGCCATCATCAGGCCGATTTCACGCACCCGCTCAAACACCGCCATCACCAGGGTATTGACCAGGCCAAACGACAGCGCCAGAAAAATAATCACCATCCACACCAGCACAAAGCCGTCCATCACCTTCATCATGGTGCCCAGATAGACGTCCACTTCAAACCACGGTAAAACTTCCGGACCTTCACCTGCGATAGCCCGCACCCTGGCCACCAGCGGTTCGACATCGCGATAATCGTCACCCATAACCACAACCTCGTTGACGCGATCGGGTACATGCAACAGCTTTTGTGTCACCGATTTGCCGGTAAACACCAGGGTGGTTTCATAGACTTCCAGTTTGGACTTGAAAATACCAACGATGCGGAAACCCCGGTCGGCGATCTCGTTATCCGGATCCTGGCTCATGATGACGATGCGTTTTCCAAGGTTGGTTTCCAGATTCTCGGCCAGCTTTTTGCCAATCACCACACCGTCATCATCGACACTGTCCAGATAGCGGCCCGCAACGATATCAGCGGCCACAAACGTGATATCGTGTTCGCGCAGCGGATCGATACCGAACAGGGTAACGCCACGTGAATCCCGTTCACTGGTGATCACAGCAGGCACCTTGATGCGGCTGGCCCAGGCATCGAAATTCTGTGAATCAAACAGGGCAGTAATCCGGGAATCGGGCATTTCCAGCAATTTGTTGATGCCGGGGTCATCGCGAAAGCCGGGGTGGTGCATTTGCACATGGCCGGGTAAGGCACGAATGCCGTCAACCACCATTTCATTGACCATGCCGCGCATCAGCGCCGTCATGAAAATCATCGCCCAGACACCCACTGCAATGGCACTGACCATCACCAGGGTACGGCGGTGATTGCGCCACAAATTGCGCCAGGCCAGCTTGGAGACGATGGGCAGAATGTTTTTCACTCACGCAGCCCTCATTGCCTGTACCGGTTGTAACCAATACATTCGCATGGCCGGGTATATCGTTGCCAGCAAGGTAAACACGAATACCACGGATGGGCCCATCAACATGGAGAACAACGAAAGCCTGGGATACAGCCTGGAGGGGAGATTGAATTGCCCGGCCATTTCTTCCATACCCGGAATGTAAATACCGGATTTGGATGTTGCTGCAGTAATCAGACCACCGATTACTGCGCCACCTACCAGACCCAACAAACCCATCAAACTGGCTTCCAGCATGACCAGCCTGCCCAGACGGCCCGGTGTCAGGCCCAGGGACATGATGATGCCAAATTCACGTGTGCGTTCCAGCACCGACATCAGCTGCGTGTTCAATACACTGAAAGCCACCAGAATGACCAGGATGCCGTACATGAATACCGCACCACCGATATCGGCCTGTATGGCCTGTTTCAGGCCCGGTTGCAGCGCATTCCAGTCATGCACCACCAGTTTGCTGTTGGCAGGCAACAAGGCCTTCACTTGCTGCATGACGGCATCGGCACGGCTGTAATCGCCGGTATTGATAACGATTTGATGAGCAGCGCCCCGCATATCAAACGTATCCTGAAAATAGCCTATGGGCACTTCGGCAATACTGCGATCGAGGTCGGTACTGCCGGCCTCGAATATGCCGACAATGGTGACGATGCCGGCCGCGATGGAGCCATCATAACCACTGCCCAGAATGGTCAGTTCATCACCCAACCTGACCTGCAGATTCCGCGCCAGCACCGAGCCGATGACGATTTCAGCTGCATTGGTATCATTTAGATACCGACCCTGCCGCGTCAATCCGGGCAGGCTGGAAACCTTGGGCTCAAATTGTGGCTCCACCCCCAACAGTTGAATGCCATAACTGCGGTCTGCACTGGATACCAAAGTAAAGGCCGCTGCACGGGCCGCTACGCTTGAAGGTTCCAGTTCATCGCGCAAGGTGGCACGTAAGGACGCCGCCAGCGACACCGCATCCGGCACCACCTGGCGCATTTTCTGGTCATCGATGTAACCGGGGGCCTGTATCTGCAGATGGCCTGTGAGGGCTTCCAGGCTGTTGTTGATCATCAAACCGTACATGCCGGTTTGCATGGAAATCATGAACACCAGCAACACATTGGAAAAAATCATCGCGCCTGTGGTCAACCAGGTGCGACGCGGATAACGCCACAGGTTACGCCAGGCCAATCGCAGGGTGATATTCATCAGCACCGGTCAGTGACGCGGGTTGCGTAAATTGGACTGGGTGAAGATGTTGTCATTTAATTCGACATCGTAATCGACGGCATCTATCTGTACTTCGGTCCAGTTATCCGGCTCTTCCACCTTGCCCATGCGTTGTATGATGGCCACCGTCCGACCACCCATATCACCTATTTTCAAAGAGGTCAGCTTCTTCACCAGCTTGCCATCCTGGTCATAAAATTCCTGCTCTATCAGCACTTTGTCATCCCGTACTTTGAGCACTTCCTTGCCCCATACCACCGCTGCATCCTCATACGGTACGGATTGAATTTCATACACCGTGTGGCCATCGACCTGCGTTGTACCGAGCAGGGTGTGCTCATACTGATCAACGATGTCATCCGAGCGTGAGATGTCCTTGTTGGTGAAATCGGAGCCCATCCAGCTCTGGTTCATCATCGAGGACGGAATCTTGATGACCCGATTGACCTTGGGGCTGAAACTCCACATGTTGTTATCGATCATCAAAGTGCCATTACCGCGGTCTTTCTGCGGTTCGGTAACGCGCACCAGGGTATGCTTTTCGCCTTTCGTCCAGGATTGCATGGACATGGTTCGCTCCCAATCCGGGCGATGAATGGTCATGGTCATTTCGGAATACGAAGACAGCCCGCGCCAGTGATCGATCAAATCACGCACGATTTGTGATGCATCGGGTGGCTGCTGTGCCCAGGTGCTGCCACCGCACAGCAGTCCCGGCAGCAGGCAAACTGCTTTTAAATATTGATGCATTCACAACTCCCTGTTCGATCAGCGACTGCCATTGTGCCATGCCCTGAGCGACACGACAGGTACGGAAATTTGGGACAAAAAAAGAATTCCCGCCTGTAATGGCTCTTCAGAACCACAACAAAGCATCAACTATAGATTGTAATAAACCGCAAATCATGGTTGTCTTAAAGCATGGAACTCAGACAACTGGAACATGTTTTGGCCGTCATTGAAACCGGCAGCCTGACCAGCGCAGCTTCGAGAGTGGGCCTGACTCAACAAGCCCTGTCGAAAAGCCTGGCCCGGCTTGAAGACTCTTTGGGTGGCAAACTGTTTGAACGTGAAGCACGCGGCATGACCGCTACCCGACTGGGCGAAACCGTGGCGGAACATGCCCGTGACATCATTGCCAGTTCCGGCCGTCTGAAGTCCGCTGCTGCCGCCGAACTGGGTCTTGAACGCGGCAAACTGGTCATTGGGCTCAGCCCGATTTCTGCCACATCGGAGGTGGGACGACAGGTTGTAAAATTTGCCGAATCACATCCACGGCTGCGAATTGACATCGAAGCCGGGATTGATCAGCAATTTGTTGCAGCCCTGCACCGCGGTGCCATTGATCTGGCCATTTCTTCACAAACCGAAAAACCCGATGACAGCATTCTGGTTGAACCCATCGGTAAAGAATCCTGGGGTGTTACCGGTCGCAAGAATCATCCACAGTTGAAGAAAGCCAGGACGCTGGCCGATCTCAAAGACTGCCGTTGGGTCCTGGGCAGAAACACCGGTTGGTTACAGGCTGCGATTGAAGAGTCCTTTGGGGCCGCCGGGGTAAACCCGCCCCAGCCGGGGATTATGACCACATCGGTATTGTTTGTTTTAACGGCACTAAAACAGTCTGACTATCTCGCCATTCTGCCACGTTCGTTATCCGAGGCCATGCCAGGCTTGTTGTGTCGCGACCTGGGGGAAGAAAACTGGTCAAATCCCATTTACATCATGCGTCGCAAACGCGCACACATCAGTCTGGGTGTACAACAGCTGCTGCAGGAATTGCGCAAAATTGACTGAGCCAGTCAGTTGTATAGCCGTTCACAGGATCCCGGTTTACAACTTGTATTTGTGTATAAAAACAACTATTTGTTGGACTTTGGCATGGCATTATCGTTTACTGTCATTCGAATGACTTACTGACGGAGGCTTGAGACATGCTCGTAAAAACACCAGCCATTAAGCTCGGCGTTGAGATTCGGAAATCCAAAACCGAAGATGGCGTACTGATCCTGTCCGGCGTAGCCAACGCCATGCCGTGTACGGTTGAGATTGGCGGCAAAGAACTGTGGTCATTGACGGGCCGTATGCTACGACCCTCGGTTATCTGGTTGATGCTCAAAGCGTTGATCCAGAAACCTGACTGAAGCAGCATCACTCAGTCCAATTCTGGCGGTGTCGGAATCTTGCACCGGGCCGTATCTATGCCGCGCGCAAACCAGGCAATCCGGCCACTGTCCGCAGTAGACCATCCACCTGCAAACGCAGCTTGCTCCTCCTGCTGCCCGTTTTCGTAAACCATCACCCTATGCAGGATTCTGCTTTTCGTATCATAATTAAGCATTGGAAATACCTCTTCAATTGTTATACTGGAATGGTAATTGGCAATTGGTTTCCAAGAATCAGCATTTGGCGGAGAAACTCATGGCAGGCAAAGACAAAAAACCACTGGGACCGGATCTCAGTGCAGGAATAGCTGAAAGTGAATTGCAGGAAGGCATTCCTTTTGGTGGATATCTGGGTGATGACGATATCCTTCTGGTACGGCGTGGTGACACGATCCATGCAATTGGCGCCTGGTGTACGCACTATCACGGACCAATGTTCAAAGGTTTGGTGGTCGACGATACCATACGCTGCCCGTGGCACCACGCCTGTTTTGATTTGCACAGTGGTGCGGCCCAGGCACCGGCACTGAGCGCGTTACCGTGCTGGCAGGTTGAAATCCGTGATGGCCGGGTTTATGTGGGTGCCAAACGGTCAACACCGGCTCCAGACCAGCCGGCGGCTTCACCTTCATCCGTCGTTATAGTCGGCGGGGGTGCAGCGGGCGAAGCGGCTGCTGAAGTGCTGCGCAAGCAAGGCTATGCCGGCCCCGTAACCTTGCTCAGTGCCGACAATGCCTTGCCCTGTGACCGGCCCAATCTCTCCAAGGATTATCTGGCAGGCACTGCAAAGGAAAGCTGGATACCACTCCGTAACGAGCAGTTTTTTGCCGATAACAACATCACCTTGCGTCTGGCCACCCGCGTAAAGTCGCTCGACACACAGCGGCAATTGATTGGTCTTGAGGATGGCAGCGAACTTGAATACGGTGCGCTGCTGCTGGCGACGGGCGCCGAGCCCGTGCGCCTGTCATTTCCAGGCAGCGATCTGCCACATGTCTTTTATTTGCGCACACTGGATGATGCACGGGCCATCATCCAGGCAACCAAAGCAGGCGCAAAACGTGCGGTGGTAATGGGTGCCAGTTTCATTGGTTTGGAAGTCGCCGCTTCCTTGCGTGCGCTGGATCTGGAAGTCCACGTGGTGGCACCCGAAGCCGTGCCCATGGCACGAATCCTGGGAGATGTACTGGGCCAATTTGTACTGAATCTGCATCAGGACAAAGGGGTGAATTTTCATCTCGAACAAACGGCGACAGCCGTGACAACCGACCATGTGGTGTTAAAGAATGGCGAGCAAATAGCCGCCGACCTGGTGGTGATCGGCGTTGGCGTGCGGCCCAACCTGACACTGGCTGAAGCGGCCGGTTTGGAAATTGACCGGGGTGTTCGGGTCAATAGCTACCTGCAAACCAGTGCGGCCAATGTTTATGCCGCAGGGGATATTGCACGCTGGCCGGACCCTCATAGCGGACAAGCCATCCGGGTTGAGCACTGGGCAGTGGCACAGCGCCAGGGGCAGACCGCTGCCCGCAATATACTGGGCGGGATGGAAAAATTCACTGACCTGCCCTTTTTCTGGAGCCAGCACTACGATGCCACCATCAATTACAGCGGCCATGCCGAGCAATGGGACCGTATTGAAACCGATGGCGATCCGGCAAAATATGATTTCAGCGCGCGTTTTATCAAGGATGGAAAAACCCTGGCATTGGCGACCATCTACCGGGATCGGGAAAGTCTGCAGTTCGAAGCAGACATGGAAGCTGCAGTAAGGTCGTTATAGACGAAGGGCTGTGTTGCCTGGCCTGACAATCGCCCGGCTCAATCCGGGCGTGATGACACAATGGTGTACATATCATGCCAGTGGCCGAAGGCCTGTTGTTTGTGAAACGTGTACTGGTGTTCGGTAAAACCCAGTACTTCAAGGAACTGGGTAAAAAACCTTGGCGTAAAACGCCACCAGGTGTCCCAGGCATTATTATCCATGGTGGGTACCAGCGAGCAGACCGGGCCTTCACCCAGTTCAGGCAGATGCATTTCGGTAATGATGATGCTTTTGGTCACCCGCCGCGCACAGCTTTCCAGAATGCTGACGGGCGAACGGGTATGCAGCAACACCGCGGCCAGCAAAGCGACATCGAAGCTGCCCAATTCATCGGTCAGGTTTTCAGAATTGCCGTAATGCACCCTGGCTTTTGACTGGAATTGTTTGTGGCAATACCAAAAGCCTTTGCGAATACCGCCAATGTGTTCAAAAAACTGTTGTTCGGATTCGGTCCAGGCTTCATCACGCCGTGCCAATCCAAGACTTTCATAGGGCACCGCATTCCAGAAGCCGCGGTCCATGGGCAATTCAACCGCCACCACTTCAGCGGCTGTTTTCTCCATCTCAAACGTCAGGAAACCGGTAGCAGGGCCGATTTCAAGCACACGTTGGCCACTGAAATCGTAATGCCCCAGGTATTCATCCACGCTTGCGCGCAAGTCCCACTGACCCTCAACCAGGCCGTGGCCAGGAATATCGGTGGTGTGATAGAAATTACATTCAGCGGCACTGGCAACGTGCCAGGGAGTTTCAAATAGAGGTGGCATGATTGAATCTCTGTTCTGATAATGGCCAAGGACGTCAGTTTATAGCAAGAGATGTGGCCGGACTTCATCCACGTTATTGCAGCTTGACCTGTAAACGATGTAAATAAGGCATATTCAATTGGCTTTGTTCCCAGGAGAAAGACCATGAATCAAGTCAGTAAAGTCCGTCAATTCAAGGAAATGCATATCAAAGGCGCTCCTGTGCTGCTTTACAATATCTGGGATACCGGCAGTGCCAAAGCGGTGGAAAAGGCCGGTGCGAAAGCCATCGCCACGAGCAGTTGGGCCGTGGCCGATGCCCACGGTTTCAAGGATGGTGAAACCACACCCTTTGATCTGGTCGAGGCCAATGTCCGGCGCATTGCGAACGCAACGTCACTGCCCGTCAGCGTCGATATCGAGGGCGGCTATGCTCGTGATCCGGAGGTGCTGACTGAGAACATCGGTCGCATTATTGATGCCGGAGCCATTGGTGTGAATTTCGAGGATCAAATCGTCGGCAAAGGCGGCCTGTACGATAT